>JBLFXH010000198.1:0-6433 GCA_047611125.1 Rhodothermales bacterium
CTGTGGATGTATTCGCGGCCGGTTGAGCCGGCACGGCGGTGGATTTCGCAGAAGTTTGCCAAGAAGCCGGACATCCTTGAGGCCAACCTCCACCTGCTGAAGAAGGGATACCATTACGGCGAGACCACGGAGCAATTCGTTTCCCGGTTCGAGGTCGATCCCGCTTCTCTCAAGCCAGGTCGGTACCGGGCCATCCAGGGTGTGCACGCCATGTCAATGGGGTTTCTGGCGGCGTCGGTCCAGTCCGGTCTGCCCCTGTTTTACGGGTCCTATCCCATCACCCCTGCCTCGGATTTGCTCCACACCCTCAGTCGCTACAAGCACTTTGGGGTGATGACTTTTCAGGCTGAGGACGAAATTTCGGCCGTCGGTTCTGCGATTGGTGCAGCCTTTGGCGGATCGCTTGCGGTCACAGGCACGAGCGGTCCGGGTGTGGCCCTGAAGGCGGAAGCCATCGGTCTGGCGCACATCATGGAACTGCCCCTGGTGATCGTCAACATGCAGCGCGGTGGGCCTTCGACGGGACTCCCGACCAAGACTGAGCAGAGTGATCTCTTGCAGGCCATGTTTGGGAGAAACGGGGATTCGTCAATCCCAATCATCGCTCCCAGCACGCCCGGCGACTGTTTTGACGCGGCCTACGAAGCGGCCCGCATTGCTGTCACCTACATGACGCCGGTGATATTGCTTTCTGACGGATACCTGGCCAACGGGTCGACGCCGTGGCTCATCCCTGACGTGTCCAAACTTCCGCCATTCCCGGTGAAGTTCGCGAAGGAGACTAGTGGCGAGGACGAGTTCCTCCCGTATGTACGCGACAAGGACACCCTGGCCCGCCCGTGGGCCAAGCCGGGCACCAAGGGCTTGGAGCATCGGATTGGAGGCCTCGAAAAAGAGGAGGAGACAGGCAACGTCTCGTACGACGCGGGCAATCATGAAACGATGACGAGGCTCCGGGAGGAAAAGACCGACCGGGTAGCCCGCGACCTCCCGCCCCTAGAGGTCTACGGAAAGGCGAAAGGCGACATGCTGATTGTCGGATGGGGCTCGACAAGGGGAGCCATCGAGGCAGCGACCGACAGGCTTCTCGAGGCAGGCCGCAGCGTTGGCGCCGTGCACCTGCGCCACATAAACCCGCTTCCACTGGACCTGAAAAGCATTTGCGACCGATTCACCCACCTCGTGGTGCCCGAGCTCAACAACGGTCAGTTGGTCCGCATTCTGCGTGACCGTTTCCTGCTTCCCTTCCAATCTCTGACCAAGATCCAGGGCCGGCCTTTCCCAGCAGGTGAGATCGTGTCCTATGTGGAGTCGATGATAGACGGAGACACAGACAATGGCTGACGACAAGAAGCCCGCCGGACGCAAGCCCACGCTACCTCCGGGCTCGAAGCTGCCTCCAGGCTCGAAGCTGCCTCCGGGCGCAAAGCTGCCACCGGGCTCCAGACTGCCCCCCGGTTCGAAGCTGCCACCAGGTAAGCGCCCACCTGGCGCTCCCGCGGGCCCAGGCGGCGATGGAGCCTCAGGCCTTACCCGCGCAGATTTCTCCACTGACCAGGACGTCCGTTGGTGCCCAGGTTGTGGTGACTACGCCATTCTGGCAACCGTGCAGCGGTTGATGCCGGAAATCGACACGCCGAAGGAGAACGTGGTCTTCATCAGCGGGATTGGCTGTTCGAGCCGCTTCCCGTACTACATGAAGACCTACGGCATGCACTCCATCCACGGACGTGCACCCACGATCGCCACCGGGCTCAAGGCTTCGCGTCCCGAACTGGACGTTTGGATTGTCACAGGTGACGGAGATGGCCTCTCGATTGGGGGGAATCACCTGATTCACCTGATGCGGCGCAACGTCAACGTGCAGCTCTTGCTGTTCAACAACCAGATCTATGGCCTGACCAAGGGGCAGTACAGCCCCACGTCGGAGACCGGAAAGGTCACCAAGAGCACGCCCTTCGGATCCATTGATCACCCGTTCAATCCGTCGGCTTTGGTCCTCGGGGCCGACGCCACGTTTGTGGGTCGGACCATGGACCGCGATCCGAAGCACATGAAGCACATGCTTCGGGCAGCCCACGACCATAAGGGTACCGGCTTCCTAGAGATCTATCAGAACTGCAACATCTTCAATGACGGCGCCTTCTTCGAGTACACCGAGAAGGCCACAAAGGCCGAGCGATCCGTCTTTGTCGAGCACGGGAAGCCCCTGGTGTTTGCCGGCGGTAGCAAGGGAATCCGCCTCAATGGATTCAAGCTTGAGGAAATCGATCTGGAAGGCGGGAAATGGTCGGCCGATGACTGCCTCGTCCATGACGAAACCAGTGTAGAACTGGCGGGACTCGTTGGGCGGATGTTCAGGAGTGACGCGCTTCCCCAGCCCTTCGGCGTTTTCTATCGAATCTCCCGTCCCACCTACGAGGAGCAGTTGCACGCCCAGATCAAGGACGTTGTCGGACGCCGTGGAAAGGGAAGACTCGAAGAACTTCTCCATATGGGGGACACCTGGGAGGTATCCGGGTAAGATACTTCTTGCTGATGTTGGCTAGAAGGCCTACATTTTAAAGCTCTACCAAAACCAGACGTGCGTCATGCGATGACGCGCAATCAGGACATGAAGAAGGACACGCACCCCGAGTACAACCTTTTGACGGTGCAGCTTGCTGACGGTACGTCGTTTCAGACCCGTTCGACCATGAGCGGCGAGGAATACAAGTCAGAAGTCGACTCCACCAACCACCCGTTCTACACCGGCAAGCGCCAGTATGTGGACACGGCGGGTCGTGTGGAGAAGTTCAGGCGTCGTTACGGCAAGAAGTAGCCGGCACCACACTTACAGCCTTGGGAAGGGCGGTCTGCTTGGCGCGGGTCGCCCTTTTCCTGTTTTCAGACTCCGGATATGAACGCTCTGGAATGCATTCGCACTAAGCGGGATGGAGGCACGCTCTCCCCGCAGGATCTCCGCGATCTCGTTTTGGCCTACACCCGCGGTGAGGTCCCGGACTACCAGATCAGCGCATTTCTGATGGCTGCCTTCCTGAACGGGATGGCTGACTCAGAGACCGAAACGCTAGTGGATGCCATGCTGCGCTCCGGAGAGGTGCTGGACCTCAGCGCGATCCCGGGGACCAAGGTGGACAAGCATTCCACGGGCGGCGTGGGTGACAAGATATCTCTCATCCTGGCGCCACTCGTGGCCTGTTTGGGAGTGAACGTGCCCATGATTTCAGGACGAGGACTTGGCCATTCCGGCGGCACGCTGGACAAACTGGAGTCGATTCCCGGATTTCGGACTGACCTCTCGCTCGACCGGATGAAGGCCCAGTTGGCCGACCTAAAGGTTGCGATGATCGGCCAGACCGCCGAGATAGCGCCCGCGGACAAGAAACTCTACGCTCTCCGCGATGTCACGGCAACCGTGGAATTCATTCCATTCATCGCGGCTAGCATCATGAGCAAGAAGCTGGCCGAGGGACTGGACGGGCTGGTCCTTGACGTGAAAGTCGGCGCGGGGGCATTCATGAAGACCCGGGAGAAAGCCCGCGAACTGGCGGAGACGCTGGTCAATGTGGGCGAGCGGAGGGGATGTCGCACCGTGGCCCTGATGACAGCCATGGATGAGCCACTCGGAAACGCGGTCGGTAACTGGTTGGAAGTCGCGGAATCTCTGGACGTCCTCAATGGCGAAGGCCCGGCTGACGTGCGCGAGCTTTCCTGCGTTCTGGCCGGCGAGATGCTAGTGATGGGCGGCGCGGCCAGTGGACCCGAGAAGGGGGCGGAGATGGCAGCGGGGGCCCTGGATGACGGCCGGGCGATGGCCCGTTTCCGCCGATTGGTCGCGGCGCAGGGCGGTGACCTAAGGTGTTTGGACGATCCCTGGAATAGGTCGGGACTGGAGGTCCGCGCGGAAGTCGTGGCGCCTTCGGCAGGCTTCATCCAATCGATTGACGGATTCCGGCTCGGGGTCGCCTGCGTGCAAATGGGCGCCGGCAGGGCACAGAAAGAGGACGACGTAGACGCTTTTGCCGGCCTGACCCTCAACAAAAAGGTGGGAGATCCCGTAAGAGAGGGCGAAACGTTGGCTCGACTCCACGGCTCTGACCCCTCACGGGTAACAGAACGGGCGCGCGAAGTTGAGATGGCGTTTGGCATTGGATCAGCCGCTCCGGCACCCGGAACCCTGATTCGAGGTAGATTTGCCGAGGGCGGATGGACCGGCGTTTGACCGCCAGAATATCTACGTTGAGGCTCTTCCCGGAGCCCCATGAGTTGCGCGCCTATAAAACGCGGATTCGGGGGCGTATATTGAACTTTGCGGATGTCCGCAGGCAAAACAAGATCTAGAGATTATGTCGGTTTGGTCACGTTTCAAGCGACTCATGAAGTCCATCTTCGGCGGTGCGATATCCTCGCTCGAAGATCCGAAGCTGATCCTTGAACAGAACATCCGGGAGCTGAACGATCAGGTCCCCAAGATGAACGAAAACATCGCGACCGTGAAGGCGAACGTGATGTTGCTGCAGAAGGAGCACCGGAAGTACAAGACGGAGGTCGTTGACCTGACGTCAAAGATCAAGGCGGGCATTCAAGCCGGTCGTGACGACATTGCCGAGCGGTACGCGCTGCGTCTGCAGGGCACCAAGGAAAGCATGCTCCGGACGGAGGAGCAACTGACCTACGCGTCAGCCGCCTACGACAAGGCGCTGCAGGTCAAGAAAGCCTTCATGCGCGAGAAGGAGCGCAAGATTGCCGAGGCCAAGGAGGCGCTCCGCGCCCACGAGCGGGCCAAGTGGCAAGCCAAGGTGGCCGACACCCTCGAGAGTTTCGAGGTCACAGGCATTGACCAGACGCATGACGAGATGCTGACCCGCATCCAGGAGCAGACGGCCAAGAATGAGGCCAGAATGGAAATGGCGCTCGACTCCATCGACACGGATGCCCTTCAGATCGAGGAGGACGCCGAGCAGATTCGTGCCTCTGAGTTGGTCAAGCAGTTCAAACTGGAAATGGGCGTCGGCGATACCAGCGCAGCCCACGGCGAACCCGAACTCGATATTCCGGAAGCCGAGGTCGAGGCAGGCACCAAGACCATTGGCCGGCAGCGTTCGAAGACCGACTAGTCCTCACTAACGCCCAACCGTGCACACCGCTTGACTCCCGAAGAGTATCAGCGCCTCAAGGAGGCGGAAAAAGATCACCTGCGATCGCTTCGAAAACTGAAGCAGACCGTGCGCAGTCTTCAGCGCCAGAAGAAACTGACGGACGCCGTTGAGAACGTGACCACCAAGCCGATGGACGCGCTCAACGATCATGATGCGTTGGTCCAGGAGTTGGCGATGGAGACGGCAAGGAACGAGGCGCGCCTGGACGTGGCGCTTGAGTCCATTTCGCACGATAGGATCGAAGAAGCGGCCCTCGATGCCGAGGCCGAAGACACCCTTCGAAAGGCGAAGGCCTCCGAGCTGGTTCGGCAGCTGCGCAGCCAGGTCGATGCCGGCACACCAGCGCCGCCCCGTACCGAGCCGGAATCGACATCGCCCAAAGCCAAAGCGGCCGGCGTGCCCAATCAACTCCCGGAAAAAACCATTGGTCGCATGAAGCGATAAAATGCCAGACGTCCAGAACTATACCAAGGAGGCGTTCCTCCACCCCTGGAATCTGACATTCCTCATCGTCACGATGCTGTCGGCCTTCAGCATCAGCTCGTTTGTGGGTCCGTCTCCGCTTTTCGAAACCATCCTGCTTTTTGCGGCAGCCATGGAGCTGATCTATCTGGGCTACATGCCCAGACAAGAGCGGTTCAAGAGGGCGATCAAGTCTCGTCGGGCCTTGGAGCACGCTAAGCCGCCAAGCCAAAAAGAAGTTTTTCAGCACCTCACTAAGTACAGCCAGCGCCGCTACGCGCGACTCCGGAAGCTGGAGAAGGAGATTCGCTCCAACTATCGCAAGCTGTCGTACGCCTCTCAGGGGATGCTGGACAGCCACCTGAAGAAGGTCAACACGCTGCTGGATTCGTACCTGAACCTCCTCTACCAGAAGGAGCGGTACCAGTACACCGCGCACTCGTCCACGGAAACGGAGGTTGTCCGCGCCATGGAAGCGCTGCGCGAAGACATGCAAGATGATTCGGACCGAGTCCGGGCCATCAAATCCCGTCGCATGCGAATTCTCGAGCAGCGACTGGAGCGATCCAAGAAGGGCCAGGAAAACCTGGAGATCATCGAGGCGCAGATGGAGACCATCGAGGACGTGGTGCTTTACATCCACGAGCAGTCCTTGACCCTCCGGAATCCCGAAGAGATCTCGTTTCAGCTGGACACTCTCCTCACCGAAGTCGAGGAGACCCAGAGTTCGGTCGAAGAACTGGAGGCTGTTTTCGCCAACCCGACCGATCTCCTTACGGACCTGGATACGTTCGACCCACCCGGAACCG
>JBLFXH010000199.1:0-6431 GCA_047611125.1 Rhodothermales bacterium
GAGTTGCGTCGTTTCCAAGGGGTCAGGGGTTCGCCGAAACTACAACAAATCGGTCGCCTGCCTAGGCATTGCACAGTTCTTGGTGTTTCCGGGCCTGGATAGCCTCGGAATTGTGCAGATCGAAACGGGGAGGGACCAGACCGGCGCGGGATTTATATTCCCCACATGAAAACCTTTTCACGCCTGGCCATTTTTCTCTTTCCGGTGATTCTGGCCGTCCCGGTGAACCACGCCTCCGCCCAGGACTGGCAGTTAGTCTGGGCCGATGAGTTTGACGGCTCCGAAGTGGACACGACCAAGTGGGCCTTCCAGTTGGGGGACGGCTGCCCAGACCTCTGCGGCTGGGGCAACGGCGAAGAGCAGTTTTACACGTCGAGTAACGCCGTCGTGGACGGCGGTCTCCTAAAAGTCGAGGTGCGACGGGAAGATCAAGGTGGGAGATCCTATACCTCCTCGCGGCTGCGCACGCTGGGAAAGGCCTCCTGGCGCTACGGCCGCATCGAACTCCGGGCCAAGATGCCCCGAGGCGTTGGCTTCTGGCCGGCAGTCTGGATGCTTCCCTCAGATGAGGTTTACGGAAACTGGGCGGCAAGCGGCGAGATTGACATTTTGGAGGTCTTCGGAAACGATGCGGCGACGGTCCACGGGACCCTGCACTTCGGCGGCGTGTCTCCCCGCAATACGTTTCAGGGCGGATCCTTCACGCTTCCGCTCCGCGATTTTTCCCGCGCCTTCCATGACTTCGCCATCGAATGGGTACCCGGAGAGATGCGCTGGTACGTAGACGGCACCCTCTACCACACGCAGCGGGACTGGTACACCACCGAGTCCCGTTTCCCCGCCCCGTTCGATCAGGAATTCCACCTGCTTGTCAATGTCGCAGTCGGTGGCGCTGGTGGTGACCCTAGCGATACCACGTTTCCCCAGAGGATGGACATTGAGCATATCCGGGTCTTCCAGTCCGAAAACACGGCACCGTCCGTGGTCCTGGACAGCCCAGCGGATGGATCCCAGATCTCGCCCGGCTCGGCCGTCACGATAGAGGCCACCGCTGCGGACACGGATGGCACCGTTTCCCGGGTGGTCTTCTACGCAGGCGACGCGGCCATCTCGGTGGACGAAGCTGCTCCTTTTGAGGTGACCATCGAGGGCGTGGTCGAAGGCTGCTACACCGTTCGCGCCAAGGCCATCGATAATCTCGGCGGCGAAACGTGGACCCCTGATGCCACCGTCACCGTGGGCAGTTGCGTCCAGGCACCGTATGCCATGGTCCCTCCTTCAGCCCCCGGCCGCATCCAGGGGGAGCACTTTGACCTTGGCGGTGAGGGCGAAGCCTATCACGACCTGGACAACTCCAATGCCGGGAACGCGCGCGGAAACGAATTCAGAACGGCTGACGGCGTGGACATTGACTACGCACTCGGCAGCGATCAGGGCCTGTTCGTCTCTGATTTCGCCGCGGGCGAGTGGCTAGAATACCAGATCGATGTCGCGGTAGCCGGTCCGTACAACCTGGATCTCCGGGCGCGCTCCGAGGCCGGAGCTACGGCTTCCTTGCTCTCGGGATCAACCGTGCTGGCCGCTGAACTTGCGGTCACGGCTTCGGCTGACGGCTCATTCTCCACCGTACGGGCCGCCAATACTTTGCTCGAGGCTGGTGTTCAGACGCTCAGGGTCCAAGTGAACGACGGGTCTCTGGAAATGGACCACGTAACCATAAACGCCTATGTGGAGCCGCCATCTGCAGGGACCTTCATTTTCGATGACTTCGCTGACCTCACCGGGGCAAGCTGGGGTTACTTCGGAGATGCCCAAGGGACCGTAACCACGGGCAGCGGAGTCAATCCGTTTATGCGGGCCACCTACTCTGGTGTCGGCGGTACGGGTGGAGCATTCTATGGCGTGATGTGGAACAATCTGTCCGACGCGAGTCAGGTCCCGATTCCGGCCGATCCTTGGTTCAACATTCGTGTCAGGCACTCCAGCACGGCGACTACGGTCGAGTCGTACACCCTTGAGGTCACAGTTCGCGAAGACGCCGACGGAAACGGCTGGACCACCGGCGAGGAGGATTCTCACCGCTTCGACAGAGAGTTTGACGCGAGTGCCTTCAATGATGAGTGGATTACGATCAGTGCCCCCCTGTCGGCCTTTGTGAACCTGGGTACAGGTGGCAACGGCATTCTGGAGATTGCTCTGGATGAAGTGGTACTGGTGGTATCTCAGGTTACGGGTCCCAATCCGTCATCGGTACAGGTAGACTTTGATGACATCATCATCTCGACCGGACCCGTTGGCACCGGGGTGTCGCCGAGTGTCCCACGAACACTCGCACTTCAACGCCCATACCCAAACCCGACCTCCGGACCGGTCCAGCTATCGTATGATTTGGACGAGCCAGGAACAGCTACGGTCCAGTTGTTCGACGTTCTGGGTCGCCAGGTGCTCCCGCCCTCGAAGGACTTCCGCGCTCCGGGGCGGCACTGGCTGAACCTCGATCTCAGTCAGCTGTCACCCGGTGTCTATTTCGTTCGTCTGGACGCCGCGGGAGCCACGCGGACGCAGCGTGTCGTCGTGTCTCGATAGGCCCGCTTCAGCGAACCAGCATCAACGACCGCGAGCCTGTCTGCCCAGTTTGTGATTGCCAGCGCAACAGGTAGAGTCCCGGCGCCTGGGCCGAGAGGTCTATCTGACTTTCACCGGCGTCTCCGCGCACGCTGACGATGCGCCGGCCGAGCATATCAAAGACCGCCACCTCGCTCCAGACAGCGCTTGCCGAGGACAGCCGGACTAATCCTGTGCTCGGGTTCGGGTACACGCCTAGTTCAGCGGCAGCCAGGACTTCCGTTGCAAGACCGGAGACCACTTCAAAGTAGACCGTCGCGTGACCGGAAAATCCGGCGGGAGAAACGCGTCCGCGCGCCACGATCTCGCCGGTGATTCGCAGGTCCGCGTCGTTTCCAGCCAGATCCACACTCTGTGCCAGGTCCAGGTTGAGGATCACCAGCGAGCTGTCCCCGCTCGCGCCCACTAGTCCGGCCAGGTCACCGGACGTGGAGGTATCGAACTCCTGGACGCCAGCGGGCACTTGTGCCCCCAGTGCGCCGGAGCCGGAGATCTGTATCGTCCCCGCCACGCCCAGCTCGTTTGAGACCTGCGTGAACAGGCCGGCAAATCCCGGTATCGCTGAGGGTCCCCCCTTCAGCAGCGTCAGGCGCAGATCGGAGGATGCAACACCCGCGTTGACCGTCAACACCGTAACTCCAAGATCGCCATAGTCGAAGGCGAGTGAGGCTGCGTCCAGATTGGACATCTCCAATCCTATCACCGATACCGAATCGATGGCCGAGGAGCCCGGCCAGAGTACAGCCCTTATGTGACCGGAGACACGGAGTCCGGTATTGTCAGAGGCGCTTCCCAAATTCGGGATGGCCAAGTCTGCAGCGAAATCGACAACAGAGGCCACCGTATCAATCTCGAAGAGGCCGGCTGGGACAACTTGAAGGCGATAAACCAAGGAGTCCAGGCCCACGAAACCGGAGTCCGGTTCATAGAGAAGTCCCCCGGTCGAGTCCCATGCAATAGAGCCGCCATGGGGTGGCACGACTACGTCTACGGAGACTGAGTCAATGCCAGCGCGGAGGTCATTCGCGAGCACATCGACGCGGGCCGTGCGGCCGGCCACCACGGCCACCGTATCGCTCACCGCTATTTGCCCAGCGGCGTCCGATGTTGGCACCCCACACATCATCACTATTGCAATAACGGCTATTGGATATGGTCTAATCCGAGCCTGTGTCAGTTTGCGCATGCCCGGCCAATCCTGAAACGGCGCACAACGTTCCCGGGACGTGCATACACGCGGCCGACGTCCTCCGGTATCTTCCCCCATGGATCACCCTACGGTCATTGTTGGCGGCGGAATGGCGGGCGTTTGCGCCGCGCTCGCGATCTCGGAGCGGGCCCCCGTCCTGCTGGCCGACCTGGCCACGCCGGAAGCGGCCTCCAAGGCGGCCTTAGCAGGCCTAGCCAACCCAATTATCCCGCGACGGGCCAACCTGGTCTGGCGCTGCAGGGAGGCGCTGAGAGCCCTCGATGCCCTATGGCAGGAACTGAACGTCCCTCCACTGCATCATGGGCTCTTGCGGCCCGCCACTTCTTGGGAGGCCATGGACGGCTATCGGGCCCGCGCGGGATCTGACCCGGACATTGCCCGATGGCACGGCCCGGCGGAGAGCTCCAAAGCATGGCCCTGGCTCCGAACCCCGTTCGGGACGCTGGAGGTACTCCAAGGAGGCGCTTTTGACTTGCCGGCCGTTGTCCAAGCGGGCATCAGCAAACTCAAGGCCAGTGGTGCATCGGTTCGCGCAGACTGGCGCCTTACCGGATGGAGGGAATCTTCGGATGCGGTCGAGGCAATTTTTGAGGGACCCGATGGACGGCATACCTTCCCATGCAGCAGGCTCGTCCTTGCTGTCGGTGCTGGATTCCAGCACTTTCCCGAACTCGCCCGCCTCAAACTTCACTCGCTCAAGGGTCAGTTGGTGATAGCGGAGGTGGACACGCCCCCGCCCAACCTTCGAGCGTTGTCGGGAGGCGGCTACATCGTACCGATGGGGAATCGCATGGTCATCGGGAGTTCGTACGAACATCAGTTTGATGGAGTCGAGCCAAGATCTGAGGTGACCAAGGAACTGCTCAATCGGGCCGCCACAACGATGCCGTGGCTCGAGGGCGCACGCGTGGTTGGGGAGCGTGCAGGTATTCGCGTGACCGTCCCTGGCACCCGCCTGCCCATGGTTGGTCCTCTGCCGGGTCACAACCGGACATGGCTTCTCAGCGGCCTTGCTTCCAGGGGCCTCCTGATGGCGCCCTATCTGGCCGCAAGTCTCGCAGAATGGATGGCTGACCCGAATTCCATCCCCCCGGAGCTGAGCGTGACTGCGGCATAGGAGCCTGACGGGCTAGACAAACCGTGATTCTGGCGAGAACGCGGTGAAGAAAGCGGTTCCGAGCCCTGTCTCCCCCGTCCATGGGTGTACACCGCACCAATCGCTCGTATTTTTTCTCTACGGGCTTTCCGCCCGCCGCAAATCCCAACGACCAAATCTCTCGAGGCGCGCCATGGCCACTGCAGCCACGTCCCGAATCGCTGATATCCTGGGTGACCAGGCCAGCTACCTGCTGGACCACAAGTCCACGACCATTCCCAAGGAAAGCCTGCATCTGCCAGGTGGAGACTTTGTCGACCGCATCTTCAAGGATACCGATCGCAATATCCAGACCCTGCGTTCCCTTCAGACGCTATATGGAAACGGACGCCTTGGCGGAACCGGATACCTGTCGATCCTGCCCGTGGATCAGGGCATCGAGCATTCAGCCGGCGCTTCGTTCGCGAAGAACCCGATGTACTTCGATCCGGCAAACATCGTCGAACTGGCCATCGAGGGCGGCTGCAACGCGGTAGCCTCGACGTACGGTGTACTCGGATCAGTGGCGCGCAAGTACGCCCACAAGATTCCGTTCATCATGAAGTTCAATCACAATGAGCTTCTGACGTACCCCAACAAGTTCGATCAGGTGATTTACGCCCGCATGGAGGAAGCCTGGAATATGGGCTGCGTAGGTGTCGGTGCAACGATTTACTTCGGGTCTGAAGACGCAACACGCCAGCTGCAGGAAGTCACCGAGGCCTTCGCCATCGCGCACGAGATGGGCATGGCAACGATCCTCTGGTGTTACGTCCGCAACTCGGGCTTCAAGGTGGACGGTGTTAACCACGAGTCTTCAGCTGACCTCACCGGTCAGGCTGATCACCTCGGCGCGACCATCGAGGCCGACATCGTCAAGCAGAAGCAGCCTACCCAGAACTACGGGTACCGCGCGCTGAACAGCGGCGATTCCAGCTACGGCAAGTTGGACGAGCGTATCTACACCGAGCTGTCCAGCGACCATCCGATTGACCTGACCCGTTACCAGGTGGCCAACGCCTACATGGGCCGCGTGGGAACGATCAACTCGGGCGGCGCCTCAGGCAGCAATGACCTCCAGCAGGCTGTTGCTACCGCTGTCATCAACAAGCGCGCAGGCGGCATGGGCCTGATCTCGGGCCGGAAGGCATTCCAGCGCCCGATGAAGGAAGGTATCGGCATCCTGAACTCGATTCAGGATGTGTACCTGGACGAAGGCGTGACCATCGCCTAGCACTCGGGCCTCGCCCGAAAACGGACTATATGGAAAAGGCCCGACCTCCTGATGGAGGCCGGGCCTTTTCATTTTCGGTCGAGGCCCCAAAGGCAATCCCGTCCAGTCGAAACTCAGCAGCCATCCGGCGTATACTTGCGCTCTGTTGCTGATCACCCTAGTCGCACGTAGATGTCCGAAGACGCGCCCAAAGCTCCCGAAGCTGAATCCCCCGACACCCTGATTCC
>JBLFXH010000200.1:0-6429 GCA_047611125.1 Rhodothermales bacterium
GAAAGAAGGGGCGCGCCGCCACGATGACCCATGACTACAAACGCCACGGTACGACGACGCTCTTCGCCGCAGTCTCGGACGGGAAGACCTCGTCCTTCCGGGGATCCTAGTTGGCTCTCTCGGCAGCGCCGTAGGCACGTTCGATACAACCTCGACCCTTTACTAGGGGGACACGATACGAGGCTACATCCTCCGGACACCGAGCGGCGATCATGCCGAGGGTGGCGTCGATTCCGCCATCTACACACTCGACTTCTCCGGTATCCCGGCCGCAACCTCTTCCCTGCCTGACCCTTCTTGCATACCGGCCTCCTTCATTCTGGACCAGAACTACCCGAATCCCTTCAACCCCTCCACGCGGGTAGCCTTCCTACTTTCCTTGCCCTCCGATGTCGAATTGACGGTTTTTGACATTCTTGGCCGAGAGACCGAAACAGTCCTTCGATGCGACCTGGCAGCTGGCGTTCATCATGTGGCTTTTGACGCGTCTGACCTGCCTTCCGGGATATACGTTTACGCAGTGAGGGCCGGACAAACAGTCCAGACACGGACTATGACGCTCGTCCGCTGATGGTTCAAGGGCTAGCGTCGCCAATCCGACGCCCCGAAACGCCGCTGATCGCACTAATCTGAACGTGCTTGGTCACCATTGGTGTAACAGCTGATTGGTACACCACATTGCACGCCCCGATGCTACCTCGTTTCCCCTTCAGGATTGCCGGCTTCGGCAAGTCACAGGTTTTCCTGGGTCTTGGCTTCCTTCTTCTGGGCGCTTTCGGCCCCCAGGTAGCAAGGGCGCAGTCAGGATCGATCCGCGGACAGGTAGTCGACGCCGTAACGCAGGAGTCCCTGCCCGGCGTAAACGTGGTGATTGCGGGTACCATTCAGGGAAGTGCCACTGACCTGGACGGTCGTTTTGTCATCGAGGGCCTTGTCCCCGGCACCTATGCCGTGCAGGCCTCGTTCATCGGATTCCGGACGGAGACCAAGTCGGACCTTGTGGTGCAGGCAAGCCGGCCTACGTTCATCCTGTTCGAGATGCGCCAGACTGCTGTTGAACTCGAAGGTCTGTTCGTTGAGACTTCCGCTTTCGCCCGTCCGGCCGACGCTCCCACCTCTGTCACCACATTGGCCGCTGAGGAAGTCCGACGCACGCCCGGTGGACAGAACGACATCTCGCGGTCGCTGCTCTCCCTGCCCGGCGTAACTGGAGGCGTAGACAACCGGAACGACCTGTTGGTCCGCGGAGGCGGCCCCGGCGAGAATTCCTACTTCCTGGACGGCATCGAGATACCCCAGATCAACCATTTTGCCACGCAAGGTGCCACGGGCGGAGCGTTGGGTTTGGTGAATGTGGACTTCATTCGGGAAGCCGAGTTCTATCGGGGCGGATTCCCCGTGCGGTATGGCGATGCGCTCTCTTCCGTGCTGCTGATCAACAATCGCCCCGGGTCCCCGGACGGGATTGCCGGTGACTTCACGCTGGGTGCGGCAGAGGCAGGCCTCACGCTAGACGGGCCTCTGGGGGCTCCCGGAAACTGGCTCCTCTCGGTCAGGCGGTCCTACCTCCAGTTTCTGTTCGAAGCTCTGGGCTTGCCCATCAGGCCGGGCTACTGGGATTTCCAGGGACGACTGGAGTATGACCTGAACCGGCAAAACCGCGTGACGGTAATCGGGATCGGCGCAATCGACGACTTCGGAATTGTACAGCCAGGGCCCGAAGCTTCGGTCGAAAACCAGGACATCTTCGAGAGTGTCCTGGACAATGACCAGCGGACCTACACCGCGGGTATTTCTTGGCGGCGCCTCGTGGACAGCGGGGTCATTACCACCAGCCTGAGCCGATCGCTCAGCGATTACCGGTTTGCCGACCGGAGCCGGGATGACGAACCCTTGCTCAGCAACCAGTCCGTCGAGAGCGACACCCGGATCCGTATGGATGGCGACTTTCGCATCGACCCGAGACTTACGCTGGGACTTGGTGCAGGAACTACGCTCACACAACTGGAAACAGATTTCTTCGAGCGGGCGACTCCTGCCTCAACGAGTGGAGTCGATCTGCAGTTCGAGGACGCCCTGAGCGCCTGGAAATCGTTCGCCTACGCGCAACTGACGGCCGAGACGCTACGCGGAAGGCTCTCCACCACCGCCGGCCTACGCGTCGACCATCACTCATTTCTCGAGGCAGGCTGGTACGCGTCTCCCCGCTTGAGCGCCAACCTGCAGGTTCTGCCCGAATGGTCCGTTTCCGCCTCGGTCGGCGTATTCCGCCAATCGCCCGAGATGCTCTCCCTGATTGTTCGCGATAGGGACAGCAACCGGGTGAACCGCGGCCTGCCTTTCATCCAGGCCAACCAGGCTATTGTGGGCGTATCGTGGCTCACCCGACCGAGCCTCCGGATCACGCTGGAAGGATTCTACAAGCACTACGCAGACTACCCGGTCCTGGTGGGCAACCCCACCCTGTCGCTCGCCAATCTCGGGGGAGACTTCGGCTACGTGGGCGCCGAGCCCCTGGACGGTTCCGGGACCGGGCGCGCATACGGTTTGGAGCTCTTCGCACAGAGAAAGCTGGTCGAGCGTTTCTACTTCCTGAGTGCCTATACGCTGGCCCAAAGCCAGTTTTCCGGCACCGACCAGGTCCTCAAGCCGTCTAGTTGGGATGTCCGCCATTCGCTCTCGCTGACCGGCGGGTATCTGATCGGGAAAAAATGGCAGATCGGCCTGAAGTGGCGGTACCTCTCAGGCAGGCCCTACACACCTTTCGACCCAAGCCGATCGGCAGAGGAGTATGCCCTAACCGGTCGGGGGGCGCCGGACTATGGTCGCGTCAATAGCCTGCGAACGCCCGCTTACATGCGGCTGGACTTGCGGGTGGACCGCCGATTCTCTCTCGTCCGGTGGAATGCCGAGGTTTACATCGATATTCAGAACGTGACCAACCGGCAAAACCTATTCGGCTACCGGTTTACCGTGGATCCAGAATTCCCTGACAACCTGCGCCCGATAGAGAATGTGGGGCTGCTGCCCATTTTCGGGTTCAGCGTAGAGTGGTAGCGCGGTAGAGCCTCAAGGCAGCGATCACTGCGATACGAGTGCCGGAGCCTGACCCAACTGCTGAAGGTCCGCGCGCGGGCGGCCGCCTGCACTGCTCGAATCGGGAGTGCACAGCTGTTGCCCTGCTTCTGCTCCTCGCGGTATCGCTCCCGGATCGGGCACAAGACACACGCGTTTTCGAAATGCGCGCCTACACCACCAACTATGGGAAGCTTGATTTCCTCCACAAGCGGTTCCGTGACCACACCAACGGCCTCTTCGTGAAGCACGGGATGGAGTTGGTCGGATACTGAACGCCCACCGAAGGTTAGACGGTCAGCAACACGCTCGTCTACATTCTGGCATACCCGGACCGGGAGTCCAGGCAAGCATATCACGGCGATGGGCTCGGACACAGCCGAGAAGCAGGAGCTCGAGGCGACCCTCCTCGCCAAGGCCCATTTGGTCGTGGCCGACAGCCGCTCCCAGTGCGCGTCCAGGGGGGACATCTATCAGGCCGTCAATGGGGCCGCGTCTCGCGAGTAGCGTTAGGCCAGCGCAGCCTTAACGAACCCGTACCGCAAAGAGTGACCGAGCGGTGGTTACGAAAAGTGTATCACGGTCCGTTCCACCCAGAGTGATTGAGATCGGTCTTTCGGTCAGGTTGATTCGGCCGATTTCATTCAGCTCGGGGTCAAAAACAAAGATCTGGCCGTCCGCCAGATAGAGGTTGCCCTCGTCATCGACGGCGGTGCTGGACTCGCCGCGCGCCAGGATCTCCTCAAGCTCGGAGAGCCGCCCCAGTTCCCCGACCTTCATGCGAACGGTTCGCTTCCCAATCTCGTCGGACGCATAGACCAGCCCTCCCGGGACTGCTGCCGACAGGTCGGCCGTCCGGCCGATGTCGTACGTCTCGGCGATGAACGTGATGCCGTCGGGGGCGACGAACGCGGAGTCCGGGTAGTAGGCGGCGGCGGCGTCAAAGTTGTAGTGCCACCGACTCGACGGATAGAACACCCGATCTGCCGCGATCATGTCGGCCGTGGCGACACGGTCCAGGGTCTGGAAGGAATCGCCTGGATCTTCTGGATCGATAGCGTAGGCGTAGGCGGCCCACCCACTGTTGCCCCAACTGGAGTAGGCCTCGTTGTCGTCGGGCAACTGCTTAACCATCTCCTGCTTCCCGCCAATCAGATAGCCCGGCTGCGGATCGTAGCGGGCAACCACCAGGAGATTGTCCTCTGAGTCCGTAGCTAGGGCAAACGGCGGGTAGGGGAAGTCTGTCACGAGGGTGACTTGGCCAGTCTCTGCCGACCACTTGTAGATGCGCTTGCGCCGGGTCTCGCAGAAGTAGACGTTTCCCTTGCTATCGGTTGTCAGCCCTTGCGCGAAGTCGAAGTCGCCCGCCAGGCGGGTGGCGACACCCGGAGCAAGATTTGCCAAGGGAGCATCCTCTATGGATCCCGTGACCGTCAGCTTCGCAAACTCCCACGGGTATGCGGCCAACTCTCGGTTGACATCCCACACAGGAAACTCGGTGACCCAGAGCTTCTGGGTGTAGTTGCGAAGATTTCGGATCCGGATGTCGCTCGAACCCCAGAGCCGCATGCCAAAGCGCTTGGGCGTCTGGACCCGAATGGTCCGGTACATCCACAGGTTGTTGAAGTCCAGATTCCGCGAGTTGACCACCTCGATCATCTGGGTCTCAATACCCTCGATGTACTCCTCCTCGAACTGGAACGCGTACATCTTCCAGTTCTCGACGTTGTCGAACCGGACCTCGTTGCGCACGTGGTGCTCGATTGACATCGCATAGATTCGACCCGGCGTGGACGTGTGACTCACCAGCATCCCGCTCGTGGCGTAGGTGTTGGCCGTCCAGATATCCTTGAGCGTGCCGCCACCCCCGTTCGTCACCCAGAGACTCCAAAACTGGTTGTCCCAGGCCTGGTCGATTCCCCGATCGTAGACTGGCACCGATGGCGAACTTACGCCGCGAGGGGGCCTTCGCCTTGGAGAAGACACGCCCGGGGGACGCATGGTGCCGTGCCCGCCGACGAACTTTACGTCGTTGATGTAGGACGTTGCGCCGGCCATCCACTTCAGCCCCACCGCGCGGTAGTTGTATCCCCCGGTCGAGATCCCGATGCCGTTGATCATGGCATCGCCGCCCTCCGAGGACATCACCATCGGCTTGGGCCCGCCGAACCCGCTGAAGGCCGGTTCGCTCTCGTGAATGACGAATTGGGTGGACCACGGGTGTAAGCCGATGAGGCGCGTGCCTGGCCGGAGCCGAATCGTGTCCGTGAGACGGTACCAGCCCTGAGGAAAGTAGAGGACGGAGTCGCCATCGATAGCGCGCTGGATGGCCGCCGTGTCATCGGTCTCACCGTCTCCGACAGCACCCAGGTCGGTGACACTCACCCACTCTTCCATAGAGGGAAGCGCCGGGATCTCCATCCGAGGCCGCCGGACATCCGGGCTGCATTCGCTCATCTCTACCAAGGTGTCGTACCGGGAGTCGGTGGCGAGATCGGGGATCACCAGCCCGTGCGTGAACTCCTCAACACAGTAGCTCTCACCCTGCCCGGGCACGGAGTCTTCGCTACCCCGAAATCGTGCAAAGACGGGCACATTGAGTGCTTGGGTGTCGATGATGTTGATTTGGTTGAGTGCGCTCTGGCCAGCATTGATCACAATGCCGGCATCTCGAACGTTCTCGAACAGGCCGCGCTCCAGGAACAGCCTGTCGGTCGCCTCCGGTTCGATCTCCAAAACCACCGGTACATCCCGCGCATGCAGGTTGACCATTGTCAGCCCGGAGTTGTGCGACCGGATGGCCGCCCGACGCTGCCCCACGAAATAGGTATCGACCATCATCATCGGCCAGCTCGGCGAGGTCGGCCCTGTCACGATCCCGTAGTCGCCGCCACGGAATTCCACGTTTTCCAGCTCGTTCCCTACCTCGGAAATACCCGCCTTCCCTGAGCCGATTTGCAGCACCGAGTGGCTGATAAAGCTGTGCTGGGCATAGTGGGTCCGGAGAGCCACCGCGCCCGGATTGCCCTCTTCGATCCGGAAATCGATGTTGGATAGGGCACTGTAGAATGTGCCTGGATTCGCGTCAAGAGGCTCCGTGCCGGCGGTTACCGTATTGCCGGTAAACCAGACCATGTACGCTTCGTCATCGGGATCACTGAAGCCGTTAGCCCGCGCGGCCAGAACGAATTCGGGCCGGGTGCGGCCGTAACCGATAAGCCGGACGGCGGGGGGTACGTAGACGGTACGAGTGAGACGGTATTGCCCCTCCGGGATGAACAGGATGCCGAAGTTCTTCTCCGTCTTAACCCTGTTGATCGCCCGCTGGAGATCGGCCGTCACATCCAGGCCTTC
>JBLFXH010000201.1:0-6421 GCA_047611125.1 Rhodothermales bacterium
ATGGCCACCATCTCGGGCTCTCCCGCCAGCCGTTCGATCTCCGCGAAATCCGCATCGGTCGCATCCTTGGTTTCCGACGGATGAAGAGCCGCCATAACGAACACGCCCTCATGCCGGCGGGCCAAGTCCAGCGCCGCGTGAATGGAGGCCACGTCGATGGCCGGCAGTAGCTGCACATCCACCCCCGCATCCTGCGCCCGAGCGATTACATCGTCCCGATCCTCGTCAAATTTGTCGAGGTAGGTGTGGGTGTGGGTGTCGATGAGCATACGTTTGCAGTCCATTCACAAGTGCCCTGAAACCAGCCGCAACCTAAGGCCGCCAAACTGCGGGTCGGGTACGCTACTTTGCCCTATCAGCGTTTCCCGGAGCCCGGACCTACCGGCTCTCGGTGCGCGCGTTCCTCCCCTATGTCGACTTTCAAGCGCATCGTTCTGTTGATTGGCGCCACCGCGGTAATTCTTGCGATGGTGGAGCCTATACGTCTGGCGTACGACTGGTGGGAGTTCCGCGGCTATCTAGCCGAGATGGAAGGGCTGGTTCCAATGAACCCGGGGTCCGCCGAGGCCTTCGACTGGGTGGTCTGGGACGACGCAGACGGACAGATTGAGGCCCAGTTCGTGTTTCCGAGCGGACCTGCGGCGCTGGGCGGGATGCTGGAAGGCGATTCCTTCTACATGCTGGACAACATCCAGTACTTCACGGTCGAGGATCTTCGAGATGCCGTTCGAGGCGCGGGCCCTGGCCGATCGATGGACTACCTGGTGGAGCGAGGCGGAGCCTATCACGAGATCGACGTACGGATCACCCGCTTCCCGACCTTCCTCTATCCCCGCTCGCAGATCCTGTGGCAGTTTGCCTTGTGGGGCTTCGCGATCGGCGCCTTCTTCCACTTTCTGGCGCTGTCCATTGTGGCGCCACTGGCTCGACAGAGCGATCAGGCCCGAACGGAGTTTGTCCTGATCGCCGTATCCGCGGTCTGGATTGTGGCGAACCTCGCCCGCCTGATGTCGGTCGAAATCTTAGGCCCCCCGGTGGCGGGTACTAGCTACGACAAGGTCTTCCAGGGGCTCACCCTGATTGGACTAGTCGGCTGGATCGGCTTTCCGATTCTGCTTCTGGACGAGGTCATGTGCGGAATGCTGGATCGGCCTCCAGCCTGGATGCGCGGGATGTTGGCCGTCCCCCCCGTGGTCTTCGGACTGGCGATTGGCGCTATTACGTTTATCGGCCATCTGGGTCCGATCACGATGGAGAGCCTCCTCGTGCCCATCCTGGTCTACGCATCCTGCTACATCGGTGCCTCGGCACTGGCGGTCATGATTGCGATTCGCACGAGATCCGTACCCAAGGAGGGCGCCCCGAAGGATGGCGCTTATGAGGGATGGGGCTTGGCGGGCAGCACGTTGATCTTTGTGGCCGCGCTGGGCGCAGTCTTGAGTGTCCAGGAAGTTGTGCCGCTCCTTGATCGCATAGGCCCGGTGTCTGCTGGCTGGCTGATTGTCTGCGCTCAGCTTCTGGCGGTGGCGCCAGTCACCATGCTGTCTTTCGGCACATTCCGACACGGCAAGGTGGATGACGTCCTGTCCCGGACTCTGGTCTACGCCGCGGTGCTCGGTCTGATATTCTTCGTGGTGGTTGCCGGCTTTTCCCTACTGGATCAGTACCTCGGGCGGTCCAGCTATATCCTCTCCGGGCTGCTGGTTGTGGTATTGCTGTTGGTCTTCGACCGTTTGATCCGGCGCGTACGAGGCGTGGCAGACACCGTATTCAGGACCGACCGCCAGCGTGCGAGGCAGCTTTTGATTCGTCAGCAGGAGCTCATGCCCGATGTGCTGGACGCGGACGAACTGCTGATGGCTGTGATCTCCGCCGCAGGTCGTGGTCTCGGTGCTCGATCCGCCGTCCTATTTGTCCAGTTCTCCGAACCTGACGAGCGCTGGCGTTCAGCCTCATACCATCCAGAGCCCCCCTATCTGACCGAGCGGGTCTTTGAAAGTCTCTGGCCTCATTTCCAAACGGACTCTCGCGTTTGGGCTAAGAATCCTGAGTTGGACGCGCGGAGGTTGGACCGGGACGCCGCACGAGCACTCGTCGACCATGGAGCAGCGCTTGCGGTACCAATCAGGGCAAAGGGCATCTCCCGCGGACTGCTGGTCCTCGGAACCAAGGCTGCCCGGCGGGCCGTCTATAACCTAGAGGACGTTGATGTTCTTCGGGCCCTGGCAGCTCATCTTGCTGTCGCGGCGGACCGACTCGATCTGGTGGACCGCGAGAGGAGATTGGCAAGGGAAACCACGGAGGCCCAACTCGTTGCCCTTCGCTCGCAGATCAATCCGCACTTCCTGTTCAACGCGCTCAATACCATCCTCTCCAACATCGCTGAGAAGCCTGAGACGGCTGAGGCGGCGGTCGAAAACCTGGCGGCCATCTTCCGCTACACCCTCAATGCGGGCAAGGAGGCCTTCGTGAGCCTGCGCGAGGAGTTTGAATTGGTCAGCCACTATCTGGATATCGAGCAGGCCCGCTTTGGCGACAACCTCAAGGTGGAGACCAGCATTGAGCCTGGTCTGGAGACGGCTCAGGTCCCCGCATTTTGCGTACAGACCCTCGTGGAAAACGCAGTCAAGCACGGAATTGAACGAAGGCGCGGCGGCGGCCGACTCAAGGTTCACGCCGCTACAACCGCGGGCGGTGTCACGGTGCGCGTAGCCGACACCGGCGTTGGCATCCCCGGCCTGTTTGGCAGGCCCGGCCCAACCACCACTGCGGAAGAGTTCTTCGGCATCGGCTTGAAGAACGTCCACGCCAGGATGGGACTACTGTACAATCGCCCTGACCTTCTCTCTATGGAAAGCGATCCCGAGACGGGGACTGTCGCTACCCTACTACTCCCCTCGGCGGGGGAATCCGGAAACGGAGTCCTCAGCCCCACTTCTCACGAATCCATCACCACCTGATATGCTGCGAGTGTTCATTGTTGACGACGAGGCCCCAGCGCGAAAACGCCTCCTCAAGCTCCTGGAACCCATGGTCAAGGAGGGTCGTGTCGAGGTCGCTGGTCAAGCAGCGGACGGAGTCGATGCTGTCGAAAACATCCCCGGGGCGAACGCCGATCTGGTCTTCCTGGACATCAGGATGCCTGGTCTGGATGGGTTCGAGGTTCTAGAGCAGCTCCCGCCGGACAGCCGTCCCACGGTGGCGTTTACCACCGCGTATGATGAATATGCCCTGCGCGCTTTTCAGGCGAATGCCGTCGACTACGTCCTCAAACCGGTAACGAGGGAGCGTCTGGAAGAGACCGTTCGTCGGGCCGAGAAGCTGGCTGCCAACGACGCCGGGAAGAAGTCAGACGAAGAGAAGCTGGGACGTCTGCTGGACTGGATTGATGCTCAGGCCGAGGCTGAATCACCCGCGGGTGACAAGTCTACCTATGTCAAGCAGCTCTCAATCCCCTACCGCGACCGGATCCTGGTGACGCCGGTGGAGCGCATCATCTCGATCGAAATCTCCGAAGGCATCACGCGGCTCTACGTTTTGGAAGAGCCGGATCCCGCCAGCCCGCGACCGAAGCTTCGCCAACATATTGTTGGATACACGCTGGATCAGCTGACCACCATGTTGCACCCGGACCTGTTTATGCGGGTTCACCGGTCGGCCATCGTGCAGTTCACTCAGATCAAGGAGCTGATCCCTTGGTTCTCCGGGCGATACAAGCTGGTGCTGACGGCGGGACATGAGGTGATCGCGAGCCGCGAGCGGTCGAAGCTGCTGAAGGACCGATTGAATATCTGAGGCTGGGCGGGCGCGCCGCAGCGGGTCTCAGCGGGTCAGGACTACCGTCGCAACCGCGTGCGGACCCGAGATTGAGGTCAGCCGGATCAAATACAGGCCCGATGCGAGCGCACCGCTGGGTGTCCAGGTGGCCTGCCCTGAGGTCTCGCTCCGCCAGACCTCGCGGCCCAGCGCATCGAAGACCTCGATGTCGCCCGGCGGCCCGGTGATGAGAAGCTGATCCCGAAACGGATTCGGGTAGGTGGCCAGCTTAGGCATCTCAGGGGGAGTCGCGTTACGGACAGACAGCCCCTCTACGGTAATGACGTTGCTTTCGCTGCTCTCGGCCGAGTTGCCACTGAGTCCGGTAACCACATAGTGGTAGGGACCGGGTCCCGGAGGGGAATCCAGGAATGTCGGGTCGAAGGCCCGGCTCAGCAGATTGGCGGACGACGCTGTCATACTGCGCGGATCCGGCGGCGTGGCTCCCTCCGTTCGGTAAACGGCAAAGCTCCGGGCAAGGACAAAACCGAAGATGGACGGGTCCCACTCCAGGGCGACCGAGGATCCGCTCGAACCAGTGGTCGTGATCACGGAGGCCCTCAACGATTCCGGCGCTTCCGGTGGAAAGACATCCCGATGGGCCATCGGCGGCGGAATAGCTAGTTGGCTGTAGAGCGCGCCAACCGAATCGGCCACCGCCGTCCCCCGAAGGTTCTGGGCCCGGAATAGAATGTGCCCGTCTAATCCCGACAACTGACGGCCAAACCGGATCTGGTTGGGGATCTCATTTGCAGCAAATACCGTCGACGAGGCCGTTGCCGGATCCGCGCGGTACGCCGCCAAGCCCGGATACACGGGCCGGCCGCCAGACACACCCACCCACCACTCCGAGAGCGCCTCGAAATCCTGCGCGCCGCCGAAGGGCCAGTACAACTGCGGCGCGATGTAGTCAATGCTGCCTGCATCAAGCCACGCCCGGGCATCTGCAAACAGCGCATCCACCGCGGAGAGTCCGACGATCCCGTCCGGCGTCCCGCTTTTCCAGATACCAAACGGTGAGATTCCGAACACCGCGTCCGGCTTGACCTCCAGCACCTTGTCGTTGATGCGGGCCACAAAGCGGTTGATGTTGTCCCGACGCCAGTTGTCCAGATTCCCAAACCCGCGGGGGTCAGCATCGAACGTGGACAGGTCAGCCGCACCCATTTCGTAGGGCGGGTACGGGTAGAAGTAGTCGTCAAAGTGAATGCCGTCCACGTCGTATCGGCGGAGGATGTCATCCACGATGGACACTACGTAGTCGTGAACCTGGTCTAGGCCGGGGTTCAGGATCGTGTGGAAACGGCCCGGCGTCGAACTGCTCTCCAGGGTCAGGCCCCAATCGGGGTTCTCCACCAAGGGATGTGACGCAGCCAGCGCATACTTCCCCACCTCGCGCTCACATCGGAACGGATTCAACCAGGCGTGAAGTGACATTCCCCGCCGATGCGCCTCGTCAACGGCAAACTCCAGCGGATCGAAGAAGGGGCTGGGCGCCGTCCCTTGCTGTCCTGTGAGGTAAACCGACCACGGCTCAATCGAAGACTCGTAGAGCGCGTCGCACTCGGTCCGGACCTGAAAGAAAACGCTGTTGATGCCAGTCTCGGCCAAGTCATCCAGGATGGCGATGAGGCGGTTCTTCTTGAGAGCCGTCGGAGTGCCCGCGCTGGAGGGCCAATCGAGGTTGATCACCGTCGCGATCCAGGCGCCACGAAACTCGTGTTTAGGGGACTCGGACTGCGCTTGCACTGGCACGGCGGCGGCTAGCCCCAAGAGGATGGCGAGAAGTCTGTTCATGGCTGCCAATTTACACGCTGCCGGCGATGGCGGAAGGGCCTCTAGGCAGTGCCCGGCTGCATTTTCGAGAGTCAGCACGGCGCTACACGGTTCAGGCGGGCTGGGGACCCCAACAATACAGCCTCGAAATGTTGACAGCCGCCTCTAGGACCTTTACCATGGTTGGATCTGAAACGCTTGAAACACCACTTTTCTCTTCCACTTTTCCACCCTCCGACATGCGCAAGGCTACTGTTCTCCTGGCGATAGCGATGATCTTCTACGTGGGCGATGCTTACGCACAGATCGTCGATTTCGCCTGGCATCATCCCACTTCCACCGATCCGAACCGGCCTTACCTAGACCTGCACTCGGGCACTCGGTCGGTCGCCGGACCGTTTGATCTGGACTCCGATGGCAAGATGGAAGTCCTTGTCTCGGACTACTCGGGCGGCGCTCGTGTCCACGTACTCGAGAATCAAGCCGTTGACACCTGGGAGCTCGTCTACTCGACGCCTGTCCTGGATGAGTACCCCGGCACCAACAATGGCCGCGTGATCGCCGGTGGCGATATGGACGGCGACGGCATGGGAGAGATAATTTTCCTGTCCGGCTTCAGCTTCTCGGCTGACTCCCCCTATCCCGTTGGACTGTACGTCTTCGAGGCCGAAGGCGACAACGAGTTCGGATTTGCGCCGAGCGCGATTTTTGACTTCCAGCCAGCCGTACCAAATCGGTGGCGCGCTGAGCAGATGCACGTAGTCGACGTTGATGGAGATGGCCTCGATGAGGTGATCTTTGGCAACAACGGAAATAATGCGAATGACGA
>JBLFXH010000202.1:0-6414 GCA_047611125.1 Rhodothermales bacterium
TGGAAAGTGGGCGTCCCTCCAGTCCCGATGGCCTCCCACTGACTCGCGCCCTGCTGAGAAGAACTGATGACGAAATCAGCGCCCATATACGCGAACGCACCGTCTCCGGTGGTCACGTCCTCGCTTGTGCTGGCTGTACCGCCGGCGTACCGAAAGAACGGGCTTCCGTTGTCCTGAGTGCCTCCGATAAAGCGTGTATCCGCTGCCGCTCTCGCGATGGATACGGTATAGAACTGCGTGACGTTGTATCCGCTGTTGAGATCGCGCCAGGCGATCGCACCGTTCGGCACCACATTGTCCGCGACACTGATTCCTCCGTCGTGCCCGTTGTAGAGACGGTTGGGGTTCGACGGGTCGAAGACCAGCGTGTGCTGATCAGGATGATTGTTCGCATATTGCGAGTTGTTGTCATCGACCGAGTAGCCCCCAACCCACTCGTCGGTCTTATCAGTCAGCGCCGTGGCGAAACCATCGCGGGACCTGAACAAGACAGTGCCGCCGACGAAGACATGATCGCTATCGGTGGGATGAACCCCGATGGTCACATTGTAGCTCTGCTGCGAATCAAGCGCACCCAGCCCAATGGAGCCGTCACCTTTCAGGAACAGGGGCAGGTTGTCTGACCGGTCCTCCCAGGCGCCCGTACCGAGCGTCACCTTGTAGAAGCGAATATCCTCAACGCTCACCGCCGATCTGGTGATGTTTTGGCCCATCGTTGCCATGAAGTAGGCAACGCTCTGGTCGCCGCTGACGGCGAGGACTGATCTCATATGCCCCGCGGCGATATCCGCAGGCGTGGTTCCGACCGCCGTCCAGGTTGCCCCGTCATCGGTCGACACGTACAAGCCGTTTGTCCCGGAGTTGTCCTCTGCGGTCATGGAAGCCCAAAACGTACCGTCTGAGCCCACCACCACGTCTCCTCCGTTCTGCACAGCTACATCACCAAGCACATTCTGGAACGTGCTGCCTCCGTCCGCTGACCGCCAAACGCCACTCCAGTGCTCGGTGAGGATGACGGTTCCAGTCGTGGGACTCGCAACCACACGCATGATGTAGTCCAGAGGGCTGTCCCAGGAAATCGGATTGCCGCCGTCCGCAAACGCCACAGTCCAGGACTCGCCGCCGTCCGTAGACTTGTAGATACCGGAGCCGAACAATCCCGCGCCGTCACTGCTATTGGTCCCAATGGTCCCATTCTGCTCCCCCGTGGTCGCATACCAGGTACTTGACGAACCCTGCTGTGCTATCGAGGTCACGGTTAGGAACTCTTCACCCACCAGCCGCCACGTGGCGCCGGCATCGGTCGATTTCCAGATTCCACCCGAAGCGGCTCCGGCAATCACCGTATTGGAATTCGAAGCATCGATCACAATCGCGCGGGTTCTGCCGCCGACATCGGTCGGTCCAGCCTCCGTGTAGGAGTAGGCCTGCTGCGTCTTGTTCGCCGCCCAATCTGTGGTCTGGATGTTCTTCACGGCGTAGAGCTCCTGCGCGCGGATGTTCTTCGGGATCTTCCCGGTGGCCGGGTCCCGGTAGAGCGTCTCGAAGTAGGCACCGCGAGCGGCCTTGCGCTCAACGGCAGCCCGCCGCTTGTCCGGGCCAGACTCAGGCTCGGGCCGCTGCGTGCTTGCGCTAGAGATGATGAGGAGCGCAAGCACGAGAGTGCCGGCAGACGCAAACGTCCAGAAGCGGAAGTTCATTGTAGAGATATATTGTTGCTGCACCGCGAGGGGACGACGCGATGGGAGAGGGGAAACTAGTCTACTATCGTAGCGGCGAGCGCCTGCCAATATTCGTTCGATCCCGAGGTACCAGGGCTTCGACGCAGCGCAAGAGTTACGGAGACCAGGCTAGACGAATAGTCCTGATCGGTCAGGAGCTCCGCGAGTCCACGAACCTCCAGTTCTTGCCCGCTGGGCACTTGGGGAACGCCGCCGCCATAGCCAATAATCCGATCGACCGTCACGCGGCAGGTCGGGACATCTGTGTCCTCGACGCATTCACCAACCGTCACCACAAGGATAGCGGTGCCTCTCGATGGTGGGGGGGGCGGAATCGGCCTCTGTGCCTCGCCTTGGTCATTAGAGCCTCTGGCGCAGCCGACGACGAGAAATAGACTCAATGGAAGGACTAGTGTCCGGAAAACCGGGAAGAGTCGAAGGTCGGCTATTGTCATGCCGCCAAGGTCGGCCGCCGAGACCCGGTCACGCAACTACCAGAGTCAGTAAACCAGCAGCCGCGGCTCCGTCATATCCTCCATGGCATACTCAGCCCCTCGCGGCCAAGACCGCTGTCCTTGACGCCGCCGTAGGGCATACTGTCGATCCGGAATCCGGGCACATCGTTGATCATCACGCCCCCCACTTCGAGCTCTGCATGCGCCTGCTTGACGTGATCGAACTGGTTGGTGTAGACACCGGCCTGGATGCCGTAGTTGGATTGATTGGCGCTTCGGCAGCCATGGTCTGGGTCATCATCGTGGGGAGTTTTCCTGGTATGTGTCCTCCCGAGCGACACGTCAATAGAACGTGTCGTCACAATGGTATTTGGACGACACGAACTCTTCTGTCTACTGCTCAACCCGCATCTTCGCATTCATCGTTCCACGATGCCCCGGGAAGGTGCACAGGACATCGTAGAGGCCTGGCTCTAGCGGAGCCGTGAACTCAAGGATCTCGTAGTCTTCGTGGCCCAGCAGTTTGCTGCCGATGATGATGTTCTGGCTGTCCGGGATGAAGGCGGCGGCGAATCCGTTCGACCCCAGAGCATCGGCGGCGGTCCCGATCTCTTCTCCCGATCCGGGCTGGCCAATCACGAGGTTGTGGGGCATGTAGTCGTCATTGGCGAACCACAGCTTCACTTTCAGTCCGGCTCGCACGGAGAACACCGGGGTGTCGTAGCGCATTTCTTCGGTGACCGTCCGAATCACGATAGCGTCCCGGTCAGGCTGCGGCGATCCCGCCGACTCCTCCTCAGCTTCTGCTGAAGAGGCAGCAGCCGAGGCTACCCCGCGGCCACCCGATGTGGCGGCACCAAAGTCCCACAGTTGCTGCACCGTCCGTGCCGCAATCCGCGCATGTGCCACCGGCGAGTTCAGCACCAGGTCCAAGAGATCGCGATCCACCACGTTGTGCTGCTGGTGTAGCCACAGGGCCTCCAGCAGGTGATGAGCGTCGGCTTCCAGGGCCGGGTCCAATCCGGCCATCCACTCACCGGCCGCCTCGATCACATCGTCCGTATCCCGCTCTGACAACTCGACCCGAGCCCGTCTCCGTATTCCGTTGACCGGATGCTCGAGCGCCGTCAGCAGGTGGGCGATCGGTTGGCCATCAATAGCCACGTGGTTCGAGAGCGCCCTGCCCGGGGCCGAAATACGGTAGATCCGACCGTGCTCGTGGTCACGATTGGGGTCACGAATATTATGCTGCATGTGACCGATGATGGCGTTCGCCCAGTCAGCTACATACAGTGCTCCGTCATCTCCGATCTCGAAATCGGAGGGGCGAAAGTTCAGGTCGTCGGTAACCAGGAGATCCGTGGTCTCGGTCCCTGTCACGTCGCCAAGCACGGTGTCATAGGACAACTCGTACTGCTTGACTCCCAGAAACGCGATCACGTTCAGGAGGATGAAATTGCCTTCCAGGCTGGGCGGCAAGTGATCGCTTGAGATGATCCCGCTGGAAGTTACCGGGCGGACCGTGTTCTCGAGCAGCTTCCGCATGCTGAACGTCCCGTCCCGGTTGGGTTTAACCTGGAACGCCCGACCTCCAGTTGCATCGGTCGCGTAGTGATACCCCCAGTAGTCAAAGTCAGTGCCGTGGGCATTGGGTGGGTTCGCCGCGTGGAAGCTAAACTCGCTGGTCCGCGGGTTGAACCGGTACATTCCCGAGGTATTGGACTCCTGATTAGTGCTCCACGGAGTCTCGACGTTCGAGACGTTGAATACGCCCCGCTGGTAGTACAGGAACCCGTCGGGCCCGTAGACGAAGTTGTTGGCAGAGTGGTGGGTGTCGGCGGAGCCAAGCGCGCCCATCAGGCGAACCTGGACGTCCGCCACGTCATCGCCATCGGTGTCCTTGAGGAACAGCAGGTCCGGGACGGATGCCACGAGCACGCCCCCATTCCAGAACTCGAACCCGGTGGGATTGTGGACGTAGGCAAACGTGATTGCGGTATCGGCGACACCATCCCGGTTCTCGTCGGGGAGGATCAGCAGACGGTCATCCATCTTCTTGGTCGGCTCCCATTTGGGGTAGGTGCCCCAAGTGGCCGCCCACATTCGTCCCCGCGTATCGACTCCCAGTTGTACCGGGTTGACGAGTTCAGGAAACATCTCCTCGGAGGCGAACAGATTGGCCTCGAGACCCGCCTGCAGCCGCATCTGGCCTATGGCGTCGTCTGCGCTCAGGAACTCAACCGAGCCCACCTTGCTGACGCCTCCCTGCAGTTGCTCTTCGTCGAGGTTCGAAATGACCTCAACGGGCTCTGGGACATTGGAATCATCAGGCTCAACCGAACTCCCATTGGCAGCAGCCCAGATCACCGGGTCCCGATTGGCCGTCATATAATCCAGTTGAACCAACTCCCTTTGGAGCACCTCGAAGTTGGTCTGATCATCCGTGAATGCCAGCAATGACCTGCTGCCCCAGACATCGTTTCCATCAGTGGCCCGGTAGCGATTGAACCAGTGCCAGTTCTTGTCTACCACGGCGCTCCGAACCTCCTCCAGGCGCCCGGCACCTACCCGCGGAGCATGACCCGTGAGTAGGGTTGTGATGGCCTCGCCAACCTGGCGGTTTCCTTCACTACTGAGGTGGATACCGTTGATGGTGAGAGGCTCGCCGGCCGCAGCGTATAGCCTCTTGGACTCTCCGAAGAGATCCACGAATGCGACACCAGCCTGCACCGCCACCGCCCGAACAGCCTCTGAGTAAGCGGCCAGCCGCGCGTTGTTATCACTGCCGTCCGGAAGGTTGGAGCTCTCGAGGTCCTCGTGTGCGATGGGGGAAAACAGGACGATTTGAGGCGGGCCCTTTCCGGAATAGTCCTTGGTCTGCGTGCTGTCAACCCAAGCGCTGAGAGCGGCGCCGAAGCCCGCGGGGTCATCGTCAAAGGACTCGTTGTAGCCGAACATGGCGAAAATGACATCGGTCCCGGATAGGCTTAGGTAGTCGCCTGCGGTGGGAAACCCGTTGCTTCGTGGGCGATGGTCAATCCGGTCGCCGGTGAAACCGTGGTTCCGAAAGACCAACTCGTGGTCGGGGAGTTCGGTCTGCAAGTAGGTCTCCAGCCAACCGTCGTGCTGCATCCGGTCGGCCAGCGCGTTGCCGATCACGACTACGTGGTCACCCTTTTCAAACTCTAAAGCAGGAGCTGCGCAGCCGGCCAGGATCACAAGAAAGAGGACACAGAGAAGGCTTCTTGGCGGAGTCATGCTCATGGGGGCTACTGGTCGACCGTGGTTGGTTTCGTGGAATCCATGATGGGACTGTCCCAGCCGGCCAGGTCCGAAGGTCGCACTCCCAGCCGGTATCCATCGAAACTGAAGGTGACCGGATTGTAGGGGCCCACAAACCCGACCTCATTGTCGCCGGTGATCGTGTCTTCCATCCCTGCGGCCCAAAACGCAGCATTGATCATCATCCGACGGAAGCCCTCGTTTTCAAAATCCTCGGAGGCCCCGTGTGTGGTGGTGAACACGCGGCCCGTAGAGCCGCTGGCGCCGGGATAGGACCGGGTCCACACGACAGGCATCAGCTCTTTCTCAGGGTCTGGCGCTGCGCCCGCCTCCATGCCGTTGAGCACCTGCCCCACCGCAAGCACCAGCGACCCCGGCATGGGATCGGCCTTGTACCCGCCGGACTGAACGTGCATGCCGCTCACGCCCCGAAGGATGGGATGCCCTTCGCCGGAATCAGCCGGGAGTATCCGCGAACTCTGCTCGTGGTTCGTGCCGTAGTGGCCGGCCCAGGTCTCGCCCAGGACCTGACGTCCAAAGCCAAGGTGGTAGTCCTCGCCCGCATAGTTGTACGAGTACCGGGCGTAGGGTCCGTCGTCAATCTTGAAGGCGTGCGTGGACGTACGAATGCCGACAATCGGGCCGGCGCGGTCCAGGTAGTCCACAATGTGCTGCATTTCCTCATCCGGGAAGTCCTGAAACCGCAGCCCCACTACAAGGAGGTCGGCCGTTTCGAGGGCCTCCAGTCCGCTAATGCGTGAGCTTCCCGGCTGGATGAAGCCCTCCTCGTCCAGCGTAAAGAACACGCTTGACTTGAATCCGAAGCGCCGGGCCATGATGCGTGCCATGGCTGGGAGAACTTCCTCGGATCTGTACTCGTGATCGCCGGCAATGAATACGATGTGCTTGCCGACACCCGGTCCCTCCGTGCCTTGGTAGGTCACCAGATGAGGATT
>JBLFXH010000203.1:0-6373 GCA_047611125.1 Rhodothermales bacterium
CCGTGATAGCCCGATACGCGTACCCCAAGGCCCCTAGGTGCGGTAGTTCGACCTCAAGTCTCTGCCTGAACTCATCCATGTCCCGCTTTTCCTGAGGGGTCCACACCATCTCCGCTAGCGCTAGTGCCCGAGGAAGCACCATGTACTCCACCTTCTCAGGGGTCTGCATGTACTCGGTCCACACGTTGCCTTGCGCTCCCAGGATGTGCCGGCCCTCTTCCGAACTCAGCTCTGCGGGAATCGGGTCGAATTCGTAGACCTGCTCCAACGGTAGCGGGTATCCCGACCAATCGGCTGAAATGGGCTCTGATTCCTTCGGGCCCTGATAGAAGTCGAGGTACAAATGCCTGGTGGGCGTCATGATCACGTCGTGACCCTGCCGCGCCGCAGCGATTCCACCTTCAGTCCCTCGCCAGGACATGACCACGGCATTCGGCGCGAGGCCGCCTTCCAGGATTTCATCCCAGCCAACCAGGATGCGGTCATTCGCGTTGAGAAAACGCTCGATGCGGCGAACGAACCAGCTCTGAAGCTCGGCCTCATCGGCCAGCCCTTCGCGCCGCATGACGGCCTGCGCTTCCGCGTTGGCAGCCCACTGGGTCTTCGGGACCTCGTCGGCTCCAATATGGATGTAGCGGGAGGGGAATAGCTCGATCACCTCAGAGAGCACATCCTCCAGAAAGGCAAAGCCCTCCTCGGAGGGACAGAACACGTCGTCATGAATGCCCCAAACGGTGGAGACCTCGTACGGGCCTCCGGTGCATCCGTACTCGGGGTAGGCGGCGAGCGCAGCTCGGGCATGGCCGGGCATCTCAATCTCCGGGATCACCTCGATGTGCCGCTCGGCGGCGTAAGCCAGAACCTCCCGGATATCGTCCTTGGTGTAGAACCCGCAGTGCGGCTTGCCGTCTCCGACATAAGGTCTGAAGTTCTTCTCTACGATGGTCTCGCTGCGGCAACTGCCTACTTCCGTCAACAGGGGATACTTGTCGATCTGGACTCGCCAGCCTTGATCCTCGGTCAGGTGCCAGTGGAACGTGTTGAGTTTGTATCTGGCCATGAGGTCCAGGTACTTCTTGACGAAGGCCACGTCGAAGAAGTGCCGCCCAACATCCAGCTGAAGGCCCCGGTAGGGAAACCGCGGGAGATCGGCTACCTGTCCCTTCCGGACTGCGCTGCCGGGCGCCTGCTCCAGAATCTGGCGAAGGGTCTGGGCGCCGTAGAACAGGCCGGCCGGATCGGCACCCGAAAGCCGAATCCCATTGTCGTCAACCGACAGTTCATAGGACTCCGGAGCCCCGCCCGCTGCGATCGCGGTCTGGACTACCCCGCCCTCCGAGGTGACCTCTGCGCCCAGGAGTTGTGCCAAGGCATCCGCATCCGGCCCCGAGATAGTGAGGGCCCCATTCCAAGCGTAGGCGTCGGCCTCCCATGAGACGTTGGCTGGCAAGGGCACCAGGGCAGGTTCAGCGGGAGGATTCGCACAGGCGGTGGCCATGCAGAGAAGGATAATTGCTGAGCGGGTCATCGAGCGTCGGGATGGCTGTGCCGCAAGGTACGTATCTTCCGTGCCGCCGGCGCATCGGCGCGACAACCTCTCAGGCCAACCAGAGCATATGATTCAGCACACCTATCACGAGCGTGTAGAGAACCTGATGGACCCCTCCGCCAACATTGTCCTAAAGGGCAGTATTGCGGAGGCCGAAGACGCGCTGGCCCGAGGAGACGCGAAGGCCCTGGGCCAGATTTCCGGCCAGTTCGCCCTCATGCACCGGGATGGCAAGACCGTTCGCATGGCGCGAAGCATCGGCCGACCGATGCGGTATTTTCTTGCCAAGAGGGCAGAAGGTCCCTGTCTGGTGGTGGCAGAGCGGATGGACGAAATCCGGGACTTCCTTGAAGCGGAAGGCCTTGGAGACCAGTTTCATCCGTCGTACACCCGGATGGTGCCTGCGCACTACATCGTCGAGTTGGAACTGCTCGGCTGTCCCGATCCCAATCCGGACTACAAGCGCTTCTTTGAGCCCGTCCGCAACCGGTGGTCCACTGACCTCGATGAAATTGGACGGCGATACATGCAGGCGCTGGCCCGCGTCTGCGATGCCTGGCTGGATACCATCCCCGAGCACGAGCCCATCGGCGTATTCTTCTCGGGCGGCATTGACAGCGGTGCCGTGTTTCTGACGATTCGCCACTTGATGGAGGCCAAGGGATTGGCCCCGACTCGGCTGAAGGCCTTCACTTTGCGGGTGGATGGAGGAACGGACGCCGATCAGGCGCAGACGTTCATGCAAAGCCTGGGGCACAGCCTCTACCTGGAGGTGGTGGATGTGGCCAGAGAAGATCTGGACTATGCGGACGCCGTCCGGACCATTGAGGACTACAAGCCGCTCGACGTGCAGAGTGCCACGGCCTGTCTTGCGCTAAGCCGGGAGATCCGCGCGAGATACCCCGATTGGAAGTACCTCATCGATGGTGACGGTGGCGACGAGAACCTCAAGGACTATCCTATCGAGGAAAACTCTGAGCTGACCATTCGCTCCGTCCTGAATAACCTCATGCTGTATCAGGAGGGCTGGGGCGTGCACGCCATCAAGCATTCCCTGACGTACTCGGGGGGCCAGAGCCGAGGCCACGTGCGCAGCTGGGCGCCCGTTCGCCGCTTCGGATTCTCCGGCTTCAGTCCCTTCGCCGTAACCGATGTAATCGAGGTGGCTGAAGGCATTCCGTTTATCGAGCTGACGGATTGGGATCACGACCGGCTCTATGCCCTCAAGGGGGAAATCGTCAGGCGCGGAATCCGCCAGTTGACCAGCGAAGACATGCCCGTCTTTGAGAAATGTCGATTCCAGCAGGGGGCAGTGACGCCCGAGGTCTATGACGAGGTGTTTCCGGCCAACGAGGCGCCCTATCGTCGAGCGTTTTCGGCAGCCTACCCCTGAGCGTGAACCCCACGAAGTCGATTCGAGCGGCCCGCGGCCCCAAGGTCTCTCTGGATCCGCTTCGCCCGTACGCGGTGACCGTTGAGCCCGAAAGGACCGAGGCGGGGGCGGTAGAGCAGGTCCTCACGGTGTTTCTTACAAACAGCGAGTGCCCATTCACCTGTCTGATGTGTGACCTGTGGACCCACACCCTGGACGTCCCTCTGACGCCAGGTCAGATTCTCGCGCAACTGGATCATGCGATACAGCAGGCCGATGGAGCCCGCCACATCAAGCTCTATAACGCGGGCAATTTCATGGACTCCCGCGCCATACCCGTGGCGGATCGTCGGGAGATCGCCCAGAGGCTGGATGGCTTCGACACCGTCATCGTGGAGAACCACCCGAGGTTGTGTACCCAGGCGGTGGCCGAGTTCGCTGCCATGCTCTCCGGAGACCTGGAAGTGGCGATGGGCCTGGAGACGGTGCATCCGCAGGTCCTGCCTAGGCTGAACAAGCAGATGACGTTGGAGGACTTTTCGGCCGCGGCGGAGCGCCTTCTTGGGTGGGGAATTTCGGTACGGGCCTTCGTTTTGCTGGGTCTTCCGTGGGTCCCGTCCGATGAGTTCGTTTCGTGGGCTGTGCGCTCAGTCGATTGGGCTCGGACTGCGGGTTGCCGGGTGTCGGCGGTGATTCCGACCCGTGCCGGCAATGGGGTCATGGATTCGCTGGCGCTCCTTGGACACTTCACTGCGCCGACTTTGGCCCAGATGGAGGCCGTGCAGACTCTGGCGCTGCCGCTGCCGGGAGAAGGGCGGTGCTTCGTGGACCTATGGGATGCCGGCCGGTTTGCCGATTGCGGGGATTGCCGCGAGGAGCGGATTGCCCGCATCCACCGAATAAACTTGAGCCAGACCCTGGAGCCGGGGATCGAATGCTCAAGTTGTGCCCATGCGAACTGACCTACTGATCATAGGAGGAGGCTTCGCCGGCTCTATCCTGGCGATGGTCGCGCGGCGCCTGGGTCTTTCGGTCGCGTTGGTGGAAAGGGGGCGACACCCGCGCTTTGCTATCGGCGAATCGTCCACTCCCGCCGGCAACATGATTCTGGACAGCCTGGGGCGTCAGTACAACCTGCCAGGGCTGGTGGCCCTTGCTCGGTACGGTACGTGGAAGGACCTCCACCCAGACGTGACCATTGGCCCCAAGCGCGGCTTTACCTACTTCGCGCACGAGCCCGGGGTGACCTGGCAGTCCAAGGCGGGTCACGAGAACGAGCTCTTTGTGGCGGCATCGAACGATGCCCGGCGGTGCGACACGCATTGGCTGCGCGCCGATGTGGATGAGTGGCTCTTCCGACGTGCCGGAGAGTTGGGCGTAAGGCTGATAGAGGGGACGGAGGTCGAGAAGCTGGTGCGGTCGGCCTCGGGAGGGTGGAGCGCGAGCCTGAAGACGACAGTGCTGGGGGCGGCGGGCGGCGCGGCCCTTGCGGCGGGGTCCAGAACGATCGAGGCCGCCCTGATCGTAGACGCTACCGGGAACGGCAACTTCGCAGCCCGGCACCTGGGCGTGGCGGCCGGCCCGCCAATGAAAAACCGAACGGCCGCCACCTTCGCTCACCTGGATGACTTGCCGGCCTGGCAGGAATTTGCCCAGCCCGACGACTGCGACTACCCGATTCCCGCCGACCACGCGGCCCAGCACCACGTCACGGCCCGCGGCTGGATGTGGCAGCTACGTTTTGACACGGGACGCACCAGTGTCGGAATCGTCACCCCAGGCAGTCAGGCAGCGGATCCGCAAGAATGGATGAGTCACTACCCCTCCCTGCAGGGACAGTTTGCTTCGGTAGGCCGCCGGCCGCCCGTCAACGGTTGGTTCTCGACGGGCCCGCTTCAACGGCGCGTGGCGCATGCCGGAGGGAAGGGCTGGGCTCTGATGCCTCAGGCGGCCGGATTCGTGGACCCACTTCATTCGACGGGCATCGCCCACTCGTTGGCCGGCGTTGAGCGGGTCGCCGGTGTTTTGGCTACGGGCGACAGTGATTTCGCCGACCACGGCCGACTCACTCTGGCCGAACTAGATCACCTGGACACGTTGGTCGCAGCCTGCTACAAGGCGCCGGATTTCGAGCGATTCGGAATTGCTACGATGGGCTACTTCGCGGCCACCATCCGGTACGAGAGGGCGCGTGTGGAAGGCGCGAACGCCCCATTCACAGAGGCCTTCCTGGGCGCCGATCAGAATGACGTGGTGGCGATGGGGCGTGGTTCGTTAATCAACGTATCCGGGTCGGACTACCGCGCGTGGATGACTCGGGCCGTTGCGCCCTGGAACGATGCCGGCCTGCTGGCGCCGGATGTGCCGAACATGTACCCCCACACCGCTCCCAAGAACTGGTAGCCTGCGCAAGGCCGCCGCGGCCGGCCCTTAACAGCAGGCTAGAGCCGAACCACCGGAACGGCCTGCTGCCCCGTTTCACCGGAGACCATCAGCACGTAGTGACCGCTGGCTGCAGGGCCGGATCTGCCCACCCCGTCCCACTCGATTACGGCCGAACCGGCACCGGTTGGTCGGATTGTGGGGACTGCGACTAGGCGCCCCAGGATATCGTAGACCGACGCGCCCCGCACGTGGCCACGAACCCGCACCCGAGTGAAGTACATGAAAGGATTGGGGTAGGCCGAGTCCACGGTCAGATGGCTTGGCAAGGCCGGATCCGGACCTCGGTCGGTCACGTCCGGACTGAACCCGTCGAGGTCATAAGTAAAGATCCCGCGCCCATGTGTGCCGGCTATCAGGCGCCGGCCAAACGCATCGGTCTTGAGGTCTGCTACGGTGACGGCAGGAATCCCATCGTCAAGCGCAAGCCAGGACACACCGTCATCGCGACTGCCGAACATTCCGATGTCGGTGCCCACAAAGATGCGGTCCGTGTGCTTGGGGTCTACTGCAATGGCGTTGACCGGCGCATCGGGCAAATCGGCCGTGATGTCTTCCCAGGTCTGGCCCAGATTGCGGGTTCTGAATACATGGGGCTGAGGATCCCTCCATTTCAGTCCGGAAAAGGTCACGTAGGCCGTGGCCACGTCGTCGGGCGCCGGGTAAACGCGAGTCACCCAGCGCTGAGGAAGGCTGGATGCGACATCGTCCCAGGAGACACCGTAGTCCGTGGACACCCAGACCTTGCCATCGTCGGTTCCGGCCCAGATGATATTGGCGTCCAGCGGATGGACCGAGATGTTAGTGACGGTGCCGAGCTTTGCCACATCCGTTCCACGTGTCAGATCCGGAGAGATGGCCACCCAATTGGTGGACACACCGTCTTCGGTTCGCCAAATGCGGTAGGTCCCGTAGTAGAGGACATCCGAGTCATAGGGGTCCATGGCCAGCGGCGTCGCGAAGTTGCGTCGCTCCTGGGCCAGCGCCGGAATCCCCTTGCCAATCGCGAT
>JBLFXH010000204.1:0-6353 GCA_047611125.1 Rhodothermales bacterium
GGCCGATCGCCATGAGCGTGCCTTGGAAGAGATCGGACCAAGCTACCGCTACAAACCCGCCGAAGAGGGTGTACGCCACAACAATGGCGAAGCCCACAAGCAGACCGGTGTAGTAGTCCCACTGAAGGAACTGCTCGAAGGCCTTGCCCGTGGCGTCAATCTGTGCTGAGACATAGATGATGATGAAGATGGCCAGAGCCCCGGCGGCCACCTTTCTGAGAAGCGTCGTCGCCTTCTCGGTCTCCGCGGTTCCGTCCGAAAAGTGACTGACGAAGTAATCCGGTATCGTGATGGACTCGTACTTGTCGGTCCGCTCCTTGAAGGGCTTCGCCATCAGGAACCAGGCACCCGCTACTCCAATGACCTCACCCAGGACCACCCAGAGGGCACTGACGCCGGCTATTGCGCCGAGCCCGGTCAGGCCGAGCAGAAGCCACGCGCTCTCCCCGGTGGCTCGCGCAGAAAACGCCACCACCCAGTATCCGAGTTTCTTACCCCCCACCAAGTAGTCTTCGAGGCTCGAAACCTGCTTTCGTGCAAAAAGACCAATCCCGAACAGGATGGCGAAGTAGGCCGCAAGGACCAGGTAAAGTGCTGTCACGTGTTGGGTCGCTGATGTTGTCCGAAGATAGACGAAGGTCGGTGACCAATCAGATCAACGCGCCCAAAACTGTCCGAGGTGTGCCGCCATGCGTCGAGCCAGCCCCTGCTTGGGCTGATGGAATGCGCGAGCGCATAGCCAGCGTTCACGGCATCCTGGCCATCTGTAGCGAGCCGGGCAAGGGCGTCAAGATAGAGGCGCGAATTCCCCTGACGGCTTAGCCCGTCGGCGGGACCACGGTCGGTCGAACCTCAATGATGAATACCGGATTCTCTAGCCCAGAAGCCCGCAGCGCCGGCTCCAGCATCCGCTCTACGGCGCGCTGTGCGTTCTCGCGCGGATAGTCGGCCGTGGCCAGATACTCCATGGCCAGTCTTCGCATGGCGGGCTGAAGCTTTCTCAGTGCGAGTGTGGACTGCGCCTGTCCGCTGGATCGATACATGCGCGCCCAACCTAATTCCACCCGCTCTTCTAGCTGTTCTAGGTCCGGCTCCACGGCAAAGACCGCAAGGGCCGGGAGGCGGACGTACACCGTGTCGTTGATCAGGCGGATGTCCTCGGCGGAAAAAACACTCGCATCAAAGCCGTAGGCTGCTCGCCCGGGAGCCCGAACTGTCGCGACAGTCGTACCGAGGTCTAGGTTCAATACCCCCGGCAGGAGGGTTTTCGCCGACTCAGCAACCACCGACGTGGTGAAGGTGATCGTCCCGGTGATCAGGAAAGCCTCAGGCTGCTCTCGCAAAAAGGTGTCCACCACCACCATCCGCACCTCCGATTCCGTCAGGCTGGGGCGACTGATGGCAATCACAATCACGATCACCGCCGCGAGAAACGCGACGGCAATCACGGCATACATCATGACTCGAAAGGTGCGCATGACAATAGATAGGCTGCGTATCCTTGGCTTCCAAACCCGTACCGACATGCTCCCAAGGCTGACTCCGATCCTGACCCTTGTGCTCGTGGCTGCCTGCAGCGCGCCCACACCAAACGTGCTGGTCTTTTCGAAGACCGCGGGTTATCGACATGCTTCCATTGAGTCGGGGCACGCCATGTTTCAGCAGATGGCGGCGGAGGAGGGGTGGATTCTTGAGATCACCGAAGACTCAACCGTATTCGAGGGGGGGCGACTCTCCAAATTCGATACCATCGTCTTTCTAAGCACCACGTTGGACGTCCTTGGAGAGCCGGGCCAGCTGGGAATGGAGCGCTTCATCCAGGCCGGCGGTGGCTACGTGGGAATCCACGCGGGAGCGGACACGGAGTACGACTGGCCGTGGTACGGCCGGCTGGTGGGTGGCTATTTCACTGGTCATCCAGCCGGGACTCCGGAGGGCGTGATGACGGTGGTGGACTCCACCTTTGTGGCCACCTCTCACCTGCCTTCTACTTGGACCAAGGTGGACGAGTGGTACGACTACCGGAGCACGAATGGCTTTCGCAACATCCTTCTTACGGTTGATGAGTTCAGCTACAAGACCCCCGAGCAGGGTCCAGTGACCACGAGTCACGAACTGGCTTGGTACCACGAATTCGACGGTGGAAGGTCATTCTACACGGGCCTGGGGCACACGGCAGAGTCCTACACAGACCCATTGTTTGTCGAGCACATCCGCGGCGCAATGCTGTGGGCCATCGGCACGCCGGGGGCGCTGGACTACACGGCAGCTACGGTACGCCCAACCGGGAACGAGTTCGAGATTACGGTCCTGGCAGACACGCTGAATGAACCGATGGAGTTGGACATCCTCCCGGATGGAGACGTGCTGTTCATAGAGCGTGGCGGCGAGATTCACAGGGTCACTACGGCGGGCGAAGATCGGGTTTTGGCGACGCTGACTGTCTCGAACACATTTGAGGACGGCCTGCTGGGACTCGCAGTGGATCCGGATTTCGAGGCCAACGGGTGGATTTATCTCTACCACTCGCTACCGGATGTTTCGCTGAACCGGCTCTCGCGCTTCCATCTCACGGCCGATGGTCTCGATCTGGCCACTGGGGTGACCATTCTGGACGTTCCCACGCAGCGCGTGGAGTGCTGCCACGCAGGCGGGTCAGTCGAGTTCGGCCCGGACGGCACGCTCTACCTCTCCACGGGTGATAACACCAACCCCTTCGCCTCGAATGGATATGCACCGGCGGACTCACGCCCGGAGCGCGAGCCCTGGGATGCCCAGAGGACGTCTGCCAATTCGAATGACCTTCGAGGTAAGATCCTGAGGGTCATTCCGAAGCCCGAGGGCGGGCACGATATCCCGAAGGGCAACCTGTTTCCTGCCGACGGATCGCGGGGCAGGCCCGAGATCTACGCTATGGGTCTCCGCAATCCATTTCGCATCAACATCGATCAGCGAACTGGCTGGCTGTACTGGGGAGACATCGGGCCAGACGCCGCCGATGACGACTCGCTTCGGGGCCCTCGGGGGCACGACGAGATCAATCAGGCGCGCTCTCCCGGTTTCTTCGGCTGGCCCTACTTCATAGCTGACAACAAGCCGTACGCGGCCTACGATTTTGGGCGAGAGCGTGCAGGCGACTTTGCCGTCGGGGCCGCTCCGGCGAACGAGTCCCGCAACAATACTGGGAGGACGTTGCTGCCACCCGCGCAGGGAGCTTGGATCTGGTATCCCTACAATGAAGACGGCCTCTTCCCACTGCTCGGTGATGGCGGACGGAGTGCCATGGCTGGCCCGGTCTACTACCGGGAAGAGGGGCAGACGACGGGCTTCCCGGAATACTACTCGGGCCGCCTATTCATGCATGAGTGGATGCGCAATAAGGTCTACGCCGTGGACATTGACGAGTACGGCTGGTACGGGCACATGGAAGAACTGCTTCCCGGCGAGAAGCTGAGCCGCCCGATGGACCTGCGATTCGGGCCCAATGGTGATCTCTACATGATCGAATACGGCAATCAGTGGAATGCCGAGAATCCGGATTCCCGGCTTACCAGAATCAGCTTTACGGGGTAGCGGGGCTGCCCGCCGTTTCCTCGAAAAAGCGCCTGGCGGCCAATTCGGCGTCGTCCGTCAGGATGGTTGGATGGCCGCGGGCCAGCTCTAGCCACAGGGCCGCTGTCCCGGCGGAAGCATTTGTCCAGGTGCAGAATCGAGCTGCGTCCAGCGCGGCCTGGCTTCGAAGAGCGTGGTCGTGGCCCGCGGCAATCCGCAACGCACGCTTTAGGGCCTGCGAGGCATCAGGCAGTCTGCCGGAGTCCCAATGATGGAGCCACAGGTAGCGGAGACTCCAGAACTCAAACACGGAAGAATCCTGAATGTGACTGGCCGCTCGCAACCGAGGGCCATCCCAGTTTCGCGGAGCCTTGCCGGCCATGGCCTGGGATGAGGTGGTCAGAAGCGTCAGGTCCCGAATACCCTTGTCTCCGGCGCGAACCAGTTGGAGCCACCGCGCGCCGTCGTTGAGCAGGGATCGCCCGGGGGTGGGCAGGGCGGTGGCCAGTCCGACCAGAAGACTTCCGAAACCCAGCAGCATGAGCAACGCTCGGATCACCGTTGCCCATCCCGAGACAGCAGGCATGAGAAGCGCGGCGGCCAATGCAGCTAGGCCAACCGCCAGACTCGCGACGGGTCCTCCGATGATGTGCGCGAGCATGCCGCGCCGAAGTTCTTTTTGGTCGAAGCAGGCGGGAGGGAGGCAAACCGAATACCCCGCCAGAAGGGCAGGCTGGCCATGGATCCCGAAGGTGAGGCCCCGGCCGGCGCTGGTTCTGAACGAGCGGAGGACGAACGGCCCGGCCGCCATCATTTCGAATCGGAAGCCCGCCGCCATTCCCGCCAGAGCGTGTCCAGACTCGTGACCCAGGACTATGGCGAACAGCACCGCCGGACCACCGAACACCACGGCAAGGGCCTGGGCAAGCGTCAGTCCCTCGGGCGGGAAAAGACGGAGAAGCGGCCCTCGTGTAAAGTCCGCCAGGTACGGATAACCAACCGCCATCAGAATGATCACAGTCGCGGGGATGCCCCATTGTGCCACCGAGAGGCGGCGCGCCGTAGGGAAATTCAGGTCGGCGGGCGAGGGGAACGATTCAGGCCTAGATGCCAAAACGCAGTGTGAACCGAGTCAGGCTGTTTACGCGCTGCCCATTCTCGCGAGCCGGCCTGAACATCCATTGCTGGGCGGCGGTGATGGCGGCGTCCTCGAGGCCGTAACCGAGTTCGGCCACCGCTTCGCGCTCATCGTTGTCTCGGCCTCGAAGGATAAACCGCTCGACCACCTGCGCGGATTCAACCTTCCCCGACTTGTTGACCATCACCTCGACAACCACTTCGGCCTTGACGCTTCTGCGCTTGGCCTCGTCGGTGTACTTCGGGTGGACAACGCGGAAGGCTCTCGGCCCCGCATCGGGCTGGGTGGAGCCGCCCGAAACCGGTACCTCAGCACCATCCTCTTCCTGCTGATTGTCGTCTCCGGTGTCGGCGGTCACGAGTTCGTCGGTGAGCTCGATTTCGATTTCGTCCAGGATTAAGTCATCCGGGACGATAACCGGCGTAAGCGGAGCGGGAGGCGGAGGGCGGCTCTGCCTCTGCTGGGTCGGCTGGATTTCTTCAATCTGAATGAGCTCCTGAGACCGAGCGTCATAGACTATATCGGCCACCGTACCAGGCTCCGTCGGCCAAAAGTTGAACGCGGAGATTAGCAGCAACAGGGCCAGGACCACACACCCGCCCATGCGAATGGTGTAGTCTTGTCGCTCCTTTTCTATGAGGTGAATGCGGCTCATTGTCGATCGGACACGGGCAATCTAACGAGGTTGCCGTCGCGCGGATTCTCTTCAGCCCATCGGATCCACCTTGCGGTGTCCGAGCCGTCGGTACAGGGTACTTGACTGTGCCAGAGCACCGGCCACCCGGAGAGCAGGTCACTTTGTGGAAAAGTGCACGGTTCGCGGCCTGTCAAAACAACCCGTACGCCGTAGATTAATTGAAATAGGTCGATTGCGTATCGGCTTCCCCATTGACCCAACAGAGCGACGAGGCGTGCACGGCACCCCGCCCTCCCTTTTTACCTGCTCCGCGCTGATAAACCTTCCCGAGGTCACGGGAGGGTTTTTTTTTAGCCTTTTGGTCCGGTCAGAGTACCTCAACACGAATTACGCCACCTGATGGAAGAGTCAAAACCCTGCAAACTGGCCCTGGCCGATGGTACCGTCGTCACCGGAGTGTCCGTTGGACACCCGGGAGAAACCGGCGGCGAGCTATGCTTCAACACCAGCATGTCGGGGTATCAGGAGATCCTCACTGATCCGTCCTACCACGGGCAGATGATGATGATGACCTACCCGCACATCGGCAACTACGGCGCGATGGATGCGGATATGGAGGCCGACCGCCCCATGGTCGCGGGACTCGTGGTCCGCTCGTTTACGCATCGATACTCGAATGCAGGTGCGGACGAGTCCCTGTCGTCCTTCATGAAGCGGCACGAACTGGTTGGCATTTCTGGAGTCGACACCCGAGCCCTGGTTCTGCAGATCCGCGACAAGGGTGTCATGAACGCGGTCATCAGCGCTACTGACCTGGACGACCAAAGCCTGATCGAGAAGGCCAGGAACTGGCCATCCATGGACGGTCTGGAATTGGCCTCGCGGGTGACCACTAAGGAGGCTTACGACTTTGCCTCTTCCGAAGGGCACCGGATTGCCGTGGTGGATTACGGCGTCAAGCAGAATATCCTCCGCTCCTTCCGGCATCGGGGTTGTGCGGTTAGGGTCTTCCCGGCCGGGACTGCG
>JBLFXH010000205.1:0-6311 GCA_047611125.1 Rhodothermales bacterium
CAGGATGACGAACAGCTATACGTTGCGAGTCTATTCAAGGACATGACGGAGGAGCAGGCTGAGCAGTTCAGTCGAGTCTACCGGCAGCGGCGAAAGGAAACGAGCATCACGCTGGTCACGGCGCTTCTGGGCTTCCTCGTGGTAGCGGGTGTCCACCGCTTCTATCTGGGCCAGATAGGCATGGGCCTGCTCTACTTCTTTACTGGCGGGCTCTGTGCCATTGGGACGTTGGTAGATCTCTTCAACCACAAGAGCCTTACCTATCGGTTTAACGAAAAGCAGGCGCTGGACGTAGCCAACTTGGTTCGGGGAGCCTTCCCGGACACGGCGCTTCTGGACGATGGGAGTTCTGCCTAGCGAACTACTGTAATCGACAGGGACGAGCGCCCAGACCCTGATTCTGCCACCAGCAGATAGGCGCCGGGTAGCAGCGCGCCCGCTTCAAGGCGGAGGTTGTGCGTTCCAGCAAACAGATATCCGTCGTGCACCACAGCCGCTCGGCGGCCCAGCGCGTCGACGAGGTAGACCGTTCCCGGTCCTGCCTGCTGCATCTGCAGTCTAACAGTTGCTGACCCGGATAGTGGGTTGGGATATACTGAGTCCAATCGGAAGGCGGTCGGGAGGGGGGCGTCAGCAAGGCCCGTAGCGGCTCCAAATGCGCGCCAGCTGCCTGCGAGGCCGTAACGCGCCGTCTTGGCGGGGTTGATGCTGGTGACCACCAGCGTGACCTCGGAGTAATTCCCTTCCAACTTGAAGTTGCCCGGGGCGGGTGGGACCTCGCGGGTGATGATGAGACCATCGTCGCGCCTGGCCACCAGTCGCCCCCGTAGCCGGGTCCGTATGTCGTCCTTGATTCCCGGCAGTTCAGCGACCGTGGCCGGCGCTGCATAAGCGTCGAAATTCAGGGTCAGGTCGGCGAGCTCAGAAAAGTAGATGTAGTTCACCGCCCCACCCTCGAGGTTCGGCGAATTCTCAGGGCTGGACTCCGAAGTGGCCGACTGCTGAATGGTGTCTATGGCCCGGTCAGGGATCGGGGCCAACGGCGCCGAAAACGAGCGGTCGTATCCGAATTTGGCGGCAACACCGGTGTCGAACACCCAGTTCGCGGTATGGAAGTCGAGGATGACCTCGCCGAGACTCAGGCCATCCTTGACCAACAGAGAGTCAATTCCGGGCGCACCCTTGCGGTCATTCCGAAGCATGGCTCCCGTGCTGTGAGGCCCAATGCGCTCGGACAAGTAGCTGAAGAACAGCCGTCCGCGATCGTAATCCCGTCCGCCATTGCCGTCGTCCACTCCTCGCCAGGAAAACAGGTTCCTTTTGTGTTCGGTGGGGAAGCCCAGATAGCTGAAGTTGTCCTGGGTATAGCCGTTGACCACCATCCCGAACTCCGCGAGGCCCTCGGAGATAAACGTCTCGACGTCGAACTCGTAGTTGAGATGGATCAGGTGCGTGTACTCGTGCGCAATCAGGCGAGGCATGAAAGACACAGACTGGAAGATGTCCAAATGCAGGATGTCGCGACCGTTGCCGCCTGAGTCTGCCTCCAGATCACCGGGGTGGACGTACCCGCCTACGTTCTGGTTGTCGATATCGTAGAACAGGAAATCCACGATGCCGTCGCCGTCAACGTTCGGAGCAGAACCGAAGACGTCATGATTGTTCTGCATGACGCCCCTTGCTGGATTAACTGATCCGGAAGGCGTTTCAGACAGCAAGCTGGACCGGATGGTGTCCAGTTCCTGCTGGGTCATCTGGGCAAGGTTCGCGACCTCAACCCAAGCGTGGTAGATATCGGTCTTGTCTTGAAGCTGGAAAAGCTTCTGCACCCAATTATTGTTGGCGTAGATGTAGACCAAGAAGGTCTGCTGATCGCCGACATCGGGTGGGGCCGCGGTCTTCCGGGCCACCGAAGGACTGCCCGATTTCCGGGCCTGCAGAAATCGCCGATAGGCTTCCCGGAATTCGGGCTCGTCGAGTAGCGTTCCGCAATAGGGCGCCATCGACTGACCCCTGGCATCGGCCACGGGCCCTGCCAAAAGGAGTCCAAGAACCAGGAGCGCGCAGCGCATTACTTAAGAAGCGTCAAATGGCGTGTGATGCGTTGACCGCCAGCATCCAGAACGTAAAGGTAGGTGCCCGATGCCAGTCTGGATCCATCAAAGGAGGCTGAGTGCGCGCCAGCCGGAAAGAACCCGCTGGCGACCTCCGCGACCACCCGGCCCAGTTGGTCAAAAACGCGAACGTTCACGTCTCCAGCTTCCGGCAGCTCCCAGCCGATGGTGGTAGCCGGGTTGAACGGATTTGGGTAGTTCTGATCCAGAGTCACTGCGGTGGGGAGTTCGGGACTCTCGTCAACCGGTGTCGCCTGCCCGAAGCTCAGCCATTCCCCAGCGTAGTCGAAACGGCCGACCACTGTGGACCCCGGCTGCGTGTGGATGAATACGACCCGAGCCTTGAAAAAATTGCCGGCTATGAAGTGCGCATCCTCTTGGGGAGCAAGGTCGCGGTAGGAGTACTCGCCGAGTTCGTCTTGGAGAAACACCCGTGCGGCAACACGCTCCCTGGCCGACTCTAGTAGTACTGGAGCAGCGGCCGCGTCGAACCGGAGACGGAGGTCGGCCACATTCCGAAAATCCACATAGTTGACGGCGCCGCTTTCGAGCGAAGGTTTGGACCCGTCTGCGAACGGGGGCGTGGAGGTCCCGCCGGAAAAGGTGGTGTTGACGTTGGCCCGGACTCCGCTGGACTGGACATCGGTTCCGTATCCGAACCGAAAATCGATCCGTCGATCATTCACCAGATTAGCCGAGTGATAGTCCAGCAGCATCGCCGCCAGACTCGAACCGTTTGCCGTCAGAACCGAGTCGATGCCGGCGGCCCCTTTGTAGGGATTCCCAGCGATCTTCGAGACTATGCTGGGTCCCATCTGCTCGCCTAGATAGCGAAAAAAAAGTTCTGCCTTAGCGTAATCCCGGACCACATCGGCGCTGCCGGAGCGCCAGTTCATCAGAGGCAGATCCGTCTCGCCGGGAAGGGCAAGGAAGGCGTATCGGCTGCGCCCCAGCCCATTGACAACCGTCAAGTATTCAGCGATGCCCTCGGAGATGAAGGTGTCGATGTCGAAGCCGGTAGCAAAGTGGATGAGGTGAGCGTATTCGTGGGCGGCGGTAGAGGCCGTGGCCCCGGCGGAGATGCCCTGATTGGAATCCAGGTACAGGACGTCCGCCTGATTGCCGGTCCCGGGCGTCGCATTTGGGTTGATGTCTGTCGAGTGCACGTACCCGGCCACAAATGAGCCCGGCGTATCGTCGTTGGCGTCGATATCGTACATCAGGACGTCGGTCACCCCGTCGCCGTCAAAATCCGGGGGAGGGCCGAGGACCACTTCGTTGTTCGCCATTACCCCGGCGTCTTCGTTGATTATGCCGCCTGGCGTGGCCTCCACCAGCGCGGTTCTCAGCCCTTGAATCACATCATCGGTAATGCGCCCCGAGTCGAGTTCATAAATGGACACCCAGAGGTGGTAGAGGCCGTCCTCTTTGTCCATCAGTTCGAACTCGACCTCGATCCATCCGCTCTCACTGACCCTGAACATTTTCCTGTCGCCGACATCGGGAGGAGCCTGCGACTTGAAGGCCGAAGGCCGGTGCCGCGCGGCCAGTTGTCCGGAATCCCGGGCTTGACGATAATTGTCGAGCGCCTGACGGGCCTCCGGTGACGCCATATCGGTCCCGCAGATGTGGCCGGGCTCTCCATGCCCGATGCTTTGGGCTGTCGTCTTCCCATTAGACTGACCGATGGCGGAGCCTGGCAGAACAAGGCTGGTAGCCAGAAGGGCCAGTCCTGTGACCATCGGCCTCACAAATGATTTGCAATTCATAGTAGAATCAATAAGTCTTCCTGCGCGTCTCCAACGCAACAAAAGTACCCACGGTCCCATGCCGCAACTGTTTCGTTTTGCGCTACTCCTCTCAGCGGTCACCTTGCTCATGCAGACGGGCTGTTCATCGTCCCGAACCGCAGAAAAGGACCTCACTGAGGTTCAGGGAACGGTGACAGTTAGAGGCAACGAGCCGTTTACGGCCGTCATGCTGCAAACAATCGAGGACAACTGGTATATACTCGACTTGACACCCGAGCAGCGGTCCGGACTGGTTAACCCCAGCGTTCAGCGCGTCCGTGGACGTGTCTCTCTGGGCGATTGGAACGGCCAGCCGTTCACCCACCTGAAAGTGGTTGAGATCGAGCGCGTGATACAGTAGCCGAAGCGGTCGCTACTTCATGAGGAGCATGCTGCGCGTGAGGCGCTCTCCACCCACATCCAAGGCGTAGAGGTATACGCCACTGGCGAGTCTGGAAGCATCAAACTGGACTTCATGACGACCGGCCGGTGTAAGCCCGTCCACCAGCACTGCTACCTCTCGTCCGAGAAGATCGAACACGGCAAGTCGCGCCGCAGTCGTTGCCGGGAGCTGAAAGGCAATTGAGGTGCTCGGGTTGAACGGGTTGGGGTAGTTGTTCTCCAGGACGAAGGCCTCTGGCAACACTACTTCGTCTTCTCCTGCCGTCGAGGTCACGAAACTGGCTCGGATTGGGGCCACGCGGTCTAGAAAAATTCTCTCGCCCCCGGACTGAAGGCTCGTGAAGTTGACCCACTGCATCCCGCTGGAGAGCTCAAGAAAGAACCAACTCGGATGGTCCGCGGCGAGCCCGCTAAACTCAGAGAGAGGAATAACAAGGGTGTTCTCGTCCGAGCCGGCATTGCTTACAGATGCGAACACTCCGCCGCTAAGGCCAGCTAGTACCGTGGCGTGGGCAGACAGATCAACAGAGTCGAAACTGATTCCTGGAATCGTCGCAGGGGGCGCAACGTCGCTGCGCTCCAACTCTAGCACGACCGCCCCTGGATCACCCGCTGGCCCCACCTCGTGGATCCTGAGCGTGTAGTCCCTCGGGTTGGAAGGAACACTGCTGTCGAAACGCGAGGCGTACAGGTTGGCCACCTCAACCCGGGTCAGGACGCTGCCGGCCGGGATCTCGAACCAGTTTGCAACGCTGGCATCAACCACGAACGGTGGCCCCGAGGAAAACGGCCAGGCATTGATTTGGATTGGTGGGCCATTGCTGATAACCACCACGTTTCCGTCGTCGTAGGAGACGCTGGTGGTGTTGCTGCCAATCGAACCGGCCGTCCAGTCCGAGGCGTAGGCATACGGAGCCCAGCTGGAGTTGAAGCCGCCGGGTAAGGATGCGTCCACGTGAGCCACAACCAGCGTGACATCGTTGTAGGCGCCGCTCAGTATCACGGGTTGGCCGCCGAGATCAACCGGTACCACCCTCTTGGTGCCGCCGACCGGGTTGGCCACCAGGTACGCGCGCAGCCGAGCACGCATGGACGCCACGGGACCAGAACCGGCCAGGGCGTCCATATTGAGCGTGAAGTCGGCTACGTCGTTCCACTGATGATAGGTAGCTGATCCGGGCTCGAGTGGGGACGGATTGCCGGTGCCGCCATCGGCCGTGGCGCTTGCCGAAGTCAGAGTAGAGCCATCGTACTCGATTGCCGCGGCAGCGCTCACATCGGTGAACCAGCGGCCTTGGGAGAAGGCAGGATCAACGGATTCGTCGTTTATGATGTTGGTCAAATGGAAGTCTGCCAACACATCTTCCAACTCGAGACCCTGAGCTGAAAGCGCCACCGCGTAGCCTGAGGCTCCATTCTCCCTTGCCCGGGTGATCGCGCCAGTGGCAAGGACACCCAGCCGCTGGGCCAGGTAGTTCGTGAAGAGGCCAGCGCGCTGATAATCGAAGTCCACACCTGGCTCCAGGGTACCGCGCCAGCCCAGCAAGGGCCGCCGTAGTTCAGATGTGTTCGCCCAGTAGGTATTCCGGCGGGGACCAAAGCCGGTCATCACCTCGGCCCACTCGGACATGCCTTCGTCGACAAAGGTTAACTCGCTGGGGTCGTAGTTAAAACGGATCAGGTGCTGGTACTCGTGGGCCGCCGTCAGATACAGTCCGTTGACATTCTGGCCCGGAGCCAAACTCGGAAACGTGTCGAGATGCAGCATGTCGCGAAAGTTGAGGCCCGAGAGGTTGTTTGGGTCAACGAACCCCTGCACCGACGCGCCGCCGGTGTTGGGATCAAAGCCATCCCGGATGTCCAATACAAGGACGTCGGTCTTCCCGCTGTTATCCACGTCTGTTGGGAGGCCGAAGACCTCCTCGTCGAGTGCCAGGACACCCTTGTTGGGGTTGAAGGACTCGGCCGGCGTCTCTTCCTCCAGCGCCACTCGCAGGGTCTCGAT
>JBLFXH010000206.1:0-6302 GCA_047611125.1 Rhodothermales bacterium
GTAGTTGTTCGCGCAGAAGTTGACGACGTCGCCGCCGCCTTCGACCTTGATGTCAGCGGCCTGCTGAGAGGCAATGACTCGTTCGTCCTTGTAGAGTCCGGACTCGCGGATCTCGTCCAGGATCTCTTTGAACTGCGATTGGGCGGAATCGAACATGGCTAGGTGGGGTCTACGAGGTGGCTCAACATGTCATCGACCATCGCGGTGATGTCGTATTCCGGATGCCATCCCCAATCCTCGCGTGCACGGGAATCGTCTATGACCTCGGGCCATGTGTCGGCGATGGCCTGGCGGAAGTCCGGCTCGTATTCGCAGACGAACCCAGGGACGCGAGCCGAGATGGCTGCCGCCAGCTCTTCGGCCGAAAACGAGAAGGCCGTCAGATTGTAGCTAGTCCGGATTCCGATTTTAGAGGGGGCGGCGTCCATTATGTCCAGAGCCGCCTTGACGGCATCGGGTCCGTACATCATAGGCAGCCGTGTCGACTCGCGCACGAAGCTCGTGTAGTGTCCCGTCTTGACGGCCTCGATAAACATGTCGACCGCGAAATCTGTCGTGCCGCCGCCGGGAGGCACGCCGTAGCTGATGATTCCAGGGTATCGGACGCTCCTGACGTCCACGCCCCACTTGCGAGCGTAGTAGTCGCACATCAGCTCCCCGGATGCCTTGGCCACCCCATACATAGTGCTGGGATTGGAGACCGTTACCTGGGGAGTCCGGTGTTTTGGCGTGTCCGGGCCGAATACGGCAATTGAGCTGGGCCAGAACAGGCGGGTCTGGCTCCCGCGGACCGCATTCAGCACGTTCTTGAGGCCGTCGACGTTGACCGTCCAACAGAGATCCGGCTGCTTTTCGCCACGGGCCGAGAGAATCCCCGCGAGGTGGTAGACCTGCTCGAAAGCGCCATCCTTGATCATGGTTTGGACCGCGTCCCGATCGGTGACATCCAACGTCGCTGTGTCCGCGCCGGAGCGTTTCAACTGGTCGCAGCAGCGCAGGTCGGTGGCCAGCACGTGGGCCTTTCCGAAACGGGCAACGAGACCGTCGACGAGATCACTGCCTAATTGGCCCGCGGCGCCGGTAACGAGAATCATTGGAAACGCTTCCAGTTGGATGGGGAAAGGCCGGGACAGCCCCAGCAGACAAAAGATAGGAGCGTCACATAGTTCACTCGTCAAGCAACTGCGAATTGAGTACTTGTCGGCGCAGCCCGGCAGCCCGTATTCTCGTCCCACTCACAGCGAACGCCATGTCAGAACTTCAGCCGCGTCAGGGACTCGATCCGCTGGCCTATACCGAGATCCCCGTCGCGGTCATGTCCATCGCGCTGTTTCGGTCACCCGAGACCGTGGGGGTCACGTCTACCCTGCTGGAGGCGAACATGTCCCAGACGGTGGGCTCGGCATCCAGTTCGCTGGCTAGCGGCATCATCTTTACGCTGCCTGCCCTCTACATGTGGGGGTTCAATCCGGCTTGGGGGCAGATGACGCTGCTGGCGCTGTGCGGGTGGGCTGCCTATACGCAGGTGGCCCCTAAGGGCATCGGCACAGATTGGGCTGGATCCGCGGGCGTGTGGCTGTCAGCAGCGGTGTTCGCCGGCCTCATGGGTCTCCTTTGGCATCTGACCCGCACCGAGGAGGCAACGAGTTGAGCTCTCCCACAGACTGCCTCTCCTGCGGTGCCTCGGCCCTTCGGGCGATGGGTCCAATCCCTCCGGGGTATACGTTCGCTGGACGTCGGTTGGAGCAGGGCATGGGCGCAGCGACCATGTACCGTTGCGTTTCGTGTCGGGTGGCGTTTCGGTGGCCTCAGCCCGATGCGGAGGAACTGTCGCGGCTCTACCAGATGGGCGAGAGCGATCAGTGGACCTATGACACTACGACGCGAGTGGACTGGGGGATCGCGCAGAATCTCCTATTGGCAACTGGTGCCCAAAATGTTCTGGACGTCGGATGTTTTGAGGGCGGGTTCTTGCTCTCGCTTCCCGGCTCAGTGGGAAAAACAGGAATCGAAATCAGTCGCCCCGCTGCCGAGAAGGCAGAGGCGGCTGGCATCACCATTCTGTCCCACACAATAGAGGATTCAACGGTAGCCGGTCAGTTCGACGCGGTTACGGCTTTCGATGTGATCGAGCATGTCAGGTCTCCCCGGCAGTTGCTCAGCGCGATGGCGGCCCATGTGGAGCCCGGAGGCGTCATCCTGATCAGTACGGGCAACCTGGATTGCCGGACCTGGCGTCTGATGGGTCCCGCGTACTGGTATAGCGCCCTCCCAGAGCATCTGTCGTTCACGAGTCCAGCGTGGGCCCTACACGAAGCTGAGAACCTGGGGCTAGTCCTTGAGCGGGTGGTCCCGTTCTCACACGCCGGCCTTCCGAGTATGCGAGCACGTGCGGCGGAGGCCGCCAAGAACCTGCTGTATCGCGTCGCACCCTCGACTTTTGCGGCGCTGCGTCGACGCGGTATGGGCGGCGTGGATACCTCGGGCGATGCAGGTCTGGAGCGCACGCCTCCGATCTGGATCACTGCGCAAGATCAGTACCTGGCGGTATTTCGGAGGCCGGCCTCTATCTCGCCGATCTAACGCACTAATTGGAGGGCCTGCGTGCTTCGCCCTTCAGTACCGGCCAGACTGATCCAGTAGGTGCCATTTGGTAGTGTCGAAGGCGGCTCCCAGCGCACCTGATACTGTCCCGGCGTCCGCCAAAGGTCCACAAGTCTGGCCACGCGCCGGCCCAGCAGATCGTGGACCCATAATGTGATCGGACCCGGGACGCTGATCTGATAGACAATCGAAGCTGACGAGCCTGCAGGACGCGGGAAGACATGGACGAGTCCAAAGTTCTCAGGCGGGATCGGCGCTTCATTGGGTGACACGATTTCGATCAGGAACGTACCGTTGAAGACGTTCAACAGGGTCCCGCCTTCGGTCAGTAAATGTGGCGTTCCCAGTTGGTCAGTGACGCGGACGGCCAGCCCGGGCGGCTGCTCTACCACCGACACCCTGATCATATCCTCGTCGCCCCGCCACTCAAGGTGTGCGCTGGCTCCGGGCAACTGCGCAACCGATTTCGTCAGTAGCGACTCGCCGCCCGCGCCCTCCAAGGTGAGTACAGAAAGCCCGGCAGGCATTGGTGGCATCAACAGCTCAGGCCCTTCGCCCAACGCGACGTACTGGCTCGGACCAACGGACTGACTCGGACCCCCAGGCTGTCTCATACCCCCGGAGGGTGCTGCCCGGATCAGGACTCTTGTAGGCAAGGCCAAAGAGTCTCGCCGGCCCCTTTCCACTGAATACGGAAGCTCAAGGCTGGTCTTGCCGGAGCCGTTGTACCAATACGCGCCTTCGTACGGGTCCAGCAGATGACCCTCATCCCAGCGACCGGTGTGGCGTAGTAGCGGGCCCGAGGCCTCGTTCCAATCCAGAATCAGATTCCAGTCGAGTTGGATATCGAATGGACTGGCAAGCGCGTTCCATCCCGGCGTCACTGGCACCGTGTAAACAAACCCCAGTCCGCCGGCCAGGATCTGCGGAGACTCTTCAAGTGGGACGTCGAACGCCAGCGATGCCCGAGCCCAGACTGGTCTTCCGGCCTGGGAGGCAGACGGCGCGGCCCCCAGCGTGATGGGATCGAGGGCCTCCCAATCGACACCCCTATCGCCGGGAAAATCCCAAACGCCCGCTGCCGCTCCCGGCCTAGCAACCAGGCGAAAGCGGCTTCCCAGTTCTGGAGGGCGCCGCAAGAACGACCCTGGGACAAGCGCCGTCTCGACGCTTGTCAGATGAGTACTCTCGTTGCCCGCACTGTCGACCGCTGTGACGAAGTAGCGCCGAGGCAGGCCCGGGCTGAATGGGAAGGCCTGGTACTCATTGATAGAACGGTCCAGCCGGACGACTGCGCGTGTCGTGTCAATCAGGCTCTCTCGGTACACCCGGTAGTAGGCCAGATCTGGCGACGGACTCGGACTCCACCGAAGCCTGAGCGTCGCCTCGGACCGCACGGCTTCCAACCCCGTTGGGGCTAACGGCGCGCTTGCGTCAGGCCGAACCCCATCGGCAAAAACCGCCTCGCTCGTGTTGCCACTTCGATCCACCGCCGTAATCCGGTAGACATAGAACCGTCGTTCGACAGCCGTGGTGTCCATGAACTCGGTGGCCGTTTCACCCAGTTGGACCAGGGGGTCGCTGAACTCAGGGTTGGTGCTGCGCCCTATACGAAACCCGGAAAGGTCCAGATCGGGCGGGGGCTGCCACTGAAGCCTGATGCCGGCCGGTTCGCCCATCGTGGTAAAGACAGGGACGGAGGCAGGTGGGACGCCATCCGGGATGAATCCGCGCGATGTATCGGAACGCGCGCTCTCGTTCCCAGAATAGTCCAAGGCGGTGGCCGCGTAGAGGTAGGGCTCGGCGATCTCCGCGGAGCGATCCAGATACTGGGACCTGGCCGGCTCTGCAATGAGTTGCCACGGCGCGCCATCGACCGTCCGGTAAATGCGGTACCCCGCAAGGTCCTCTTCCGACCCTGGCGCCCAATCAATGAACAGGCCTTGCGGGTTCACGGTAACCAACATGCTATCTGGACGATTCGGCACCTTCGCGTCTTTGTAGGCGGCCACGACAGGACTGGACCAGGGACTGTCGTTCAGAAACCAGTCACGGGCGCGAACCCGATAGCGATACGGAATGCCGCCTAGACCGGTCGAATCGAAGTGAGACAGGCGTCCGACAAGAAGCCGCTCAATGATGACCGCGGAAGAATCGCCTTCGCGAAATCGCTCGACTCTGTACTCGGAAATCTCCCGGGCAGGCGTTGGGCTCGCATCCCACTGGAGATAGATCCCTGTGGCGTCGGGAACGGCGATGAGGTTGGAGGGCGGCTCCGGCGCAGGCAAGGCAGCTGCGTTGAGTCCATCCAACTGCGGGAAACCCCACAGCCATCCGAAAATCAGGATGAGGAGCGCTGCGGCCGGAACGATTTGGGGCGTCGCCTTTACCTTACAGACCGCGAGAGCGAACAGTCTCCCCGCACCACTCATTTACGCGCCCCGATTGACCGCCACCAGAGCCCTATACCAAGCGTTCCGCGATCCGCTGCAGCCGGATGTGTTTCGCGCGCTGGGTCTGTTGGTGCTCCAATTGGCATTGGGGATGGGCCTCTTGATCGTGATGTTCGCGGTCTGGAAATCCGTGACGCTCCTGCTCCTGTTTCTGGGCTTCATCGTCGCGGCCGTAGGAGCCTGGTGGCTCTTTCAGCATCCCGTGCTCAACCTGTGTACGCTGATTCTGGGCTTTACACTGATTGCCGGTTTCGAGGACGGCACCCAGCCAACGGAGGTTCTCTACGGACTGTACTACCTGGCGTTTCTCGGACACTGGTTTCTGTCGCGGATATTTCTCTACCGCGAGCCCATTTTCGATACAAGGGAGTCACGCGTCCTGGCGCTGTTTCTGGTTCTGGCTACGGCGTCGGTGGCCCTGACCCTGCTCTTCGGCGGAGATCTGCGCTTTTATATTGGTGAGTGGCTGAGTCTCTCGTTCCTGGCGCTCTACTTCCCCGTCCGCGAGGTGGTGCAACGACACAAATACGGCCTTCACGCCGTCATGGCAGCCGTCCTGATCCTGGCACTGTGGGTGTTCACGCGGAACGTCCTCAACTACCAGCAAATCCTGATCGACGCCGCCTATGCGTGGCAGGTGACCCGCGGCCGGGCCGTGACCAATACCAGCATCCTGATGGTACCGCTGTTCGTCAGTCTGGTATTCCTCCTGCACGCGCCGAAACTGCGCTCAGCCTGGTTGGCAGGCTCAGTCTTCGCGGTCTTCTTCGCAGGCCTGATCATCTCTCAAAGCCGGGGCTACTGGGTAGCCTTCGCTGGCGCGTGTCTGATTCTACTCCTGGTCATGCCGGGTCGCCAACGCCTCCGTCTGTTCGGGATCGGGGCCGCTTCGGTGGCGGGGATTGTCGCCCTGGGCTACTTGGTTCTGGGAGACGTGTTCATCCTCGTTGCGACGGGTCTCTTAGACCGTGTTCTGTCGATTGGAAGCGCGGCCACGACAGACATCTCACTCATCAACCGCTTCCGTGAGACGGCCGTGGTGATGGAGAAGGTGATGGCGAACCCCATCCTGGGCTACGGCATGGGAGTCCCGTTCGCCTTTTGGGACCTGACGTTTCTGCCGCCCTTCCACCACGTCACCACCTTCCTGCACAACGGCTATGTGGCCCTGTGGTACAAATTTGGGATATGGGGCCTCGGCATGGTCCTGTACTTCTGGGGCTCTGCCATTTGGCTGTGCATCCA
>JBLFXH010000207.1:0-6291 GCA_047611125.1 Rhodothermales bacterium
AGGCCTCCGACGCCGCCGCCGAGAATGCGATTGACGCCGCCCAGCTTGACAGCGCCCAGCATGGATTCGCCCACCTTGGCCAGAATCTGAACCACCAGGTAGGTCCCGGCAAAGACCGAAATGAAGCCGGTGACGGGGCCAAGGGCCGGCTCCATCCCCGAAATGCTGACCAGATATCCCCCGACCGGCTGCATCAAGGCAACGCCCAACGCAAATCCGATCAGAATTCCCGCGATACCGCCGGCCTGCTTGAAAAATCCCGTACGGTAGCCCTGGACGACGCCCGCGGCAAGGATGGCCAGAATGATGATGTCCAGAATGCCCACGATTACCCCGCGAGGATGGCGCGCACCATGGCTTGCACGCGTTTGCCGTCAGCCTTGCCCTTGAATTTCCCCATGGCCATTCCCATCACCTTCCCCATGTCTTTCATGGAAGCGGCTCCGGTCTGCTCGACGATTGCTCGGACACCGCTACGAAGGTCATCATCCGAAAGTTGCGCCGGCAGGTACTCGTCCAGAATGACCAGCTCCTCAGCCTCAATAGCCGCAAGGTCTTGCCGGTCCGCCTCCACGTACTGCTGATGCGCGTCACGACGCTGCTTTGCGGCCTTCTGGACCACGTCCATAGCCTGTTCCTCGGTGAGCGTGCCCTCGCCGCCAACGCGAATCTTGACCTCGGCCTCCATCATAGCAGATAGCAGGGAGCGGATGGTCCGGAGTCTGACGGTGTCCTTCGCGCGCATGGCGGGCTTGAGGTCGTCCTTGAGGGTCTGTCTGATCATGGGATGGAGCTGGTCGCGAAGGGTTGTGACGGCGAGTAACGCCTGGTTGGCGGAGTCGTTTCTGGAGGAGCTTGGGAACTCTATGGTACAATTATAATTGTACATTCCACTATGCGACCAACTTCCATCTCACAGAATCCGCTGAACAACCCGCTGAACCGGGTTCTCGGAACACAGTCATCTGTCCGAATACTCAGGGCGCTCGCGCTGATAACTGAAGACCAGACGGTCACAGAGCTTTGCGGTGCCACCGGACTGACCAATCAGGGCGTCCGAGTCGGATTGGAGAAACTGGTGATCGGCGCCATTGTCCGACCTGTCCCCGATCTCGGAATGCAGCGCTACAGACTTGCTGACAGTCCCCTCGGCAAGCAGGTTCGGAAGCTCTTCTGTGCGGAATTCCTCCAAAGCGAGGAGATCCTAGGCGAAATCACTCGGCTTCTCGGAGAAACGCCTAACCCGATCCAGAGAACACTGATGGACACCGATACGGTGCCGGGGGTCATCTTGCTCACGGTCGTGATGGACAGGTCACATGTCGATGCAGCCGAAACTCACCTCCAGAAAGGCCTGACTGAACTGTCAGCCAAGTACGACATGATCATGGAGGCCCGGGCGCTCACCGCCCTCGAGGCTGACACCGTCCGAGAGCCGGAGGTAGCCTACGATGCAGGCCCCGGTTTAGGTAGCCACCAAGCGCTCGACGCCCGAGCCCTGGACAGATCCCAGCGGGTGGCGGACCTGGTTCGCCGAAATCCAGACATAGTTACGCGAGCCGCCGCATTTGTCGAACACCAACTGGAGGGCCAGCGAGGCGGTGCCGCGTCCACGCTGAAGGAATGGGCAACCATACTTGAGACGTACTCAGTCCCCCGGATCGCTCAGTACCTCACCCTCACCACCCCGCGGGCTACAAGACTCCGTCAAAGCAGTCCATTCCTAGCTGTGCTCTCTGCCGACGAGCGCAGCCGCGTTATCGATGAATCATGAACTACCTGCAGCTGCTACATGCGATTCGCGCCACCTGTAATGTGGTAGACGAGACCGAGCTTTGGGTCTTCGGCTCGCAGGCCATTCTCGGGACTCACCCTCAGCCCTCCCCCGAGTTGACAGTTTCCCTAGAGGTAGACATTCAGCCCAAGCATCAGGTTGACCGCCTCATCGAGGTAGATGGAGTGCTAGGAGAAGGATCGCCCTTCCACGAGCTGCACGGCTTCTACGTTCACGGCGTCAGTATTGAACTGGCTACCGTGCCTTCGGGTTGGCAGGAGCGATGTATCCCGGTCAGCGATCCTGTCCTGACCAACGGCAGGGTCGGCTTCTGCCTCGAAGCCAATGACCTGGCCCTCAGCAAGCTGGCTGCGTATCGGGACAAAGATCGGAGGTTTGTTCGGCGACTAATTTCGGATGGACTTGTCGACTGCGAAACGATGCTGGGACGTGTCCCTGATCTCCCAGCTATGGCGCAGGAAAAGGACCAAATTCGGACCTGGCTGCAAGACCATCAACCGTAACCCCTACCGCCCAAACACCAACCGCAGCGCAAACACCCCAATCCCCGTCTGCATGGCCCCCAGGGCCACAGCAGACCGATTATCCATCCGCTCAATCCCCGGTCTCAGCGCAGGATCTCCGTTAACTGTGTAGATGTCGAACCGCTTATCCGCCTCGGATTTGTAGTGTACCGCCATCGCGCCGCCAACGGCTGCCACGGCCAGTGCGGTGTAGTCTATCCACTTCCGCCGCTTCTTCGCCACGTCCAGCCGCACTCCGGGATGCAAGGCCGCATCCGCTACCAATGGCTGCATGACTGCCTGGTGGCGATTCCAGAACGCCTCCCCCGGGACCAACTCGACGGTCGCAAAACCAGTCCTCTCGAACTGGAATGTCCCGACCAGCCGCTCATCAACAGTCAGCACAACCGGCGTGCTCCCAAGACGCTCGCGCCCTGAAGCCGACTCAAGGAATACGTCGGCCTTCAGCGGCGTCGCATCCAACCGGTAGGCGTACGGAAAAAGAGCCTCGACAAACAATGTGTCTGATCGGCCGACAGCCGCACGGACCGAGGGGATCCCCCATGATGCAATGGCTGACGGGACCACTCGTACCACACGCGTCCCAGCCGGTAAACTGAACACGTCCCGCGACGCAGTCCCCAGCCAAGTAGAATCGGCATAGACGTGCGCGCCCGGGTCGTTGGACGAAACCACAGCCACGGTCTGAGCCGCCGCCATGGGCGCCCAGCCCAAGGCCCAGCCCAGCGCTAAGACAAGAATCAGGCTAGTTCGGCGCAAGGGAGGCCTCCGGTCTGAAATAGTTCACAAAACGAGGCTCCGTGAGCACGAGAATCCCATCCCCGGCAACGGCCATGGAAGACTTGACGCGCCCTCGAAGATCGGTGGACCAGATCTCTCCGCCCGTCTCAAAGTCCAGCGCGACGAGTCGATTCTGCATGGTCCCCACGTAGACATAGCCGCCTGCCACAAGGACCTGAGCGGACACGCCACCCGGCAGCTTGGCCCTCCATTTTGAGGCTCCGAATTCAGTGGAGATCGCCCGGACACTGCCGTCAGAGGAACCGAAGTAGATGGTGTCCCCAGCTATGGACGGGCTGGCGATCTTCAGCTGCGTATTGTTGGTATCGAATCGCCACGACACCCTCCCGGTCCGAGCGTCAACGGCCAAGAGCTTGCCTTGGGTGGTTGGTACGTAGACCATGGACCCAGAAGCAGCGGGCGAGGCGTAGACAGGCGTTCCGAGTTCAGTCTCCCACGCCACGTCTCCAGTTGCCGGGTCAAAGGCCCGGGCAGTCCCATCTTCGTGGATCACCACGAAACGGTCTGCCGCCATAAGCGGATCCGCGCGCGCGGCCGCACCGTCCGGATCCTCAAAGGTCCAGCGGTCATCTCCGGTCAGTTCGTCAATCAACCGGACTCCGCCGTCCATGTCGGCCACCAACACTGCATCGCCGTAGGCCAAGAGTCCAGACTTGACACGGGGCAGGTCACGGTGCCAGACGCTCTTGCCGCCCCGCAAATCATATCCGTGCACGGTGCGACTACCCCAGGCGTTCGCGACCACGATTCGACTCGCAATAAGGGCCGGGGAGGCGTGGATTGCTTCGCCTCTAAAAGACTTCTGGCCTTTCCGCTTCCCGGTCTCCAGATCTATAGCGTGTAGCTCTCCTTGCAGGTTGGCCACGATGACGGTGTTGCCCATCACCAGGGGTGAACTCGCGCCGAAACCAGCAAGCGCATTGTACTCCCAGACCTGCCTGAGAGGCGGAGCAATTTCCTGCGACACGGCCGAGTTGTGCGCCGCAGATCCGCCGGTGGTCCACCAGTCAGAGTCCTGGACGCGAACCAGGTCCTTGAGATGCAGGGTCTGACAACCCGCAACAAGGAGGACGGCAACGAGAATGATTGGCCTTCTTCGCATTAGAAATTCCACCCAAAGAAGAACTGCTTGAAGAAGCGCTTGTCGATCCGGGAGAACCCATCGCGATACCGATGGCCGATGTCGTAGCGGAATACGAATCCGCCGAACATGTTCAACCTAAATCCGAGGCCGGCAGAGCCGAGCGTCTCGCCAGAGAGGATATCAGACTGCTTGAAATTGTAGTCGTCATTCCAAGAGTGCGCGGCATCAAGAAAGAGCGTCCCTTTGAGGTTCACCACGCCGAGCGCAGCGAGGGCAGGGAACGTGACCGAAGGCTGCGTCAGGATCGGGAAGCGGAGCTCATTCGAGACGAACCACTGCTTCTGCCCCCTCACGCTGAAGATCCTGAACCCGCGGAGGTCCCAGCTGCCGCCCATGAAGTAGAGCCGCGCCTCGCGCCCCTGATTCATCCTAGCCATGGCCCAGGTAGCGAACGTCACATTGCGCCCTAGGCGCATGTAGTGTCGCACGTCGGCGAGGACAGAGAAGTAAGACACGTTCGAGTACCGGACGTCGGTGGTGTAGGCGGCCGTCAGCCGTGCGCGCCAACCCTCGATGGGCCCATTGTAGTAGTACAGCGCATTGTCGTGGACAATCGACACGCTGTTCGATAGCAGGAGCGCCTTCCGGTCAATATTTCGAATGTCAATTTCCTTGTCGCTCCAATTCAGCGACGTCCCCACATCCAGGCGCTTGAATTTCGACAGCGGGTAGGACACCGCGCCGAAGCCGCCGTAGACCGTCTCATAGAACCGCGGGAATCCCGTCGGTGCATCGGGATCGGTGATGTCGTACCGGAGACCGGAGAACCGGTAAACCCCGTAGCCGAAGTTGGCCCGCTTGTGCAGCCTGGTCCGGGAAAGCTGGAAGCTGAGGCTTCTCAGAAAGTCTCGTTGGCTCTCGGCGGTGTTAAAGACGGTCAGGTAGAGGTAGTCATCACCGAGCATGTCGGAGAAGGCCAGTACGGCCCCACCGAGGGTGCCCAGCACAGGGCTCTGGGTCAACGCAGCCTGCGCGAGGTCCAACTTGAAGCGCTTCTTGTAGGGCGTCCTGACTGCATCCTGACCCTCAAGCCGGGCATAGGTCCACGAGAGGCCGGGCTGGGTGAGATCAATTTCCTTGCGCTCCAGCGAATTGTTGACACGGCCTCGGATGTCGCCTATCGAACGAATGGAGAACTGCAGACCCTCGAAGCTGGAAAACACCACCCTCCCATCATCAGTCCAGACGGGATCGTATGCGGCGCCTGCCAGATGCGTGATTCTGTCAAGCCTGCGTTTAGTCACGGGCGCCGGGTCATCGACTGCGCCCAGTGAAGCCACGGCAGCCGGAGCTCCGATGCGCTCGGAAACGTCGGCCACCCAGATGTTCTGCGCGCTGTATCGACCGTCTTCTGCACGCACAGCGCTGGTGAAGGCGATAGATTTCCCGTCGGGACTCCATGAGGGACTGAAGTCCTTCTGCTGACCGAACGTGACGTACTCCACCCGCCCGGTCTCGAAATCGTACGTGAACAGGTTGTAGGCGCCCTCCTTGCCGAGCGAGGTCCGATCGGAGGTGAAGGCCACGAACCTCCCGTCTGGACTCCAAGCGGGATCCAGATCGTCGTAGGCATCATCCGTGATGGCCACTAGACTCGCGTCCTCGAAATCGTAGACGAAGAGGTCGCTGAAGCCTGAGGCGTCGATAGACGAGAAGACAATGCGGTCTGCCTCCGGCGACCAGTGCGGAGAGGAAATCGCCACATGATCGTCGAACCGAAGCGTCGCCTCTATCTGGTCGGTTTCCAGATTCAGGACATGAACCACGTCCTGCCCGCCACTCTTGGTGACGAACGCCAATCGCCCGTCGGGCGAGACGTCCATCCGGCTCTCAAACAGATGGAAGGCCTCAAAGCGATCATTTCGCTCGCCTTCTACGACAATGGAGGGATCACCCTTGGGTCCGTAGGCCGAATCCACCTCCACCGCATAGAGGTTGCTGTAGCCACTCCTGTTGCCCACGTAATAGACCATGCGCGCGCCGTCGCGCTTCACGTAGACCTCAGGCTTCGCACTGAAGCCAATACC
>JBLFXH010000208.1:0-6285 GCA_047611125.1 Rhodothermales bacterium
CGAATGGGCGGGCGAGGTAGTCCTGGTCCAGGCCGGCCACGATCACCCGGCGTCCATCACGAGCAAGCTGGGTACAGACCTCGACGAGGGTTTCGTCAAAGAACTGGCCCTCGTCGATCCCGATGACTGTGGCATCACTGGTGAGCAGAAGAATCTGGGACGCGAACGACACGGGAGTCGAGGGAATCACCGATGCGTCGTGCGAGACCACGGCATCCTCGTCGAACCGCGTGTCGATGGCCGGTTTGAAGATCTCCACACGCTGTTTGGCAATACGCGCCCTTCGCATGCGTCGAATCAACTCCTCCGTCTTGCCACTGAACATGGACCCGCAAATAACCTCAATCCACCCAGCCTTGGATGAGGTATGCAGAATCGTTGGCTCCATGAACAGGGAGGGTGTTAGAGAGGAGAGGCCTTGAGAGGGGCGGGGGTCTTCTGCGGACAAAAGCATCCATCCGAAAACAGTCCGAAAGATAGCGCCTCAGACGGGAATAAGATCCTCTGATCGGACCCAGCCGGTCACTCCATTGGGCAGTTGGACGCCAGTCCACCCGGAGGTAGCGCCCGTCACGGTAACCAGCAAGCCCTCGTGAATCTCCATTTCGGGAGAATCGGTAGCCAGTGGAGCCGCAAACAACGCGGTCTCTAGAGCGCCGACAACGGCCGCGGGCGGCTCTGCGGGGCTATAAGAGACTCCCAGGCCCAGGCCGACTCCCATCAGGCCAACCAGCGCCGAGGTCCAGAGCCCTCGACGAATCCACTCGGAGTCTGCTGCGCCTCTGGCCCTGACTCCCATCAGTGCACACCAGATGAGGTAGGCCAGAAGCCCCAGTCCGAAGAGAATGCCGGCTCCCAGGCGTCGATCCAGGACGCGCCAGATGGACTGGCCGAAGCTGTCAGGCAGGCGCGAAAACTGATCGCGAATCCTGGCCTGGGCAATGGAGAGGTTGTGCAGCACCATCCGATCGTCCGGGGCCAAGCGTCGGGCCCGTTCAAAGCTGGCCACGGCCTCGCCGAGTTGATCCAATCGGTAGTGCGCGACCCCCAAATTGTAGTGGAGCGCCGGGTTCTCGAATCCCACGGCCAATGCGGACTCAAACGCCGCAATGGCCTGCGTGTATTGGCCGGCTTCGATGAGTCCGGTGCCTTCGTCAAAGAGTCGGACCGCCTCCGGAATGTCACCGGTCGCGGCATCCGCGCTAGCCGCGCTGACTAGGAGAACGGAGAGCATCATTACCCGCACTAACCTCATGCTTTCATCCGGTCATCCAGCGTCACGAGAAGATCAGCAGCGCGGTCCCGATCAGCCGCCATGGCTTCGGGCGTCGGCCTGACGGGCGAGAATCGAGCGCTGTCACAGGAATCCAGAAACGCCATCAGCTGAACCCGAACGTCCTGCGGCACGTCGTCGGCATCCAATGCGCGATCAAGCGTGTCTCGAGTCAGGCCGTGTTCGGCCACATTGAGGCGATTGCCGACAAATCCCAGGAGCGCCCGCTCGAGGGCTTCATAGTAACCGACTACGTCGTCATCGCGGAGTCGCTGGTCTGCCGCCCTGAGGTGCTTGCGAGCCAACGGACCCGCTCGTCGAAGCCTCGCAACCGCGGGATTGCCGGCCAGATGTTGAGCATGCCGCCCGAGCATCATAGTGGTACCGACCAGCAAACCCGGCAGCAGTAGCGCCAGGTATGGCCATGTTTGGCGATGGAGCGGTTCGCGGTCTGCCGGAGTCCACCGAGTGCTAGCGGGTACTGGCCCGGCGATGTCATCAACCGGCAAACCGCCCGAGAGTGCCAAAACGGTCGCGGCCGGCGAGCCGGTTCCGGTCACGGTGACGGCAGTTACCGGGGACGTATCCGTTACGTAGCGTTCTGCGGAGGGATCGTACCAGGTGTATGCCACCTCGGGCATCTCAAAGGTCCCGTTTGACCTCGGCACGAGGACGTAGGTGAACGTCTTTGATCCTCGAAGCTGGGGCCCGGATCGATCAATCGAGGTGTTCAGCTGCGGGTCGTATAGTTCGAAGGCGCCCGGTGGCTGGAAGATCGGAGGCGCGAGCGTGGCCAGATTGCCATTGCCACTGACTCGAACCGTCAGCTGTAGGGATTCCCCAACTTCGAGCTCCGTACGGTCGAATGATGCTGAGAACCTCAGTGAGCCTACGGCACCCTGAAACGTGTCGGGAGCGTTGCCGGGCAGTGGTCGCGATTCAAGGTTCAGCGGAGCGGAGCTCAGTTCGATGGCCGTGAACCGGCTCTGCAGCGAGAAGAACCGGGCCATCGGGTCGGACGACCGGGAGGGGAGGATGGCCTCTGTCTCAATCTTCAGGGGGTCAATGGCCAGGTCGCCGGATCGGGTGGGAAAGACGGCCGCACGCTTCAACGTAATGCGATTGTACCGAAGGCCGTCCCGGACCACCATCTGGGGGATGGGGCGCGGCTCCACCTCCAGTTCCTCGCGCCAGAAGCCCTCGGCGTCCCAAGAATCCGTGAGTCGGCTCTGCCGCAGCTGGATACCTTCCCTGAAATACAGCAGGTAGCTGACCGTGACCTGCTGATTCTGGACGGCCGAAGAAGCGCTGGGAACGACGTCGATAAAAATGTCCCGCGCATCGGGGTCGACTTCTTCGGCCGGGGCACTAGGGGCCTGTCGCTGGAAGGGAGCGAACGGATTGGACCTGGCCGGCGCGCGTCGGGCCGGACGCTGTGTCTGAGGAATCACGTTGACGGCGATGGATTCGGTCGAGTAGGTCCTCCCTTGGATGGTGACCGAGACCGCGCCAATTCGAGCCTGTCCCTCTCGAACGGGCCGGAAGGTCCACGTGAAGTTGACACTCTGGGTGACGGCGCCATTGACGATGGACATGCTGGTCTGCCGACTGGGATAGGTCGAGACCAGCACGAGTCCTTCGGTTTCCGGTGCTGTCGGTGTCTCCAGGCTGCGTACGCCTTGGATTTCCAGCGTAAAGCCAACCGTCTCCGCGCTGCCAATGGTGGCGTCGGTAACGCTTGCCCGCACCCGCATGTCCTGAGCCAGGACCGGTGACCCGCAGGTCAGAAGCAAGCCGATCACAGTGAGGCACTTCAACAGGCCACGGTTACCCGCGAGGTATGTGCGTCTCGTGCCCATTGACTACCAGTCTTTCTCCACCCGCCGGGGTCTGGTCTTCATCTTTTGTACCTGCCGGAGGAGCTGCTCTTCTTCATTTTCCAAAGCCTCAAGAATCCGCTCGGCCTCTTCCTGGCTCAGCTGGTCCTGCTGTTCTTTCGGCTCCTGATCCTGCTGCTGCTCCTGCTCCTGGTCTTGCTGTTGATCCTGCTGCTCCTGGTCTTGCTCCTGCTCCTGATCCTGGTTCTCGTCCTGCTGATCCTCGTTCGGCTGGCCGTCCTCGTTCTGCTCTTGGTCCTGATCCTGGTCGTCCTGCTCTTGATCCTGCTCCTGGTTCTCCTGCTCTTCTATCTGGCGCCGAACAAACTCGTAGTTGAATCGGGCGGCCTCGTTGGACGGATCCTGCAGCAATGCCTGACGATACCGGGCCAGCGCACCTTCCATGTCCTCGGCCCTGTAGACAGCGCCGCCGCTGTTGTACGCGGCGGCGGATCCGGAGGCGTCATCAGGAGCCAAAGCGAGGGCGGCTTCGAAGGCGTTTTGAGCCCCCTCGAAATCCCCCTGACGGTAGAGGGCGGCACCGAGGTTGTTGAGCAGGCCGCTCTGGGTGGCATCAGGCTCAGCCGTGTCCATGTCGGCCAGGGCCTCGCGGTAGGCCGCCGCGGCTTCCTCGAACCGCTCCTGTCGCATGAGCGCGTTCCCCTGTCGACCCTTCTTTTTGTCGCCGGGACCGATGCCAAACAGCATCACGAGTATGAGGAGTATTCGGATCATGATCCGGAAGACGGATTGAGATTGGCGAAGCGATTACCGGCCGGCTTGACCCGGTCAGATAGGACGACCTCGATCAGCAAGAGGATGAGTCCCAGTGCCAGCGGCCACTGGTACTGCTCCTGGTATTCCTCGAATTCCTCGGCACCAAACGTGGTTCGGTCGAGCCGCTCCAAGGCCGTCGTGAGACTGGAAAGAGAACTGGATGTGCGGGCGATGCGAAAATAAGTCCCGTCCGAGGCCAACTGCTGAAGGGCGGCTTCCTCCAGACGCGTAGTCACCACCCGCCCCGCCTGATCCTTCTTGAAGTCTACTTGGCGGCTTCCGCGGTACACCGGAATCGGAACGCCCTCGGTCTCGCCGACACCAGCCGCGAACATGACGATGGATTCGCTGCGGGCCTCCGTCAGGATCTCGTCCAGGTCTGCCACGTGGTTCTCTCCATCGGAGACGAAGAGCAGGGCTCTGGTCCGCGGCTCATCCTCTCCGCCAGCATGGGGCGCCCGAAAGGCTCGCATGGCAATCTTGAGCGCCTCGCCAAAATCGGTACCCGGCGTCGGGATAAGAGAAGGATCCGCTACATCCAGGAAAAGGCGCACGGCCCCGTAGTCGGTGGTCAGCGGCGTCTGAATGAAGGCGTCGCCCGCAAACAGGACCAGACCCACCCGATCTCCCCGCAGGTTGTCGAGCAGTTTCTTGATCTCGTTGCGCGCACGCTCGAGGCGGTTCGGGGCGACATCTTCAGCCATCATCGACAGAGAGACATCTAGTGCAATCACGAGGTCGATGCCCTCGCGCTGCACCTCCTTCAACTTGGTACCGAACCGAGGTCCGGCCAGCGACAGGCTGATCAGCCCGATGCCAGCCACCGCAAAGGCTCCCTTCCAGCGGCGTCGTCTCATGCTGACGGCAGAACTGAGGCGCGAAACTAGACTGCGCTGCCCAAAGCGATCAATCGCCTTGCGTCTCCGGTACGCGGCAAAGAGTAGCAGACCGACAGCCGCAGGTACCGACGCCAAGGCCCAGAGCCATATGGGGTGCAGCCAATTCACGGGAAGCGTCGGAAAACGGTGGTGGAGAGCAGCAGTTCAAGCAGGAGCAGGGCGAACGCTGGGATCAGGAAATACGGGAAGCGCTCCTCGTAATCGGTGTAGACCCTCTCTTCGATCTTAGTCTTTTCAAGTTCACCGATCTCGTCATAGATCTCGCGTAGGGCGGCGTTGTTGGTGGCCCTGAAGTACTGGCCGCCAGTGCTTTCAGCCACCTTAGTCAGCATCTGCTCGTCGATCTCGACCGGTACCATGCGTCGCTGCCGTCCAGCAAACGGGTGGTCGATCACGAAAGGAGCTTCTCCCCGGGCACCGACTCCAATCGCATAGACCTTGACGCCAATGGTCCTGGCGACTTCAGCGGCCGTTTCGGGACTCAGTTCGCCCCGGTTGTTTTGTCCATCGGTCAAGAGGATGATCACCTTGCTCGTGGCCGCGGTGTCCTTGAGGCGATTGACGGCCATCGCCAGCGCAGTTCCAATCGCCGTGCCATCCTCGATCACTCCGACCTCAACCTCGCTCAGCATGCTGAGAAGAAAATCGTAGTCGAGGGTCAGAGGAGCCTGGGTGTAGGCCTTGGCCGCGAACACCACCAGCCCAACCCGGTCCGAGGTGCGCCCGTCGATGAACTCGGCGCCCACCTGCCGGGCCGCCTCAAACCGGTTCGGTTTAAAATCCTCTGCCCGCATTGATGTCGAGGTATCGAGCACCATCATGATGTCCACGCCCTCGGCAAACCGCTCCCGAGTCACGTTGCGCTCCTGCGGCCGGGCGAGTGCAAGAATGGCCAGGCCCATGGCCACGCTCCTGAGCACCATGGGGGTGTGGCGGAGGTAAACCCGGAGCGTCGGCCGCAAACCGGCTGCCAGGGATGCCGTCGAAAATAGGAGTCCACTCTCTGATCGAGACTTCCAGAGGCGCCAGCCCAGGAATACGGGTATCAGCAGAAGCAGCAAGAGCCAAGCTGGCTGCGCGAATGGATAGGGAAACGTCATGCGCCGTCCTCTCCGTCTGAGACCGGCGCGGCAGGTGCCAGTTCGCGCTCAGGCCGCTCGATGGCCGCGGCAGGTGGTGGCGCCAGTTCACGCTCGGCGCACTCGATGGACGCGCGGGCCTCCTCCAGTGTCCGGAGGGCCCGATCGGGCGCGGGGTGCTGATCCGCGAACTTCACCAGATCGGCCTGGGTCAGGAGCCGGCGGACTTCCCCAACCCGTTCAGCCCGCAGTACGGGCCTCCGTCGAAGCTCCGCGAGAAGCTCACCGGTAGTCAGTTCTCTCGCGGGCACCGGCGTGCGTCGGGCGATGTAGGTGCGGACGATGTCTGAGAGCTCGACGAAATAGGGTTTGATACCGTC
>JBLFXH010000209.1:0-6196 GCA_047611125.1 Rhodothermales bacterium
TAGAGTCGGCCATCAATGGGTGAGACGCAGCGAATCATGATTGTTCGAACCCGCGCTTCAACTCCCAGTCCGTCACCCGCCTATCGTACTCTGCCTGTTCCCAGGCCGCCGTGTGGAGGTAGTGATCCACCACCTCATCGCCCAGCGCTGCTCGAAGCATCTTCGAAGCGTCCAGAGCGGCTGCGGCTTCACGCAGGGTCTTCGGAATCTCGTCCGACTCGCCGTCCACGTATGCATCCCCGACAAACGGAGATGCTAAATCTAAACTCCGCTCAACCCCATCTATCCCCGCCGCGATCAGTCCGGCGAAAGCCAGGTAAGGATTCAGATCCGCGCCGCCCACCCGGCATTCGATTCGAATGGCGTTCGTGTTTTCGCCGCATAGTCGAAAGGCTGCGGTCCTGTTGTCGCGCGACCACACCATCCGGGTCGGGGCGAACGTGCCCACCTGGAATCGCTTGTACGAATTGATGAAAGGGGCCAGGAAGTAAGTAAGTCCTGCAGCGTGCTCCAACTGACCCGCCACAAAGGACCGCATCAGCGACGACATGCCGAACTCGGAGCCGGCATCATGGAAGGCCGCCCGCCCCGCGGCATCCTGCAGCGACAGGTGAATATGGCAACTGCTTCCCGCCAGATCGTAGTTCCACTTGGCCATAAAGGTGATGGCCTTGCCCTGCCCATCGGCTATCTCCTTCATGCCGTTCTTCATCACGACGTGGCGGTCGGCCATAGTCAGCGCATTGGTGTAGCGGATGTTCAGCTCCTCCTGACCGGGGCCCCATTCGCCCTTGGAGTTCTCAACGGGGATACCGGCGTCGCGGAGCCCAAGACGCATTGCTCGAAGGACGGGCTCCTCTTTGGAGGTCTGCAGGATGTGGTAGTCCTGGATATAGTACCCGGACGTTTTCGGATCCCTGAATCCGGACTCGTGTATCGAACGGTAGGTCTGATCAAAGAGGTAGAACTCCAGCTCCGACGCCGTCATGGCAGTCAGCCCCATGGCAGCCAGCCGGTCCAACTGCTTCTTGAGGATGGCCCTTGGGCTGTGCGCGAGCGGCTCATGAGTACTGTGGTCCTGAATATCGCACAGCACCAGAGCCGTTCCGGGCAGCCATGGCGTCATCCGAAGGGTGTCCAGATCCGGCTTCATAGCGAAGTCCCCGTAGCCCGTCTCCCAACTCGTGGCAGCGTACCCCGGCACCGGCTCCATGTCGATATCGTCGGCCAGGAGGTAGTCGCACGCGTGCGTCTCCTTGTACCCGCTCTCAAGGAAGAACTCGGCATCGAATCGCTTCCCGACCAATCGCCCGAACATGTCTGGGAAACAGACCAGGACGGTATCCACGGAGCCTTCCGCTACGCGGCTGGCCAGTTCGGAGAGCGTCAACATTCCTCTGGGAGTCTCAGCCATCAGTTTCTTTGGATGCCTGGAGGGCGAATTCCTCCTCGGGTGACAGAATCATTCGGTGCCGTGCGTAGAGGGCGAAGTACAAGAGTCCGAGGGCAAACCAAATTGCCGCTCCATAGACCCCCGGTCGGTAGTCCGGATTGACGAAGAGGAAGACCAGAGTCACGGCAGCGATGATCCCAGCTACAATGGCTCCGGGTTTCCCGAGGGGACTGACATAGGGCCTCTCAATGTCCAGATCGCGGATCTTGACGAAGGCAATCATCTGCATGATGTAGGCGATTACGGCTCCGAAGACGGCCATGTTGAGGAGAATCGCGCCCACGGGGAGGTCGCCGAAGAACGACTCGCCGTACTCAAGAACGAGCGCGGCGACGTACCCTATCACGGCGCCCGCAATGAGCGCCACGTGCGGGGTTTTTCGCGTCTTGTGCGTCAGCGACAACCAGCTCGGGAAGTACCCGGCCCGGCTCAGCGAATAGATGTTGCGACCGTAGGCATATATGATCGCGTGGAAACTCGCAACGAGTCCTGCAACCGCGACCAGGGCCAAGAGTGAAGCCCCCATGCCTTCGCCGAAGATGGTCTTGAAGGCCAGAAATAGGGGCTCGTCCGACTTGCCGACCACCGCAGATCCGGGGGCGATCCCCGCATTCAGAAACAGGGTTAGTAGCGACGCTATGATCAGAGTCAGAATGCCCCAGAGCAGGGCGCGTGGCATATCGCGCTTGGGATCATGCGCCTCCTCTGCCGCCAGCGGCAGCTGTTCGATGGCCAAGTAAAACCAGATGGCGAAGGGCAAGGCGGCCGTAACCCCCGCCCAGCCATGGGGTAGCCACTGGGACTGGCCGGGATCAGGCGCGATGTTGAGCGCATTCTCCCATGAGAAGAGCGGTATTGCACCAATCCAGAAGACCACCAGGATGCCAAGTGCCAGGAATGTGATGAAGACGGTGAACCGAAATGTTAGCTCCACGCCGAGGATATTCATCCCCACAAACACCGCGTAGAAGAGGGCCCACCAGACGGGTGCAGCCAACTGAATGCCGATTAGGTCATTGGCAATCGAGCCCATGTACCCTCCGATGCCCACCACGATGACGGCGGGCGTGAGGATGTACTCCATGCTCTCGGCGAGCCCCGTAATGAAGCCGCCCCACGGTCCCATGGCCGTCCGGCCAAACGAATAGGCACCGCCGGTGTGCGGCAGCGCCGGGCTCATCTCGGCAATCGAGTAACACATCCCGAGGTACATCACCGCGACTATGGCCGTCGCGATCAGTAGCCCTCCGAACCCGCCTACGTCGAGTCCGAAATTCCAGCCGAAGAAGTCGCCTGAAATGACGGCCCCAACGCCTAGTGCCCAGAGAGACCACACGCCTGCGTATCGCTTGAGGCCGCGGTTGGAGAAGTAGCCCTCCTCGGCTTTCCGGTACGTGACGCTTCCCTGCTTTCCTGCGTTTGACATCTTACTGGCCTGCTGGCTTGCGGTAATCCAGCGGCGGATCCCGATCGCCCAGAAGGGGCTCGTAGTGAAAATCGTCGCCACGTCGTCTGAGGAATTCCTCTCGGGCGATGGCGCGAAGCTGCGGGTCCAGGAAGAGATCGATCGCGGTCATGGCAAGAGTCTTCGCCGCCACGATCATCCCCTTGTCACCGATGGGCGTGCCTCCGGCTGCAACGGCCTGCCAGGAATGCGCCGAGGTACCGGGTACCCACGTCGCTGCACTCATCCCGGCCGTCGGCACCATCCAGGAGACATCGGCTACGTCCGTAGATCCGGGCGATGCCTTGTCGGTCACGAAGAAGGGCTGGACTTGAGCGGCGGACTCCAGAGCCGGTGGGGCCTGCAGGCTTTCCTGAATGGCCGCTCCAAACGCCAGGTCTTCCGCGCTGTACTCGACACCTCCGACTTGCTCCAGGTTTGCGTGCATGGCCGCTTGCAAGGCCTCGTTGGGGAGCATGTTGTAGAGGCCATGGATCACCTCGTACTCCACGCGGGTGCCGGTCCCCATGGCTGCTCCCTCGGCTGCGGCGGCGACCCGCTCGAAGATGGATCGGACTAGCGTCGGCGCAGGATTCCTCACGTAGTAGAAAACCTCGGCGAAGTCCGGTGTCACGTTGGGAGCATGCCCACCTGCCGTGATCACATAGTGGATCCTGGTCTCCTGCGGCACGTGCTCCCGCATCATGTTGACCATGTTGTTCATGGCTTCGACCCCGTCGAGCGCTGACCGGGCCTTTTCCGGGGCTGCCGCAGCGTGCGCCGACACGCCATAGAATCTGAACTTGGCTGACTTGTTGGAGAGCGTGCTCTCAGCTCCTGCCGAGTTCTCCGAGCCGGGGTGCCAGTGCAACATCACATCGGCATCGTCCATCAGTCCCGCACGGACCATGTAGACCTTCCCTGCGCCGCCTTCCTCAGCCGGCGTGCCATAGAACCGGATCGTGCCGGGGGTCTTGCTGGCTTCCATCCATTCTTTCACGGCTATCGCGGCGGCGGCCGAGCCTGCCCCGAAGAGGTGGTGACCGCAGGCGTGACCCGCCGTGAAGCCAGGAAGGATGGAGCGCTCCGAGACGCGGTCCTGGATGATCCCTGGAAGCGCATCGTACTCGCCCATGATGCCGATGACCGGCTCTCCGGAGCCCCACTCGGCTAAGAAGGCCGTTGGAATGCCGGCAACGCCCATCTCCACTCCGAAACCCGCTTCGGACAGATGCTCCGCTAGTAATCGCGCGCTTTCAGTCTCCTGGTATCCTACCTCCGCTAGTCCCCAGATGGTTTGGGCCGTCTCGCTAAACGAGTCGGCGTGTTGATCCAGATACGTCGACACAAACTCCTTGCCCTGTTGGGCCGTCGCCGGCAGAACGGAAAGGAAGAGTAGGGCAAGAGTCAGAATTCGAATAGTCATTCAATCAACTGATAATGGGTATTCCCTGGAGCGCCGTCTGGAGAATCCACGACGCTAGCGCTAGGTAAAGTGCGCTGAGTATCACGACCCCGACTAGCGGCGAGAACGGGAGGCGTTCCCCGTTCTTGTGCAGCAGCCAGCCGCTGATCGGAAGCACCTGTAGCGCGTGCATCCCGAAGAAATGGGCGTACCTCAGATCGCCCCCTTCCGTGCTCCAGCCTAGGAACGGCAGTCCTGCTCCCCCATCCGGAACACCGATCGCGTGGGCGTTATTTCCGATCATCATCCGGCCCTCCAGTCCGAACACGAGGAAGAGAAGCAGACCGAAGCGGATTCCCCAAAGATATGGTTGAGGAATGTCAGGGCGATTTCGCAGAAACAGGTACAGGACGTAGACCAGAAAGAAGGTGTTCAGGGAGATGAGAATCCCCATCGCCGCGAAGACTAGGCCGTCGAAGGGTGTTTCGTAGTTGTAGTGAGAGATTACTCCCCTAGCCCCCTGCATGAAGATGGCTGCATACTCCACGACCATTACTACGGCAATAAGGGTCCCCATCACCCGGGCGGTTCGCGGTCGCGCTGGCTTCAAGTACTGCAGGTACCACGCCATCGTCAGCAGGTAAATGCTTATGGACGCGGCAAACTTGATGGGCTTGAACCAAACGTTCAACCCCGTCACGGTTCGGGAATCGAAGACCGCCAGCGCGGCACCAAGAACCACGAAGACCAGCATCAACGCCCCGCTCCAGGCCAGCAGCGCGTGGCGTGACTTCAGTTCCTGCCAGGTGGTGCCGATCAAGCCGCTACCTCGACAGGACTCATGAGCACCTTTCGGCGAAGCGCAGCGCGGATGATCATGTACAACAGATAGCCTGCGGGACCGGCCATGAAACACCCTACTAGGCATGGCACGATCCAGAGGTGATTGATGCCTTCAGACGAGGCATCACGGACAATCCAGCTGCCAACAAGGAGGTCAAAGGCCAGATAGTGCAGCCAACCAGCCGTCACCAGGTGCGGATTTGTAAACAGCAGGGTCACCTCTTCAAGCGACCCAAAGCCACCCTCGGCACCCATGAAGTTTCCGGCGAAGAGCGCCACATAGGCTACGGCCAGCACCACGGGAATCGCCACGGTGGTGACCAAGCGCGTGGTCCATTGCCAGCGCGGCAAGAGTATGAGGAGGAGCCATCCGGGCAGGACCAAGGTGCTGCCAAACGAGAATACTGCTGCCGGATCCATGTCGCAGGGGGTTGTTGGCTGACAGAGTAGGATGCAGCAGGCGTGGGGGGCAAGCGCTTGCGCGCTAGATTGTCAGCTTCCCAACTAGGAGCCGGCAATGAAGCGTTCTGTTTTTCTCTTCCCGATTCTGTTTTTGGCCCTTCTGGCCAGTGCCCAAGAGCGGCGTCCACTTGAAATCGATGACATGTTCGCCATCAAGTCGGTGGGCAGTCCCGTGGTCAGCCCCGACGGCCAGTGGATTGCCTACACCGTATCCGAGACCAGCCTGGAGGACGAGGACTCGGAAACTCAGATCTGGATGATACCCTCGGCGGGAGGCGACGCGATTCCGCTGACGGCCAAAGGCAGTTCTGCCGGGAGTCCGGGCTGGAGTCCCGACGGGCGGTTCATCTCGTTTACGGCCAGTCGGGACGACAGCAAAAGCCAAGTATGGGTGCTGGATCGCCGGGGTGGTGAGGCGCAGCAACTCACCAAGGTTAAGCAGGGAATCGGCGGCTACCAGTGGAGTCCTGATGCGTCCAAGCTGCTTCTTACCGTCCGCGATGCCGAGGAGCCGGACACCCTGAGCGGTGCGCGAGGCAAGACCACGCCGCCCTATGTCATCGACCGTATTCAGTTCAAGCGCGACTAT
>JBLFXH010000210.1:0-6175 GCA_047611125.1 Rhodothermales bacterium
GGGCCACTCCAAGTCGGTCGCGGCGGTCAATCTGGAGCTGCTCCAGTTCCTTAGAGAACGGCATCAGAGGCGCCATGACCTCGCGCGTAGCTTCCTCCTGGCGAAGCATCTCGAGGTTGAAGTCCAGCCTGTTTCGCAACAGGACATAGTCTACCTGACCCTCGTGATTCAAGGCCTCGAAATCGGAGGCCGCAAGGGCGGAGAGCCAATCGCCATAGAACGACCGCAGCCGATCCCGGCGGGTCGCGGACATCGGGACATCATACCGCCTGTGTAGCACGGAGAGGTCCGCCCGAAAACGCTCCACGGCCACCCGGAAATGGCTCTGGCCCTGATCGAAGGCAACAAGAGCATCAAGGTTGGGGGTGGACTCGAGCCCATCCTGTGCCTGGACGGGCACCGCCGCGAGCATGGCCAAGATGCAGAGGGCGAAGAGCGGCGCTTTGGGTAGATGCATGGTAGCCTTGGTTGGTCACTCTTCCCGGCGTGGAGTGTGGCGTGGAGTGTAGCCTGGACCGCGAACGGCCCGGCCGGGCTTAGCGCCCGTGTGAACGCCGCCCGAGAGGACAGCAGTGCCGTTCACAAAGACGTGGCGGATGCCGGTCGAGACCTGGTGCGGGTCCGCATAGGTGGCGTTGTCGATGATGGTCTCCGGGTCAAACACCGTGACATCGGCAAAGAGGCCTTCGCGCAGAACGCCGCGATCCTGGATGGACAGACGAGTGGCCACGGCCGATGTGATTTTGCGAACCGCCTCCTCCAGCGTCATGACGCCCTGTTCTCGGACGTAGTGGCCCAGAATGCGGGGATAGGTGCCGTAGGAGCGGGGGTGGGTGAGACCCTCGGCCGTTTCGGGGTCCCAGCCGCCAGCGTCGGTCCCGAACTTCATCCAGGGCTGACGCATCTGGTACTCCACGTTGTCCTCACTCATCAGGAAGTAGATGGTGCTGATGCCGGAGGAGTCCGCCAGAATGAGGTCCATGGCGGCGGTGACCCAATCGATCCCCATTTCGGCCGCCACTTCAGAGAGGCGACGGCCAGTGTACTTCTGGTTCTCTTCCTTGTCGAACCCGGCCAAGAGCACGCCCTCTGGGGTAGCAAGCTCAGCTAGGTTCTCCCAGTCTGACGTAGGGTTGGCCACTTCAGCCCGGATACGCTCCCGTGTGGCGGGGTCTGAGATGTTTTCGAACAGCAGTCCGTCTGCCGAGGCCCACGGCGGCAAGGCAGCGGTCAGTCCGGTGCCCCCAGCCGTGTACGGATACATGTCGGCCTGAACGTCCATGCCGGCGTCCCGCGCAGCCTGAATACGATCCACAGCCAGGGCCGCCTTGTACCAGTTTCGTTGGCCGGCCGCCTTGAGGTGGTAGATCTCAACTGGGACGCCCGCCCGCTGACCGATTTCGATAGACTCGTCGATGGCCTCCAGCAGTTTATCGGCCTCGGACCGCATGTGCGTGATGTAGAGACCGCCGAATGGTGCCATGGCCGTGGTGACCTCGACCAGTTCGTCGGTGCTAATGAAACTGGCGGGCGGGTAGATGAGGGCAGACGCCAGCCCAAAGGCGCCATCGCGCATCGCATTCCGCATGATGGTCCGCATGGTGTCCAACTCGGTTGGTGTGGCCGCGCCCTCGGCCTCGCCCTTCGCGTACACCCGCACGGTCGCAGCGCCCAGGAACGAGCCCGCATTTACGGACATGCCGTGGGCCTCCATCGCGGTCAGCCACCGGTCGAATCCATGTTCTCCGGCGAAAGTCTGCGCCACCTCCAGTCGCTCGGGGCTGGTGATGCCGTCAGCTCTGAGCGTGTTGGCGTTCACGGGCGCGTTGGAGACGTTCTCGCCCATGATCTCCGTGGTCACGCCTTGCGTCACCTTGCTGATCACCCGGCCGTCGTCGTAGAGCAGCGCGCCGCGAGAGTGGCTCTGGATGTCGATGAAACCCGGGGCGACCACGAGGCCCGTTGCGTCAATACGCTGGGTGGCGTCGGCATCCGAGAGCACGCCCGCCGGAGTGATTGCGGCGATTCGGTCTGCAACGATGCCCACGTCTCCGTAGAACCAGGCATTCCCGGTGCCATCTACAACCCGCCCGTTCTCTATGACGATGTCAAAGTGATTCGAATCTGTGTTCTGCGCACATCCGAACAGGAGGAAGGGCAGCAGAAGGTGCAGGCGTCGCATGGCGAAAAGGCAGAGAGGAGTGAGTAGGCAGGATGCCAAACTACTCGCACGCGCGGTATCCTCGCATATGACTGACGGGTTGATTTCACTACTGCTAGACCGCGGCTGTTCGCAAGAACAGGCAAGCCGCCTGTCCGGTCATTTCGATCGATTGGGACCGGGCACTGTTCGATTGTTCGTGCCGGGACGAATCGAACTGGTCGGAAATCATGTGGACTATGCCGGTGGGAGCAGCCTGACCATGGCGACATCACGGGGGCTGGCGGTCGTGGCTGACCCGATTGCCGAGTCGGTACTTCGGGTCGAGGTGGCCTCGCAAGGACTGGCCGCCGACTTCCCTCTGGAGACTAGCATTCGCGGCGAAGGCTGGGCCACCTATCCGGCGACGCTCATTCGGCGAATCATGGGCAACATCCCATCGGCGAGTGGTAGAGGGGGCGCGCACATCAGGATCTTCAGCGATCTCCCCCTGGCGTCGGGCCTGTCCAGTTCTTCTGCATTCCTGATTGCACTCTTTCTGGGATGGGGGCACGCCGCCGAGTGGATTGAGGATCCGTTATTGCAAGATCACTTGCCCGATGATCAGGCACTGGCTGATTACGTGGCCACCATCGAGAATGGGCGCGATTTCGGTGCCCTGAAGGGGAGACTCGGAGTAGGAACGGCCGGTGGATCGCAGGACCACACGGCCATCGTGCGAAGCCGGGCCGGACATATCGGGCGGTATCGGTACATCAATCCGCGTCGCGAAGGTCTTTGGGCTTGGCCAGAGGGTATCTGGCCGCTTGTGCTGGTCAGCGGAGTTGTCGCCGAGAAGGCGGGGGCCGCCCTCGAGGACTACAACGCCGCGGTCGAGCTGGCGCGTGGGCTGCTGGAGGCCTGGAATGCCACCGGTCAATCGGTAGCCGGAATCGGGCTCCTTTCGGACGCGGACTTGGCATTGTTGGGCGAGCGAGTGAGTGGTCAGCTTGGGCGGCGGTTGGCCGCCTTTCGCGCCGAGCGAGTGGCAGTGAACTCAGCCGCCGATGCGTTGGAAGCCGGTGACCTGGGTGCGTTTGCAACGTCGGTTAACAGGAGTCAGGAGACCAAGGAAACCCTGCTCCAGAACCAAATACCTGAGACCGTCACGCTATGCAAGCTTGCCCGTGAGCACGGAGCGCTGGCCGCCACCTCATTCGGGGCAGGCTTTGGCGGTGCCGTTCTTGCGCTTATGCCGGTAGGCAGCGAGGACCGGACGGGAAGCATTCTCAGCGCCTACGAGGCCAGGCACAACCAAACCGGGGCCGCACTGCTCGAACAGCCCGGCCCCGGAGCATTTCTGCTTGAAGGAGGAAGCTTGAGGGGCTAGGGTCTACCGAAAGCGATCGCTGGTCTCGCGTGCGCCGTCCTGACACTCTGGCCAGGCCCGCGCATTGCCAGCCTGAGTCAACCCCAAGTCACGGCGCGTTCTCGGCATAGGCTCACCTTCCGAAGCCAGATATGCGAGCATCGCCGTCAGCGTAGCATTACCCCGTAGGTCATCCCAGGCCACCTTGTCGAATGTGTCGCGGTTGGTGTGCCAGGTAGCGTTGAAGTAGTCCATCCGATTTGAGGAGAGACTGAACGCTGGAGCGCCCGCGCAAATGAACGCGGCGTAGTCGCTGCCGCCGCTTCCCGGCGAACCCGGTACGTTCAAGTCAATGTCGCCGACCAGTTCCGAAGGCATCCGCGCAAACCAGTTGGCGAAGTGGCCGCCAGCGTCCACGAGCCCTTGGGTCGAGATGCTCTGCACACGGCCCGTTCCGTTGTCCTGGTTCAGCACAATCTGGAGGTTTTCGACGATTTCCGGATGGTCTGCCGCGAAGGATCTGGAGCCATTGAGTCCCTGCTCTTCACCGCTCCATAGGCCGACCATGATGGTGCGCCTCGGATTCGGCAAGACCTTGTTCAGGATTCGAAGGGCCTCCATCATCACCACCGAGCCAGTGCCATTGTCCGTCATGCCGGAGCCGCCGTCCCATGCATCGTAATGGGCCGAAAGGAGCACCACTTCGTCGGCCAGATCAGATCCCTCGATCTGTGCGACCACATTGTAGACCGGCACTTCTCCCAGATCACGAGACACGGCCCTCGCCTGCAGCATGGGCGCATCACCATTCTCAGCCAGCCGATAGACCAGCCCGTAGTCCTCGCAGCTCAGGTTGAAGGCGGCAGCCTTGCGGTTCATCGCCCCGCGGAACGAGTAGGTCAGCGGGAAAATGCGATCAGTGCCGCGGGCTCCCGTCCAATAGTTCGTGATAAACCCGGAGGCACCCGCGGCCTCCAAGGCGTCGATGATCTCCTGCGTTGAGTACCCGAGATCCGCAATCCGGCGAGTCCACGCGGAGCGGGCTTCCTGTCGGGCTTCGTTGAAGGCCTGCGTTGCCCCGTCGCGTCCCACGGCATCCCAGACGTCAGCCGGCCGGCAGCTGGCCTCAGGTGCGGAGAGAAGGATGAACTTGTCACTGGCGCTGGAGACCCAGGCGTCGAATGCAGCACGCCCATCAAGGGCCGGCAAGATCGCCACGCCGCCTGATTTCAATCCGCCGGTGCCGACGCTCCAGGGGAGCATGACGGCTTCCAGAGAGCGAACACGCGGACTAACCAGGTCCATGTGGGAAATACCGCGCTCCCAGCCGCGCCACGTGCCGTAGGCCTCCTTGTCGGCGTCGATGCCCCATCGGTTGAAGGTGTCGACGGCCCAGTTTACCGCGGCCAAGTGAGCCGGGGATGCCGTCAGGCGCGGGCCGATCGAGTCAGCGAGCGTCTGCGAGAGGCTGTAGAGGTGTGAGTTTTCATTGGCCTCAGTCCAGATGGCTTCGAGCGTTTCGTCACCCGTTGGAAACGTCTGGGCCGCGGCGGGGGCGGTCAGGAGGAGGGCGAGGAGGAGCAGCGGAAGTCTGGACACAGTCGAATGGGATTGGTTACGGTGTCGAATATATCGCCGGCGCGCTCCTAGGGCACTACCATCATTCGCCGGGTGAAAGCGCGGTGATCCCGGTGGTAGCGGCAGAAGTAGACGCCCGGGGTCAACCCGGATACGTCGAACCGTTCGCCGAAGATAGCAGGTGCTTGCTAGTGGCAATAGAGTCATTCCCGACCAGCCAGAAATAGATCGATCAAAAGTGTGTAGCCACCATCGTCAGCGAGTCGCAGGGCCGCCTCGCCGATTGGGTACGTCCCATTCTCCAACCAATGGCGCCCGTCGTCTAGCAGAATTCTGACATCTGACGGGATGCCATACCAGGCGACCCCAAGGTTCTTGTCAGTGAGACGGTACCGGCCGGCCCAAATCCAGGTGCGGTCGGACATCGGCCGGTGGAGCTCGCGGACGAAAGACTCACTGAGAGGGTCCATCCGACTGATTCGAGCCCATCGCGCAGCCTCGAGAATATTCTGTTGCTCCCAGATGTTGAGATCAGTCCGAGATTAAATATGCTTGGGTATTAGGTCGCGAGCCTCCTCAGCGCTGAGTGGAGTTGCCCCGTCCGGTTCACCGTCAAGCATCCCAAAAGTCGCGGCCTCGAGACCGGAGTAGTTCTCTGGCTAAGTCCACCTCCTGCAATCGGCGCTCACTGTCCGCGATGCTCTGCGCTTCCAAATCCATTGAGTCGGAGACCTGCCCGACAATCTGCCCAGCTTTTTGTGAGGCCTGGCCTTCCAATGACGATTTCAACGAGCGGCGGGGAATCAGTGCGTAGCGGACATCCCAGTCCGAATGGCAAGTTGCCGCATAGACATGCCAAGCGCTTCGCGGATCGTCTTTACCCATCCGTCAAGAGGGGTGGGATAGGCCAAAGAGCTTTGAACGCCGCCAGAGTCTCGTCCAATTGACGGACCCGGAGATATTCCATCTTGCTCATGACGTCCATCCTAGTTGATTCCTAATATCGTACAAGCGTAATAGCACGAACTAAATCAACTGAAAGACAATCTTGGCCAGAGACGAACAAGAAGGAAAGTACCCGCCAAGCT
>JBLFXH010000211.1:0-6112 GCA_047611125.1 Rhodothermales bacterium
GGCCGGGCAGGCTGCGGGTCGCAGTTGTGGGCCCTGAGCCAGCTAGTCCGAAAGGACTCAGAAAGGTCCGTCAATTCGTGAATGTCGTTTCTTCGGGCGACGACAAGAGCTTCGACCACCCGCCGGACCGGAAACGCCGGGCAATGTGACCTGGCGGCTGCCTTGTGCATCTTCTATTTGGATCCGCTAAACGGAGACCGGTGATTTACCCGGCGACCCGCCACCAAACAGAGTCTCTGACGTCCCGAACAAGATTGAGCTCCTGCGACCGCATCACGACGATGCAGCCCGCTATTGCCGGCTTCTGTGTGCGCCATATTCTGCGTCGACGGCCGAGGATGTGTTCCAGCAGGCGTTGCTGACGGCGTTCGAAAAGGTAGCCACTCTGAACGACCGGTCGCGGTTTCGGGCGTGGCTCTTCCGCATGTCCAGCGGACGGCACCATGCTCCACGAGGGCTTCTACGTCCACCAGTACGAGCAGTCGGACAAGTTCGCTGACAAATCACTGATCGTCCGTTACCCGCTGTACGACGCAGCGAACGGTGCCCTGCGCCGGTCCGAATCGAGTACGGTGCGGCGTCTCAGGACTCACCGCAGCTCTCCTTCACGCCGTTTGGGGTCACTCCGCTGGGCAATGGACAGACCCTCTACGAGCTTGTCCCGATGGGAGCGCGCTTTGGGGACTCCTCCAGCCTGTCCATGCGCATCAGGACCCCGGTGATGGTCGACACCCGGCGGCGTGAGATCGTATTTGCCGCACCGGTTCCGGTAGACGAGTTCGTGGTAGAGGACGGAGCAGTTCGAACGGAGGAGTTCGAGCTCCTTGGAGGCATCTCCGAAGTGACGATCGAAGAGGGCGCGGTACGGTTGAGATTGAAGTAGGCACCGTCGAACTTGAGCCCATGACAATCAGTCCATTCCAACCGTTCGCCGTCGAGCATTTCCTCTCCGAGACCGAGCACGGGGTACACTTTAATTTTTCTGAGAGCGGCGTCTATCCGATGAGCTACGCCGAGCTGTTCTCGCTCGCGCAGATCGACACCGAAGCGTTGTTCGCGACGCTGGTGGACTACCCGCAGGTCAACGGAACCGAGAGTCTGCGAGAGAACATCTCCGCCATGTATTCGGAGGCGAGCCCAGACAACGTACTGGTGACAGTAGGGGCAACCGAGGCGAATACTCTCGTAGCGGCGACTCTGCTCGAGCCCGGAGACAATGTCGTGCGTTTTCGTCCGACCTACGGACAGCTTGCCGGCAATGCGATCAACCTCGGCTTCGAAGTGAGGACGGTCGACATGGTCGAATCTCGCGGGTGGGCCATTGATGTCGATTCGCTCGAAGCCGCAGTCGATGACCACACTCGCATCATCCACGTTGTAAACCCAAATAACCCGACCGGCCGGGTCTTGAGCAAGGCCGACCGCGCCGTAATTGCACGGATGGCGGAACGGCACGGAGCCTGGGTGGTGGCCGATGAGGTTTATGTTGGTACCGAGCGTGGCACCGACGAGCCCACTGCTACATTCTGGGGCACCGGTGAGCGAGTGATCGTCATCAATTCGATGAGCAAGGCCTATGGCCTACCCGGGCTGCGGCTCGGCTGGTTGACCGCGCCCAAGGAAACGATTTCCCGTTTTTGGCGCCGTCACGAATACGCCTCGATTTCAGCGACGATGATGTCGATGAAGCTGGCCGAGCAGGCCCTCGAACCGACTACGCGCGTGAAGCTCACGGCGCGCGCCCGCAGCCTTATTCGGCGCGGGTTCGATACCTTCGAGGAGGCACTGGGCGAGCACTCGGGCGTCTTCTCCGTCGTGCCGCCTGAGGCTTCGGCGATGTCCTTCGTCAAATTTGACCTGCCACTGAGCTCTGACGAGCTCTCCGCAAGGCTTCTGGCCGAGGAGGATGTCTTGATCATCCCGGGCTCGAAGTTCGGACTAGAGCAACACCTCCGGTTCAGTTCGGCCCTCCCGAACGACCACCTGGTTGCTGGACTGGCCAAATTCAATAACCTTGTCGGGCGCATTTTGGCTGGTCTGTAGACTGGGCTACCGTCACTTGGGATATTGCGGCGGTTCTTGGCACCGTCTGTAATCTCAAAGCGCGCCTTGGTCCTCGCAGGGCGGATAGCAAGGACGCTCGATGCGCCGGAGTGGAATAAGGGATCCCAATTCCACCAAATCCCCTGAATTCGGTTGCGGTTGAGGGTCACGGAAGTAGAATTGGGAGAACGTATTCTACTTAGGCCCAGGTATTGCCACGACTTAGAGACCACGGCAGCCCGGCAGGAGCAAGGATTTGGGTTGGGATCGGCCGGCTAGCCATTGCCTCCTCGAGAGTGAGCGAATGCCAATTTAGCTTAGAGTAATCACCCTCAAGTGCCGTGGACGACCGGTCGACGAAGCGGGCACCAATACTGCTGCTTCAGTCAGCACGCAGGAAGGCCCGGAATTGCGTCAAAGCCGCCGGCAATATATCTCCGGTACCGCAGTTTCTTCTTTCGCCGGCTGGCTCGACGCACCATCTTAGAGCAAGGGCGTCGCTGATTGTCCACGGAACTCGCAGAAAGCGAAAACAACAATGTGCCGTCATCCCCTTTTCGTGGTTGTCTTATACGCGGCCTTGGCGCTGCCCGGTTCTCCTGCCGCTGCTCAAGAGCCGTGTGACTTCAACAAAGATGCGTTGCAGTTCGCTGGAGATGCGCTTGCGCAGGCAGGTTGCCTTTTGCGACCGATCGCCCGATACGGACATGTCGAGCCGGCCCCTGTCCAGGTTCCGGCCACGCTGAGCCGCCTCGTTGGGCACTTGACCACGGTCAGCCGGGTGGACCTCCGCAACCACCTCAGAGGCTTGCGCATAGCCGAATCAGACATAGGTGGTGGCCTAGATACGCCGGTCTCGGACCGCAATCTTGGATACGATGGCGATCCTGGTGCTCCGTACTTCGTGATTCACGATACAAGCACCCCATTCAATCCCATGGATGCCCCGTTCCCCGACGACATCAATGAACCCGGTTCTCGGTTGAACCAACTTGGCATATACAAACGTGTGGCACACGTGTTTATCGGCCGCGACGGGAGTTCGCGCACAACGCGCGATTTCAGGGTCGGTTGGCGCGCTACTAAACTGGAACGTGCTGGGCCGTGCGGTCACGGCAAGGAGACGCGGGGACGCTTTCTCCATATCGAGAACGTCCAGCCACGACGTTTTGACCCGGCAGGTGGCGAGGGGAATGACGCTGCTGCTCCCGAGGAGGGGTTCCCGCTTGCTCAGCTGGACCGCTTGGCGATCGTCTACGTGGCGGCTTCGGTACGCGCGGGGACTTGGCTCATACCGGGATTCCACGGCGTGATCGACCAAGGGTGCGCGAGTGCACATGACGATCCGCAGAACTTCGACCTCACGTTGTGGGATAGTCGTCTCGGAGCCTTGCTCGAGGCGCTCGGCCCGCGGTGAGTAGATTCCAGCCTTGGACGGATGATCAACCATGTAGCCCTCCCATCCAGCCAGGTAAAACGGTGCCGGCGTGAAACACGATGACCAGAAAGATCAAAAATAGTGGCTATACCCTGCGAGAGTTGCGGAAGGACTCATAAGAGTGGACGGTGCCCGGGTTCACGTGGCAGTTGGCGAACTTCCTTCCGCTGGAGGATTCCTTTCCTGGTCTTGGCTGGAATTGCGCTCTGGCTCATCGGACGCCACTTTGGGTCCGGCCACGCATTCCGCTATGCCATGGTGCTTGGGTTCTTTATCCTGGTGGTCGTCTCACGGGACATCAAAAGGATGGAGACGCCCTGAGAAAGGCCGGATGTAAACGAACGCCTTGAGACCTGGCTTCACGATGACCCTCCAGACTCTCGTCGCTCGGAGCGGGGCCTGTTGACGATGAGCAGCGGACTCGACTGTGACGACCGCCACCGAATCGTTTTTGACCTGTTCCAGAGCGCCGTTCTGGCATCAGTGTCTGAGTTGCAAGAGCACCTCACGAGAACCCCTTGAACGCACACCGTTTGGTCTAATGACCTCCGAGACGCTTCGACAAAAAGCGGCTCAATGGCACGGCGCTATTCCGCGCTATCCTCGTATAGAAATACGGCTTCAATCGTGGCTTCAAAGGTCTTGGCAATACGGAATGCTAGTGGCAAGCTTGGGTCGAATCGACCCGTCTCTATCGAGTTCACGGTCTGCCGGGAGACTTCCAATTCTTCGGCTAGTCTAACCTGGGTCCACCCTCGCTCGGCGCGAAGTACTCGGAGGCGATTCTTCATGAGTGTCGCCAGTATCCGTTCAAGACAGCAACGACATAGCCCGCAAGCATGGCAACTGGGACCATGTAGATACTGACGCTCTGAATCACCGCGCCTTGCTCAATCAGGGGAAGCGCAAAGGCCGTAAAGAAACCGAGACCTGCGGCGGCAACAATCCCGTCGAGTTCGATCTTGCGGCGCAATTCGTCGGCGTTCCGGACGAAGTGGCTGAAGGCAGCCATCGTTCCCAGTCCGAGGCCACAGACCAGGCCGATGGCCAATAGGTTCGGGAGGAGGCCTGAGACAAGCCCGTTTTGCTGCCCGGCATCGGTAACCCACCAGGCACCGATCCAGAGGACCGCCCAGCCAGCGACTCTCAATTCGTTATGGTGGTCCCGCCTGGGTTGGTCGGAAAGATTGCGCAGCAGAGTCATTAGCCGGTTCGTGGAATCCATCTTTTGTCGAATCCTTCTTGTTGATAACATGTAAAGCGTGCTTGTCTTCAGCAGAATAGACAGTGCCTCTCCATTTGTCAAGTACGCTTGTCATTTTTCCTAGAACGACCGTGCCCGACCGGTATCCCGACTCACATCAACTCCCCACCATGCGCCTCATAGCTCTTTTAGCTGTCGAAAAGGTAAATGGTCTGCTCCTGCGCTTGAACCTCAGAGGCTCTACGCGTTCATTGTTGAATGCGCAGATATCGCAAATGGCTTTTCCTCCTAGCTCTGGCGGCGCTCGGATTCATCCTACGCCCGGTAGACATCCCGTCCCCGTCCGGTGACACGCGCGTTCTCGCTGCCGATGGGCGGGTCCTCTTTGGCGCGGAGGGGTTTGCCCGCGCCCCCGGCCCGGCTGAGAACACTCCGGCGTCCGCAAGCACCCAGGCGGTCGGCGAGTACGCTCTGGTCACCTCTGCGCTAATCGCCGTCGAGGACCGCCGTTTCCGCTACCACCCTGGCATTGACCCGATCGCCGTCGCACGCGCAGCCCGAGACAACCTCCGCGCGAGGCGCGTCGTCAGCGGCGCCTCCACGATCACCATGCAGGCAGGCCGCATGCTCCGCCGGGAGCCCGCACGCAGCCTCAGCGCCAAACTCGCAGACGCCGCGCTTGCGCTCAGACTCGAGCTCTGGCACTCCAAAGAAGACATCCTCGGCCTCTGGCTCACGCGTGCCTACTTCGGCCGAGGCGCCCATGGAGTAGGCCAAGCCTCATTGGCCTGGTTCGGCAAGCCCCCCACCGATCTCACCATGGCCGAGGCCGCCTTCCTTGTCGGTATCCCCCAGCGACCTGCAAGAGCACCGGACCAGTTGATCCGGCGGCAGCAGCACGTCCTCCAAGCCATGGAGAGCACCGGCGCAATCTCCTCCGCGGTGGCAGCCGACGCCTCCAGCCAGACCCTCCGCTTTGCCGCCCCCCCGAACTTCCGGGCGCTAGCGGCCCACCTGGCCATTCCATTGTCCGGCGCCAACCGAGGTGACACCCAAACCACCATCGACTTCGACCTTCAGCGCGGGGTACAGGCGCTGGCCGCCGGGCACCTTGCCGGACGCCAGGAAGAGCACATGGGCAACGTTGCCGCTGTAGTCATCGAGAACGAGACCGGCCGAATCCTCGCCTACCTCGGCAGCGCCGACTACTTTGACGAGCACGCCCTCGGCGCCAATGACGGCGTCCGCATGCTCCGGCAGCCCGGAAGCGCGCTCAAGCCTTTCGTCTACGGGCTAGCCTTCCAGAAGGGAATGATCGGCCCGGATACCATTCTCCGAGATGAGGAGACTCCCTTCGTGGAGGCGGGCGCGGCATTTTCGGCCGAAAACTATGATCGCCGGTATCACGGTCTCGTCCCCGCCCGTGT
>JBLFXH010000212.1:0-6094 GCA_047611125.1 Rhodothermales bacterium
ATGGCATCCGTCACCCGCCCGCTTATGAGTTCTGCCGTTTCCACCCAAATGTTAAACCGGGTGGTCTCGACCTTGAGCGTGAACTCCAGGTCGTCGTAGGCGCCCCGCTCATGATTGAAAACCTGAAACCCGAGCACGGAGCCGACAGCCTCCACTCCACTAGATTTTTTTGCTGCGGACTGGCCGCTCTTTCGAACACGATGATATTCCGCCAGCGACTCCTGTCCCCGTGGGCTGTTCGCCAGGAGGTCGGTCAGGTGGATCGTTTCAGATACGACGCTCTGGTCCGCGACTGACATCTGTCCGGTCTGAAACCGAAGCGTTTGCCCGGCAGCACTACCAACGAAAAAGACGGCGACTAAGAGTGTTGAGACCTTGTACATCTAGAACAGTGTCGGCTGTGATAATCGATAACTACGGGGCTCAGACCGCAAGGCGACGCATGCGTCCCTAAACAGTTCACGCGATCCGGCTGCTACCCCCCAACAGTATCGGCAGGAAAACGCCGCAGGGTAAATCCCGGATGGCGAGAAGTCAGCGGGGATTGCCGAGTGGTTTGGTGTCCGCTTGGGCGGGAGAGGAAACCTTTCTCGGTGCGCAGATTTCAGCGATTCCCGCATTGACTGGATATTATGAACAAGTTGACACCAGAGGAGGAGTACATCCTACTCAACAAAGGCACCGAGCCTCCTTTTTCAGGGCTGTACGATAAACATGCAGATGACGGCACTTTCGCCTGTCGGCAGTGCGACGCCCCGCTGTATCGCTCTGGCGACAAGTTTGATGCACAATGCGGCTGGCCGTCATTCGATGATCAGATCGAGGGGTCCGTTCGAAGGGTTCCAGACGCGGACGGGCGACGAGTCGAGATCGTTTGCGCGTCTTGTGGGGGCCACCTGGGTCATGTCTTTGAGGGCGAACGCTTCACCCCGAAGAACACAAGACACTGCGTGAACTCGCTGTCGCTAGCATTCAAAGCCGTCGAAGGAAAATGACGAATCGCAGTGAAAAGGCGCTACTCGCATCAGGCTGTTTCTGGGGCACGGAGTTCTATCTCAAGCAGATCGACGGCGTGCTCTCGACCCGGGTCGGGTACATCGGGGGGCAAAAGGAAAACCCGACATATCGCGAGGTCTGCACCGGAGCCACCGGACATGCCGAAACAACGGAGGTGGTGTTCGACCCCGAGCGGACTGACTTCGAGACGGTGACCCGCATGTTCTTCGAGACCCACGACCCGACACAGGCAGATCGCCAGGGTCCAGACGTTGGGACACAGTACCGCTCGGCCATCTTCTATCTCAACGAGGAGCAAAAGGCCATTGCCGAGAAACTGATCGGCGAATTGCGAGCCAAAGGCCTAAACGTAAAGACAGAACTCAACGCAGCGAGCAAGTTTTGGCCGGCTGAGGATTACCACCAGGATTACTACAGCAAGACGGGCGGGTCACCCTACTGCCACAGTTACCGCCCGCTGTTCTAGCGGACGCCTGCCACGTAGACGCCGCCGGGCGCGTCCTCAGACGCTTTGCCCACAACCGCCCGGTGGCCGTCCAGGGCCAGGGAAGAGCCGAAATAGACCTCGCCGACGTCTATGACCTGGCTCTGTACCCATATTCCATCTTCATCACGGTGGAACACGAACACCACGCGGTCAATGTTGAACTCGAGTTTCAACTGCTCGTCGAATCCCACTACGGCAGCGACATCGCCTGAGAGGGCCACCGCGGAGCCGAAGCCACCACTGGGATAGGGGGAGTTGGGCTTTAGGTCGGCTATCCGCTTCCAGGCGCCATCCCGGACTTCGTATATCACGGCGCGTCCCGTATGGTCTTGTCCTTCGCGGGTCTCACCGAGAATTAGTCGGTCCGCATCCAGGTCTAGGGGGATGAAGTAGTCATCCACGCCATCGATCCGCGAGGTCAGTTCCCAGGAGCCGTTGCGCTCTTCGAAAACGTGGGCCGAGCCGGGACTGTTCAGTCCGTAGGTGGACCCGGAAATCACTGCGCGCGACCCATCCAGGTCTGAGGATGTGCCGAAAACACCATATCTGGCATCGTGCGGCGGCTTGAACGATCCGCCGGGAACCCACCGACCCATCCGATTCTTTACGAAAATCGACGCCGTACCCCCGAAACGCCCGGCTGCCGTGTCGCCGGCAGAGGTAACTAGGATGCGGCCCCCATCGACGGTGGCTGAAGCGGCGAAGGGCCCGTCATCCCCTGGAACGGGATCCGTCAGGCGCGCGGTCTGCTTCCAGGTGTCTCCGCGCCGCCCGGAACTGTTGCCAAACCACGAAAGGTCAGGCTGGCGTTCAAAGACGTACACCGCGTTCGATCGGGCCGCGAAGGGCGTGGGCACGAATGACGTAACGACGGCCACGTCACCTTCGATAGAAACGGCGCGCCCAAAGTATTCCTCCGGTTCGCAGTCACCGGCCTTGAGCGCAGCGGAAAGATTCCAGTTGCCGGCCACATCTAGTTCATACAGGAATGCCGCGCCGGAACTTGCTCCGCAGGCGTCGAAGCCTGTGCTTCCAACCAGAATCTGGTCACCATCCACAGCAACGGCACCGCCGAAAAAATTCCCCGGTGCCGCGTCTGCGGGTGACAGTCGCGAGATCTGAGCCCGCGAAGGCGCCACCAGCAGGAGGCCAGCAAACAGAAGTGTCAGTTGCTTCATGCCCTGCCCTCTTCAAGCATTGTGCCGGGGAGGCCGCCGATCAGCGTTTTCGGCTGCCCAAGACCTCGGATAGCGATTCCCATTTTTGGTAGAGTTCCTCCAGCGTGACACGGACCTCATCATACGTCTTCGTGGCCTGTTGTGACGCCGATTCGTCACCGTAAAGAGACGGGTCGGAAAGCTTGGCCTCGATAGCAGACTTGGATTCTTCGGCCTCGAGGATGGACGCTTCCGTCTTTTCGAATAGACGGTTGAGGTTGAAGGTGTTCATGGACGCATACTTGGCCATGACCTCATCGGAGGCGCCGGGCTTTTCGGTCTCTACGGCAATCGCTACGGCCACTGTCTCAGGTTCGGGTTGGGACTTCTTGCCCTTCTTGTTCGATTTCCGAGCCTTGGGCTTCGCACCTTCCACCTCGCCCATGTGGCGTTCCATGTGAGAGCGGTATTCGGAATACGTGCCCGGATAGACGCTCACACCTCCGTCCTCCACACGCCAGACTTCCGTGGCCACCTGGTCCAGGAAATGCCGGTCATGGCTCACGACGGCGAACGTGCCCGAATACTGCTGCATGGCCCCGATCAGCACGTCAATCGACCGAATGTCGAGATGGTTTGTGGGCTCATCCAGAATGAGGAAGTTCGCCGGCGCGACCAGGGTCTTAGCCAGCGCCACGCGGCTTCGCTCACCGCCGGAAAGGACCTTGACCGGCTTGAAAACGTCATCGCCCCGAAACAGGAACGCACCCAGAATGGACCGAATTTCGGTTTCTGACTGGCCCGTGGCTGCCCTCTGGACGGCCTCCATGACGCTGTCCCGCGGGTCAAGCGTGTCTGCCGTGTGCTGGGCAAAGAAGTTGATATCCACCTCCCGACCCAAGCGCCGCTCACCTTCGAAGGGCTCAGTGCCTCCCAGCATGCGGGCGAGCGTAGACTTGCCGGCGCCGTTTCGCCCGATCAAGGCAATCTTGTTTCCCCGCTCCACCACCAGCGGATCGGCATTGCGGAACACCTCGATGGGTCCCTCCTCCGACGGGTAGACCTTGCTGAACGTTGAGAGCGCGATGACGCTTCGAGCGGACCGCGTGGGTGCAGGAAACCGAAACGAGATGGAGGCCCCGTCCGATTCGGGCTCGGCGATCCGTACCAACTTGTCGAGCGTCTTCACGCGGCTCTGAACCTGCTTGGCCTTTGAGGCCTTGTAGCGAAAGCGCTCAACGAACTTTTCGGCCTCGCCAATTTGCTTCTGCTGATTGACAAAGGCAGACCGCTGGATTTCTCGTTGCAGGACGCGCTCGGTCAGGTAGAACGAGTAATTGCCGGCAAACTCGTTCACCCCGGCGTTGGCCATCTCAGCCGTGGTCGTCACCAGGCGGTCCAGCACGTAGCGGTCATGCGAAACGATGACAATCGTGCCGTTGTAGGCCTTGAGGTAGGCCTCCAGCCACGCAATGCTGTCAATGTCCAGGTGGTTGGTAGGCTCATCCAATAGGAGGACGTCTGGCGCCTTGAGCAGCAACCGGGCCAGTGCGACACGCATCCGCCAACCACCGGAAAACGTAGAGAGCGGCCGCTCAAGGTCGTCCGCCTCGAACCCGAGGCCCATCAGTACCGATTCAGCGCGCGGCTTGGCGGTGTGCGCGTCCGCGGCGTGGAGGGCGTGGTGCACGTCGTCCAGATCGTGCAGCAGCTTCTCGTATCGATCCGTGGTGTGATCGGTTTCCGTATCGAGTTCGGACAGGATCTCCTTTTCCCTCGCCTCTAGTGTCTCGACATCCTCGAATGCGCTCAGCGCTTCTTCAATTACGGACTGATCGATGTTGGCTTCTTCGGCCTCCTGGCGGAGGTAGCCGAGCGAACTGCCGCCCAACTGGATCGAGCCCTCGTCGATTTCCTGCTCGCCCGTCAGAACGCGCAACAAGGTGGTCTTGCCGGCCCCATTGGGTCCTACCAGTCCGATTCGCTTGTTGTCCTTGATGGTCCAGGACAACTTGTCAAAAATCTGTCTGCCCCCGAAAGCGAGGGAGATGTTATGGAGCTGAATGATAGCGTTCGGTCCCCGGTCTATCAGGGAATTGGTGGCTGCTTCTAGGGCGACGACTGTGGGCCGTCAGTACGCGTTTTCGTTCACGAATCCCTTCCAAACCGTCATCAGCATGATCTTGATGTCGAGTTTCAGCGACCATTGCTGGATATAGAAGATGTCGTGCTCGATGCGCTTTTCGATGGACGTGTCACCGCGCCATCCATTGACTTGAGCCCAGCCGGTGATCCCGGCCTTCATCTTGTGTCGCAGCATATAGCGCGGGACGCGGTCCCGAAACGACTCTATGAACACCGGACGCTCCGGTCGGGGTCCGACCACCGACATTTCTCCATGAAGCACATTTAGGAACTGCGGCAGCTCGTCTAGCGAGGTCCGGCGGAGAAAGGCTCCCACGCGGGTCGCGCGGTTTTCGCCGGACTTGGCCCAGACGGCTCCAGACTGGTTTTCCGCCTCCAGCGGCATCGACCGGAATTTTAGAATGTCGAAGCGATGACCATTCAGTCCCATGCGCTCCTGCCGATAGAGCACTGGCCCGGGAGACGACAGCTTGACGGCCACGGCAATGGTCAGAAGCAGTGGTGAACTCAGCAGCAGGAAGAGGATCGAGAACACCACGTCGATGGCCCGCTTGACGGCGCGCGAGAAGTCGAGTGGTGCCTCGTCGATCACGTGGATGACCGGGAGTCCGTCGAGTTCGGTGACCCTGCTATTCAGTATGTCGAACTGGAAGAGGTCGGGGACCAGAAAGACGTGGGCGAGCCGGGTGGAGACGGCACTGAGGATGTCTTCAATCCGCTTTGCCGACGAGAGCGGTAGCGCCAGGTAGACGTAATCGATGGGCTTCCCGGCCGCCTCCGCCTCGTCCAGGATCCGGACCGCCTCGTCCGTCTTGCCAAGGATGTCCGGGCCCTCCTTGGCGTCATCCAGGAAGCCAATCAGGTCAAAGCCCATCCAGGGATACTGCGCAAACGACGTACGAAGGCGCCGGCCCACCTCACCCGCGCCGACAATCAGGACCCGGCGTTGGTAGCGCCCCTGACTCCTGGCCCGCCGCAGCGCCGCGTACAGACCCAGCCGAAGCGCCAGCATGAGTGCGGGCGTGAGCGAAGCGAACAGCGCCATGTGGAGACGCGAGAAGTAGAAAGCGCGGTAGAACGACAGCGAGGCCGCCAGGACAATCACGCCTACCAGCGTGGACTTGATTACGCTTGTGACCAGGCGCGTCCACTTTTGAGCCCGGTCCGGGACGTACAGGCTAGTGCCCCAAAAGACAGCCATCGAAAGCAGGAGTACCCCGGGCAGGAATCCCAGGTACCGGCTTAGTGGCTGCCACTCCGGCGGGGGCAGGAAGTCCAGTCGGAGGAA
>JBLFXH010000213.1:0-6067 GCA_047611125.1 Rhodothermales bacterium
GTTGCAGAGGCTCCGACAGACATCAGGGTCAACCCCAAGCCGTCTGATGCGGCAGCGAGGCTACCTGACCAAGGCTCGTAAAACACTGTGGTCACGTTGGCACCATCCAGATTAACGTACTCCCAAGCTGTGTTGTACTTGCGGTTGTTGAGCTTGTACACCCCACCGCCCCAGACAGCCACGAAGAGCGGGCCTTCCTCATCCGGATGGAAGGCTAGGGAACGAGCCTCGCGGAATGGGTAGAGTCCTCCGTTGAGTTCCTGCCAGTTTCCGCCCAGGTCCATCGACCGGTAGACGCCGCGTGCCGTGGCCGCCCACAGGGTGGGCTTGTCCGGCGTGGCGGGATCGAATTCCAGATCGAAGACCTGAATGCGACCGTCGTCGGCTAGGCCCTTGCCCTCGAGGCGGGCCCAGGTTAGACCGTAGTTGTCCGTGGCATAGACTCCATTGCCGAAGGTCCCTGCGAACACAACGCCGGGTTTGGCCGGATGGGACGCGAGTGCGTAGGTGAGGTCAGAACTGGCGCCAGGCAGTTCGCCCGCCAGATGCCAGGTCTCTCCACCATTGAGGGAGCGGAAGATGCGACCACGATCAGCTGCGGCATACAGCGTCCCGTCGGGGCCCTCGTCGAGTGCGTAGACGATCAGGTTGCCGGTTGACAGGCCGGTCTCGTCTTCGAAGATCATGCCGGTCCACGAACGGCCGCCGTCGGCAGACCGGTAGATCCCTTCATATCCCCAGGTTGCGATAAAGATATCGTTGGCCTCGGTCGTGATCGCATCATTTACGATGATCGGATTCGGCAGTCCCTCATTCGCTTCCACCCAGAGTTGGACCGAGGTCTGTCCGGCAGGAAGGCCGCGGTAGACGCCGCGGTTGTAGGTACCCACTACCGGATGGACGTTGCCCGCCTCATCACGCCAGAACGTGCCGGCCTGAATCTGAACATTGGCAGGGAACTGCTGCGGAATCAGAGCCTCGAAGGAGGCGGTGGAGGAGTTATTGGTCGGGAAGCGATCGACCACGGCTGAGCCGTGCTTCACCTCGGCCGTATTCGTGATCGTTCCGTAGTACGGGTATTGAACCGTAGCCCGGAAGCTCAGCATGGCCATTTCGCCCGGCCATAGTTCGCCGACCTCCCAGCTCACTTTGCCATCCAGGACATACAGATGTCCCTGGCTAGCTATTTCGGTGTCGTCCCCGAAGACCAGGGATGGGGGTAGATTATCCGTGACAATCACCGACGGCGCATTGCCTGGGCCACTATTGGTGACCTGGATTTCCACCAAGATGGCATCGCCAACTGTTGCACCCTCCGTGTCACGGAAGCGTTTGAATATGGCCAGGTCTGCCTGATCACCACTTCCGGGTGTCCCGTCAAAGTGGGTGAGGCCCAGCTGCTGCTCAAAAGGTCGCAGGATATCGGGCAGTGTGCGGTATCCGAATCGCCCAACCGCGGGGACTTCGGCGAGTTGTGTCTCCGCTCGACCGGATTCGTCGGGTACGACGAACGTGTGGTCTCCGGTGTGTCCAACCGGGATGAAGATCTGCGGATGGTCAAACGGCGCTTTGTGGTTACGAACCCGCTCGTCCGTCATCGTGAGCATGAAGGCCACCAGGGCGTCCTTCTCGTAGTCATTCAGGTAGAGCTTCTGGACGGCTGGGTGGATGTAGTCCACATTCTCGTCCGTGAAGTCGCCTCCCCGGTCAAAGAAATCCACGACCTGACGCAGCGTGGCGAACCCGCCATTGTGCATGTAAGGAGCGGTCAGCTCGATGTTACGAAGGCCTGGCGTCTTGAAGGCGCCCTCGATGGCCACCTTTGGGCGTCCGACCAGTGATTCGTCAAACGTGCTCGGATCTACATAGAAGTCGTCAAATCTCGGCCCGCCCTCGTGCTGTTCAGAGAACGTGAGGTCGTTCCCGAAGTCATCATCACGACCCTGTCCGGCATCGTCGTCAAACTGACGCACTCCAACGTTGAAGCTACCGCGGTCATGGAGAGTGACCTTGCCGTCTCGGCGACGGAATGTGTTGACCAGCGCGTCTCGGTCTTCTTGACGATGGAGGTCTAGTCCCGCGTTGGTGAGATCCGGCCCCGCATGGCACTCGATGCAACGGCCCTTGCCCATGAAGAGCTCGAGGCCCTCCTTTTCCTGCGGGGTGAGCGCATAGTGGTTGCCCTGCACGTAGTCGTCGTACGGGGTTTCATCGGAGACCTGCGTCGACACATACATCATGATCGAGAGGCCGGCATAGAAGGAGAAGTTGTCCTCTATCTGCGTGAATTCGTGCGTCTCGTTGTTGCCATCCACTCGCCAAGCGACGGGCTGATTGCCCCAAAATTTGCTGCGGAAGGCCTTCCGGACCATGTCAGCGTAGGTCCCCTTGAGCCCCTTGCCGTAGGTGTCTCTTAGGTACGCGAGGTGTGAATCGCTGGGATCCACTTCCTGGGCGGCCAGCGGCTTGGCCGTCAGTAGGCGCTTGCCGATGAACGGCCAGGTTCGGGCAATGCTGCCGACTTCCAGGAAGTCGGTGGGCGGGCCGCTGGCCACGGAGGCCATCGCCGCGTTGTCAATCAAGATTCGCTCGGCCGAGACGTTGTAGCCGTCGTTGACCCAAACCCGGGCACTGGGGTCACGCGGACCAAACGGATTCCTGCCGTTGAACTCCTTGTTGGCGCGAGAATCCCAAAGCAGTCGAAGGTTGAAGATGGCATTGATGTGCGACGGCGTGTTGCGAGGCTCGACCGCCCGGGTGTTGTAACCGTTGACGTTGAAGGTCTCGTCTGGCATGATCGAGACGCTGTCCGCTGGCGCACCCGGCGTGACTCCGAGGAATACGGCGTGGTAGACTCCCTGTGACGAGATGACCTCATTGGTCTCCTTGTTCAACGGGAAGTTGAACGATCCTAGGGTGTAGTTCGGCCCGCCAAACGAGAAGGTCCTGTCCGGGTTGTCCTTCCCGGCCGGGCTCATCTGATTCTTGATGCGGTTGTCCGCGCCAGCGTTGAAGTGACAACTGGCGCACGTCTGGACCCCGTCGGACCCCAGCTGCATATCCCAGAAGAGGGCCTTGCCCAACTGGATTGCTGCATCCCGGTCCTGGACGAACTCGTCCAGGTTTTCGGGCAACGGGACTTGGACGCCTTTAAGGGTTTCCAATTGATTGGACCGCACGCTCAACTGCCAACCCATGGTGGTCAACAGGACCGCCAGGGCAAAGAGATTGAAGTAACGTGCTCGAAGGAAGCTTTTCATGCCAGCCATACTCGGTTCAGGTATTCCGAGACGACGGACGCAAAGCAGAGGCCCAAACCAGCGCAGATCTCAAAATGGCCTGATTTGGCCTATTGGGGCGGGAAGATGTCCCGATCCGAGATGGAATGAGACTAACTCGTATCCATTTCGAGACCGGGAAAGAGATTAGGACGGATGTGCGAATTGGCCCCCTCCCGCCCGTAGCTTGGCGTCGAGATGGCGAACGAATTGATGCACATGGACACGCTACCCGAGGCGCGAAACAAGCCCCCATTTGACGCGGCGGCGGCCGAAGTGGTCGCGCTCGAACTGTGGGGAATTGCGGGGGTAGCCTCCCCGTTACCAAGTGACCGCGACCGAAACTTCAGACTGGTGGCTGAGGGACGGTCGCACGTCCTGAAATTCTTGTCGCCTGAGGAAGATCAGGCGTTCATTCAGCTTCAGCACCAGATGATGGAGCTGGCGCACAAGGCGGGTTTGTCAACGCCAAGGCCCGTGCCTTCGAGGAACGATGCCACCACAGAAGTGGCCGTGGGACCGGATGGCGAGTCCTACCCGGTGATCATGCACGCCTGGGTCGACGGCATCCCGTGGGCGGAATACCGGCCGCACACGTCCGAGCTGCTTGAGGCGGCTGGGAGAGAGTTGGCCGTTCTCGACAAGGCGCTTCAGGGGTTCGAGCACCCGGCAGCCGATTGGCTATCCAGCTGGGACCTCCGGCACGCGCATGATGTGGTGGAGAGCATGCTAAGGCATGTCCCGGAGAGCCGGCGCGATCTACTCAAGGAGCACATGGCCCGGTTTCAGGGCGTTGTGCCGAACCTCGAAGACCTCCCGCTCCAGATAATTCACGGCGATGGCAACGACTACAATCTGATGGTTCAGGTTGGAGCAGAGCTTGCCGGAGGGACTCCTTCGATTGGCATCATAGATTTCGGCGACGCCGCGTTGTCCTGGCGGGCCGCCGAGATTGGTGTTGCGGCTGCCTATCTCACGATGGGTCATGCAGATCCGGTCTCCGCTTTGGAGTCCCTCACGGCAGGATTCCATCGCATACTACCTTTCACAGACGATGAGCTGACGGCAATCCCGCATCTGGTGGCTGCCAGGCTTTGTGTAAGTGTTTGTCACAGCTCACTGCGATCGGCCACCGAACCGGACGACGCGTACCAGACCATCTCGCAGGCAGCAGGCTGGGAGCTACTGGAGCAACTCGCCGATACCCATCCTAGACTGACCACCTTCAGGATCAGGGCGGCATGTGGCCTCGAGCCATGCCCCCTGGCCGGTGGCCTGCGCACCTGGCTGGCAGGCTCTCATCCATCGCCCGTAGTGGATGTGGACCTGGAGGGCCCTGTCTTTGACCTGAGTGTCGGCACAGTCGAATTTGACGGGACGCTGGATCCGACCGACGCCTCGGTTTGGGAGAATCCGTTTCAGGATCGCCTCGCGGAGTCCGGGGCCGGGATGGCCTTCGGCAGATATCTCGAACCGCGCATCTGTTACCGCGCAGGACAGTTTCAGGGCGGAGGTGTTGGGCCCGAGCGTCAGCGGACCATTCATCTCGGGGTGGATTTGTTCGCTCCCGCCGGCACGGCCGTGATGAGTCCGTACGAAGGGCAGGTGGTGAGTGTAGTTGACAACGACCAGCCGCTCGACTACGGGCCTACGGTGATACTGCAACATGAGGCCGACGGTCAGCCGTTTTGGACTCTGTACGGTCATCTGGAAAGGTCTGTATTGGGACGTCTGGCGCCAGGTGACTCACTGGCCGCCGGCGAGCTCTTCGCGGAATTGGGATCGGCCGAGGAGAACGGCGGCTGGCCGCCTCACCTGCATTTTCAGGTCTATGCCGATGTTCTGGACGCCACGGGCAACCTTCCGGGCGTGGCGCTGGCCTCCCAGAGGGCTGTCTGGGCCTCGCTCTCGCCCAATCCGGAACTCATACTTCGATCCGGCAAATCACTCGAGTTCATTCCGGCTGACCCGGCCGCCCTTCGCGAGGAGAGGGAGACGCGCTTCGGATCCAATCTGAGTCTTTCCTATGGCCAGCCGCTGCATATCGTACGCGGCATTGGAGCCCGGCTTTTCGATTCGGTTGGCCACGCATGGATCGACGGCGTCAACAATGTCTGTCATCTGGGGCACGCCCACCCGGCCGTCGTCCGGGCCGCATCCCGACAGCTCTCGGTACTCAACACGAACACCCGCTACCTGCACGACAACATCCTACGGTACGGGGACGCCCTGGCTGCCACCCTCCCTGATGGCCTGGATGTATGCTTCCTGGTGAACAGTGGCTCGGAGGCCAACGACCTGGCTATGCGATTGGCTCGGGCCGCTACCGGTCGAACGGGCACCATAGTGCTGGACGGTGGCTACCATGGCAACCTGACTTCGTTAGTTGCCGTCAGTTCGTACAAATTCGATGGCCCAGGCGGCCCAGGGGCTGGTGTCACGGTCGAAAAGGCATGCAGTCCGGACCCCTACAGGTCTCCACACCGAACGGGTAGCGACTTTGCGTTGGACGTAGGCAGGGCGGCCACAAAACTCAGGGAGCGGGGATTCCCTCCGGCCGCCTTCATGGCCGAGTCCATCCTGTCCTGCGGCGGGCAAATAGATCCTCCACCCGGTTACCTGGCGTCAGCCTACGCCCATGCCCGGCAGGCTGGAGCGCTCTGTATTGCTGACGAGGTTCAGACCGGATTCGGCCGCGTAGGGCACCACATGTGGTCATTCCAGCTCCAGAATGTGGTCCCCGACATCGTGACAATGGGGAAGCCCATCGGCAACGGATTTCCGTTAGG
>JBLFXH010000214.1:0-6066 GCA_047611125.1 Rhodothermales bacterium
CGTAAACGGACGCCCTGAGACGGTGGGCTACCTGGGGCTACTCCGAATCGCCCCCGGATATCGGGCGGGCACGCTCATGGCGCGGGGCTTCCGGCGGATTCGGGAATTCCACAATCGAGGAAGTGCCCGGATTTATCTCACCGTAGTGGCCGAGGACAGCCCGGAGGCACTGCGTCTTCTCGAGTCTGGGCGATGCGGACTACCCCAGTCCCGCGACCTGGGGCGGCTCCAGACGTTTGTTCTGAGCAGCAAGATGATCCAACGCCGAGGGGCGCTGACCCCATCCCTTGATATTTACCTCGCGGGTCCGGACGATGCCGCCGACGTCGTGGACCTGCTTGCTCGCGGCCGTGAGCGCCAGTTCTTCCCGATGTATCACGAGCAGGACCTTGCGAGCCCTGGCGGCCTGCTGCGAGGCCTTTCGGTGAACGATGTGTTGGTTTGCCGTCGGGAGGGGGTACTGGTCGGTGTCATGGGTTGCTGGGACCAGCGCCCGTTTCGCCGACAGGTCGTGATGGGTTACGACCGAAAGACGGCGCTTCTGAGGCCACTCTACAATCTGGCTGCGCCGCTTCACGGGCATCCGCGCTTACCCCGCGAAGGCACCGCTGCGTTGACGATGATCGTCGGTCCCACATACATCCCCGGCGCCGACTCTGACGTGCTATCGGGTCTTCTGCGGGAAGCCGCGATCAAGGCGACGGCCTTAGGATTGGACAGCCTGGCGATCATGGCGCACGAGTCCGATCCTCTCAACGCCCTTCTGCAGCCGTTGCCGGCAGTACGCGTCGATTCAAGGCTGCTGCTCTGTTGGTACGAAGACGGTCAGGATCTGGCCGACACGGTAGATACTCGCCCTCCGTACCTCGAATTGGGATCCCTATGACCCCTCTAGTCCCGGATATTGTTCGGCGCGAATCCCTGCCTCAGGCAGAGCGGGAGGCTATGTTCGTCCTCCTGGAGCGTCATTACCTGAAGGTGACGCGCCCCGATTTTGAGCGCGATCTGAATCAGAAGCAGTGGGTGATTCTTGTGAGGGAAGCTGAATCGGGGACGATTCGCGGGTTCTCGACGATCGAGGTGTTCCTCTTTGTCCATAACAGGCGGAGGCTTCGGATTCTGTATTCAGGTGACACCGTCATAGACCGGGACTACTGGGGGAGCCTCGCCCTACCGGTCGGCTACGCCAGTCTGGTCAGCGCGTTGACCGATGACGAGCCGATCCCGACCTACTGGTTTCTTCTGAGCAAGGGATTCCGGACCTACCGCATTCTGCCCGTCTTTTTCGACAGCTTCTTTCCGCGATGGAATCGGCCCATGCCGGATTCGGAAGCCGGACTTCTTGGCGCGCTTGGCCACTACAAGTTTAATGACGCATTTGATTCGGCGAGCGGGATTCTGCGTTCAGGCCCAGAAGCGCAATGCTTGCGTCCCGATCTAGGCCTGGTCTCAGAGCGGAGGAAGAACCGGGATATCGAGTTTTTTCTACGGACGAATCCCGGGCATGCCGCGGGTGATGAGTTGGTCTGCCTGGCCGATTTCTCGCTGGACAACCTGAGCCCCTTCATGCAGCGAGCTCTCAGCCGATCCCGGGTCGAGGTCAGGTTGTGAGAGCAATCCAAGACGCCTATCTGGCCCGTGTCCTGAGCGCCAACGCTCAGACGCGTTTTGGTCGGGAGCACGGGTTCGATGGAGTCCGAGACCGAGAAGACTTCCGGCGCCGCGTCCCGGTTCGGGACTATGAAGCGCTGCGAGATCCGTGGCTGACACAGGTCGAACAGGGAGAGCCTGGAATTCTCGTATCGGAGCCCGTGCTTCATTTGCACCCGACAAGTGGAACAGCCGGTGGGCGCAAGCTGATACCGTATACCGCAGGTCTCAGGGCGGACTTCGGCCGCGGCTTGGCCAGTTGGCTGAATGGGTTGTATTCGGACTTGCCGGCCTTGGACGGCGGATCCGCCTACTGGGCGATAACTCCCCCAATGCCGCTCGTGCAACCGGAAGGATGCCGAGTTCCAGTCCGATTCGCCGAGGATGCCGAGTACCTGCCGAGCGATCTCGCGATGGCGGTTGGAAGGTCGATGGCACTGCCCTCTGGAGTCGGCCAATTGACGGCCGTTGACAACGTCCTGTATGCCACGTTGCGATTCCTTCTGGCCGACGACTCCCTTCGCCTCATCTCGGTGTGGAGCCCAACCTGGTTGCAGATGCTTCTCGAAAGGGCGGAGACCTGGCGGGAGCGCCTCCTGGCAGACATTGGGCAAGGTGGACTGCGGCTTCCTGTTCAGGAACCTGAGGGGGCAGGCAGGATCCCAGAGAGCCACCTGAAACCGCGCCCGGACCGTGCCCAACTGCTCCGGCCCCTCCTGGACCAAGCTGCGCCTGATTACTCGGCGGTGTGGCCCCAACTCCGGTTGATAAGTTGCTGGACCGAAGGGTCTGCCGCCAGATTCGTTCTTTCACTGGACACCCTCTTCCCCGGCATACCTATACAACCGAAGGGACTGCTGTCAACCGAGGCCATGGTCAGCTATCCCGATACGTTGGAGGCAAAGAGGGGCTGTCGCCTGGCCACCGAATGCCATTTTTTCGAGTTTCTGGATCAAGATACCGGACTGACCCGCTTTTCGGACGAGGTGCGAGAGGGGAAGGCGTATAGCGTGATCGTAACCACCGCAGGCGGACTGTACCGCTACCAGACCCACGATGTGGTCCAGATTGCTTCCACTAAAGACGGAGTCCCCTACCTCAACTTTGTCGGCCGGGACGACCGAACGGTCGACTTGGTGGGTGAGAAGCTGAACGAAACGGTGGTGGAAGAGGCCGTTCGGCTGTCCATGAAGGCGACTGGTCTCCGCAGCGGAGTACAGTTCCTGGTGCCGGATGTCGCCACCACGCCTCCAGCGTATGTCCTGCTGGTTGAGCGTGACCGATGCAGCAAGGCGGCTGCAGCCGATCTGGCCGCTCGTTTGGATGGGGAGCTCCGCCGAGACTTTCAATACGACCAAGCGCGCGGTGCAGGTCAGTTGGGCGCCGTCCGATTTCATCGCCTGACCACCGCCAGTTCGCGCAGTGTCTGGGAGTACCTGTTTGGGCACAAGCGCCCGGGGGATCTCAAGGCCAGCGTCCTTCAAGGAGACCCCGAATTACTGAACCAGATCCTGACAACCCATGCACCCTGACCATTCAGACATCCCCGAATCGTGGAGAACGGCTCTGGCTCCGGTGGAAGAGAAGCTCTCGGACTTGCAACGCCCTGGCACCATGCGTTGGCTGCACTATGCCATGTTTCCTGTTCTGCAGGCATGCGGAATCGTCCTGATTATCCATGCCTCGGGTGCCAGCTGGCCTGCTTGGGCCACCCTGCTTGCCTATGGTGGAGGCATCCTGCTCGTGGCAGCCGCACTCAATGCCTACTTCCTGCTGATCCATGAGGCCATCCACGGGCTCCTGGTCCAATCCAGTTGGGGAAACCGGATCCTGGGGGCACTTCTCGCCACCATGGGTGGGATATCGGCTACCTCCTACAAGGTCATGCACATCCGACATCACAGGCACTTGGGCCACGAAGATGACCCGGATGACTATCGAAATTACGTGGAAAGCGATCGGGCGGTCTGGCTCCTCCAGATTAATCGGTTGATCTGGGCCACGTTCATCTATGTGGTCGCGCTGCCCATCCTGTCGTGGAAGTACGGCAGCGCGGAGGAGCGCCGCCGGATTGCCCAGGAGTACGCAGGCGTCCTTCTGGCGAGCGCGATGGCCGTCTACCTGGTCCCGGTCTCACTTCTGATTCTGGCCTGGGCCATCCCCCTCTTGATCACCAATTTCATGATCAATGTGCGCGGCCTGTCACAGCACGGAAGCACGGACTCCAGCCACCCGCTGACGGCCAGCCGCACGGTCACGCCCGGGCCCATTCTTCGGTTCTTTCTGATCAATGAGAACTACCACCTGGAGCATCATCTCTATCCGTCAGTGCCAGCAGACCGCTTGCCCGAACTGCACCGAGAGTTGAACAAGGTGCTTCCGCTGCGGGTCATCCATAAAGGATACCTGGCCTATCTCTGGGATTTCTTTCGAACCGGGCCCACGCGGGCGGACCAGTCGCTAGGGGTCCAGCGTCGCAAAGGCTTCTGAGAATCTGGCGGCGATGCTCGGCCAATTGCTTGTTTCAGTCGCTCCGTGAGTCGGCCCGCTTTCAGCGCGCCTCGTCCCAAACCCCCTTCAGTGGCTCAAATCTTCCCGAACACAAAAAACCCTGACGAGGCCGAAGGCCCAATCAGGGTTTTTGTGTGCCCGGGAAGATTCGAACTCCCGACCTCCTGGTCCGTAGCCAGGCGCTCTATCCAGCTGAGCCACGGGCACGCGTGCTTTTTGAGCAGTCACAGATAATACGTCGAGGTTCTGAGACCGCCAAGTGAAGGTTCTTTTAGTTTGACGAAAATGGTGCAGGAGAGACCTACTCGCGGCCCATCCCTTCCAGAACCCGCTGAAACCGCGGGTTGTCGCGAACCACATCCAGGAATGGCCAAGGCCTCATGACGGTCAGGTAGACGTCATGGTCGCGAAGTCCGAGTTCCAGGTAATCCAACGCCCGCGATGTGTCCGACAGCGCGAGATAGATCTGGGCGAAGAGCGGCGCGGAGACGTATCGGGTCTCTGCCAGCTCCGAGAGTTCTGCCAGGATCTCGCGCGATTCGGATTCTTTTCCCGCCGCTGCCAACGCAGACGCCTGAAGGGAGCGGACCACCGGCTGGGGTCCCACGAGTCGCTCCGCCTTCGACAGCGACTCCAGTGATGCCTCCGGTTGTCCCATAGCCACCATCAGAAGTGACCGATTTAGGTGAGCCATATAGAACGTCGGGTCGCGCTCTATCACTTCGTCAAATGCGCGCAGAGACGCCTCGTTGTCGCGGCGATAGAACTGAATCAGTCCCAGATTTGTGGGATGAATCAGGGACTCCGGGTCCAGCAGTCCGGCCAGTCGTTGCTCGGCGAGGGCTAGCTGTAGCCGCCCGGACTCTGCCAGGTGCGATGCGTGGAGATGCCGGGCCTCCGCGGAGTTCGGGTTCTCCGCAATAGCCAATGCAAACGCGGAATCGGCCTTCTCCACATCCCAGTCAAACTCGGAGTAGATGGACGCCAGCGTCGTCATCGCCAGCGCCTGTCGCGGATCCAATCGGAGGGCGTGAAGAGCGGCAGCTCGTGCATCTTCGTAGTCGTCGGAACCCTTCTCCGGGGAGTAGGCAGTCCCCGCCTCCAGCATTCGGGAGTAGGCGTATCCGGACCAGGCGTCAGGGAAGTTCGGATCCAGTTGGGTGGACTCAAAAAAGTGGGCCGCCGCCGCCGCGAGATCGCCAGGTGTCCGATTCAGCACCAGGGACATCCCACGCAGGTAGGCATCCTGAGCCAAAAGGTTCGGGCCATTCTCCCGTCCAAGTTGCGCAAGATCATCCTGGGTCAGTTCCAGTGCTAGTTTCCCGACGATCGCCTCGGCAATCTCGGACTGTACGTCCAGGGGGCGATCAGCAGCGCGATCAAAAGAGCCCGTCCACCGAAGACTCCCATCAGCCACGTCATAGAGGCTTGCGAAGACGCGCAGGTTCTCGGGATCACTCTGCACGTGGCCGGTCACAAAGTACTGGGCTGACAAAGAGTCCCCGTATGCCTTCAACCGATCGGGGCCCACCTTCCTCGATCGAATCAGGCGCAACCCGGGAAGGCCGCCCAGCCTAGTCAGCAAGTCCGCCGCGAGACCTTCGGCAATGCCAGCACTCTTCCCCCCCGCTGTCAGATCCGCGAACGGCTGCACCGCCACCGTTAGCGGACCTGAATACCTTGCCGGCCGCGCAGAACCGGCCCCCTGCCAGATCAGGACTCCAAGGACCACTGCCACTAGGCAACCTGCCAAGTAGGCCGGTGCCCATTTTCGCAAATGCCCGGACGACACCAATCCCGAGGAAGCAAGTCCGGCTGCGGCCATGGCCTCAAGCAGACCACTGCCAGACTCGAACCGCTCCGACGGCTCCCGCTTCAGACATCGTTCCACCAACCGGACCAGCC
>JBLFXH010000215.1:0-5934 GCA_047611125.1 Rhodothermales bacterium
CGGGACCGACTCCGGATGGCTGTACGAAATCCAGACGGCAGAGGGCGCCCTGGTGGCGCAAGCCCGCATCGACTGGCGAAAGACCACTGCTAAGTGACACGGCTTAGTGACACGGCTTAGTGACACGGCTTAGTGACAAGGCCTAGCGCTGCCGCCCGTCTACCCCCGGAACCGCTCCGGCGAAAAGAGGTCGGCCGCCTCATCGGGAATGCCCAGCGCAAGGTTCGCCAACAGCCTCCCTGCCCTAAAACCGTAGGCCATCCCATGTCCCGTGAAGCCTGTGGCCACTAGCACACCGCGGGGACCGACGCCGATCACGGGCAGCCCGTCCGGCGAGAACCCCATCGTGCCTGCCCAACGCGCAACCACCTTAGCCCCATCGAGGCCCCGGAAGTGCGTCTGGGCATAAGCCAGCAGATCTTCCTGCAGCGCGGGTGTGGTGACGTCCCGAAAACCTACTTCGCCAGCCGCGTGAAGGTGCCGTGCACCGCCGACCAGAATCCTGCCCGCGCCATCAGGCCGAAGGTAGTAGTATCCCTCGTGCGTATAGATGGGCAAATCAAGCCGGAGCGGGGCCTCGGGCTGGAGTGCCAGCATCTGTGCCCGTACAGGCCGCACCCAATCGGAAGCCCCGGGCAGCAGTTGAGGAAGCCACGGGCCTGCGCAGGCTATCACCCGCTCAGCCTCCACCCGGAATTCCGCGCCCTCCACCTCCCGTTCGTCCAGATACAGGGCAGGACTTCGGGTCTTCACCTGTGCACCTGAGCGAGCCACCAACTGTGAAACCAGATCACCCGGATTGAGCATCCCGCCGGAGGACTGCAGGAGCCCCGATAGGTATCCGCGCGACCCAAGACGTGCATTGACCTCGACACCCGTCAGCACTTCGGCCGGAAACCCGTCCCGTTCCATGAGCGCCGCAGATTCAACCAGACGCTCCTCCTCGCCTGCGTCTCCGGCCACGACAAGACTCCCGGACGCCTTGAAGGCAAATGAATCCGGCGGGATCTCGGCCAGAAGCTGATCCCGGTTCTCGTGCGTGAAGGACCTGAGGCGGCGTGCCCGATCCGGTCCGTAGAGGGCAATGTCCGACACGTAATCCGTGACGGCTCCCTGGAGGAGAAAACCGGCGTTGCGTCCGCTGGCGCCATAGGCCGGCCAACGCGCATCCAGGAGCACAACCCGCAGGCCAGGGCGCAAGCGCCCCAGCCACCAAGCCGCGGACGCTCCAAGAATCCCGGCTCCCACGATACACACGTCGGCGGACCGAGCATCGACAGAACGGGACTGCCACACTGATCGAGTTACGCCTGACATCGCACCACCGTTCGCCCCTGGTTTTGGCCGTCCAACAGCGAAACGGCCTCGGCATGAAGATGCTCCAGATCCGTCTCGCTAGCGAGCAGGTCCAAAAGATCGGTGTCCACCAGTTCCGCCAACCGATTCCAGGCGGCCACGCGCAAGTCAGTCGGGCAGGTGTTGCTGTCTATTCCGAGCAGGGAGACCCCTCGGAGAATGAACGGAAATACAGTGGTAGACACATCGCTGCCTCCTGCCAGCCCGCAGGCGGCAATGGATCCGCGGACACCTACCTGCGAGATCAACGCCTCAAGGGTGGCTCCACCTACGCTATCCACCGCCCCTCCCCATTTTGCAGAGTCTAGGGCACGTCGGGCCCCCGATCCCAGGCTGGAACGAGGCATGATGGAGCTGGCACCCAAGAGCTTCAAATAGGAGGAATCCCCAGATCCCGTCGATGCCACCACTTCGTGCCCCAGCCGGCTGAGCAGCGCCACGGCAAAGCTGCCGACGCCACCGGAGGCTCCCGTCACCACAACAGGTCCAGACGCCAGCCCTCCCTTTTCCACGGCCTGGGCGGCGAGCATAGCGGTGAAGCCCGCGGTACCTATCACCATGGCGTCGCGCGTCGAAAGGCTGTCCGGGATGTGGACGAGATGATCGCCGAGAAGCCGTGCGTGTGTGGCGTATCCGCCAAAGCGTGTCTCACCCAGTCCCCAGCCCGTTTGGAGGACCCGGTCTCCCTCACGAAAACGGTCGTCTGTTGAGGCCGCGACAATACCTGCCAGATCGATGCCTGGGATGAATGGGAACTCTCCCCGGATGATTGGGCTTCGGCCCGTGAGGGCGAGGGCATCCTTGTAGTTGAGGCTAGACCACTCCACGCTGACCTCTACATCGCCGTCAGGAAGGCGCGAGAGCGGTATGCGCTCCACAGAAACGCGGGGGGTTTTGCCTTTTTCCTGGACCAAGAGAGCAGTTACCATGTCTCCAAGATCCGCACCAGCGAGGGTGCGCTGCAACCTAATCCGGAATCGAACGTGCCAATAATCACGGGTATCGTCGGTTTGGTATCCCCCGCTGAGCACCCTCCCTCCAGTGAGACCATCGCGATCGGTTCGAGAGCGAAACCAGGCCTACACCAGTCGTTTCCTGGCGGCCTTGGCTACGTCCACGGCCCTGGCTCTCGTGATGACACTCCTGCCGCTTCCAAGCCTGGGCCCGGACCGCGTCGGATGGCAGGTGATCAAGAAGGACCAGATCATCGCACTCGAAAACGTCCGCTTTGAGGAGGGACTGTCCCAGACTCCGGGCATTTTCTTTGCGGATGCCCCTCCTGTCCCTCGGGAGACCGTAGTCCCCGTCGCGCCTATAGAAGGCTCCGGCAACATCGACACGCAGGCTGAAGACCCCGGTACTGAGGAGACTGATGCCGCGCGCAGCCGCGTCCAGCGAGTAGAACGCCTCGTGCTGGCTGCAGCCGAGACGATGCCCGAAATCAAGGGAGGCCTGGGAGCCTATTACATCAATATCGTGTACCCCCAGAGTGCCATCGATGCCGGGGTTCAAGGCAGACTCGTTCTGGATTTCGTGGTCGAGGCGGATGGCCGGGCCTCGAACGTTGAGATCTACAAGTCGCTCCACCCTATGTGCGACTCGGCGGCGGTGAACGCCCTTAGGAAGACCCTCTTCATGCCGGGTCGCTCCGGTGGCCAGGCGGTTGCGGTCAAGATGCGCCTCCCGGTCCTCTTCCAGATTCTGAATAGCCCTTCCAGCAGGCAGGATACCTGACCTCGGCCATGGAGCCTACCGGCCGCCCTCACCCGCGTCGCCGCCTGATTCAGGCGGTTTCAAATTGCCCAGTGACATAACATCGCCGGTCACTTCGTCTCGCCATCTCCGCTGGGCCTCATCATTGGCCCGCTTCAGGCTGAACCGGGCGCGATCGCCTTTCTCGCCCGTCTCTAGCTGGCCCACGAGCTCGCGCCAGTTCCTTCGGCCCAGCGGCCGCCAGTGCAGCTCAATCTCTGCGCTGTACCGACCGGTGTCCGTCAGGTACTCCCACTCATTCACAAAGACATAGGCCCGGCGACCGGCTGACGTCCCGGAGAGCGCATCGAGCAACCGGTTGCCGGCAGCCTCGGCCAAGCGACTCACCTCGGAGGCCTGCTCCTCTTCGCTCTTGCGAATGACGCGCACCACCTTCGACCCAACCGTCAGCGGACCATTCCTGTACTTGGTCACCAGGCGGAATTCGACGTTTGCCTCGCCATGCTCGCGGAAGGCGGAAAGCAGATAGAATCGATAGTCTCGGTACCCCGCTGCCTGGCGCAGGTCAAATCGGCCGCCTGTCAGACGCATCGGTATGCGGATTCCCTGATCCTCTGTATCCAGAACCCGGATCAAGGCCTCGACACTATCAGGAATGGTACCCTCCACGTCCTCCCAGTCGCTCGCACCGAATCGGGCCCTGCGCAGGCGAGGTTTCAGCTGGTACCTCCCGCGGGCCATCTCGTCGGGATCCAAGGGATAGGTGACCTCAAATTCCGTATCGATCCTCTTCGGAGATGCATGAATGGGACGCTGCTCGCAGACAGACCCTGCATCAAACACTCCGCAGGCTTCCACCAGAACTGGCTCATTTGGACCCAACGACCCATCCGGAACAAACAGGATGGAGTCCCGCCCGGTGGAGAGCGTGTCGTAGTTCGCATCAAAGAGCGTGACGATCACATGCCTGGGACGGAGCGGAGTGGCCGCGATAGACGCGGGTTTTTCAAAGCGAAGTACCACCAGAAGCGAATCCCAGGACGGTTGCTCCACCTGAAGGGACTCCACCTCCGGGAGGCGGGCGCCACACCCGGCAATCACCCAGACCAGTGCTATAGCGACCGAAAGCCTCTTAACCAATGAGCCCCCTCCTTTCCGCCAGCCAGAGAGCTGCGATGTGGATTCCGTGGATGATCTGATTGGAGGCAATGGCGGTTTCCAGTTCTTCCCTTGTCAGCGTGAGAACCCTAAGGTCCTCCCCTTCGTCGAGGGTGGGCTCAGCGACGCGGCGAGCATCGGTGGCAACGTATAGGTGAGCGAAGTTGGTGTGTTTCGATGGGTCGGGTGCAAATGCCCCAAGAAAGTGCAGTTTATCTGCCTCGTAGCCGGTTTCCTCGAGTAGCTCTCGCCTAGCGCCAGCCTCCGGGGACTCCCCTGGATCGATGGCGCCAGACGCGAACTCTATGCTGTCCTGACCAACGCCATAACGAAACTGCTCCACCATTACGTACTTGCCATCCGTTCGGATGCAGATGACCGCTGCCCAATCCGGATATTCCAACACGTGGAATTCCTCTATCTCTGCCCCGGTTGGCAGCCTGACGTGATCCATTCGGAGATTCATCCAGCGGCGCTTGAGGAGATACCTGCTGGAGAGCGTGGTCCACTTGCTAGACATGTCGGAATTTCTTTGCCGAAGAATGTTTGCCGGGGATGTGGCGTGGCGCATCACCCCTGACCTTTAGATAGCCCGCGAGGCCTCGCGCCGTATATTGTTCACCCCGGGGTTAGGCACGCCATATAAATGGCCTGCACACCGGGGCATTGCCGAGATCTGTTTGCCAGGCCGTGAAACTTGATGGTGTCAATCCGGGTGTAAATCGCGATTGTTCACCAAAGCAACCCTGGCTCCATGGCGCACCCTGATACGCTCGTTCCTGAGGCACCGATTACGGCTGAGGACTTCCTGCCGCTCAACGGCACGGACTACGTTGAGTTCTTCGTCGGCAACTCGCGACAGGCAGCCTACTACTATCAAGCCGCGTTTGGCTTCGAGATTGTCGGCTATCGCGGACTCGAGACGGGTACCAAAGACTCGACCAGCTTCCTTGTCCAGCAGGACAAGATTCGCTTCGTGTTTACCTCCGGGATGGATCGGCACAGCGTGATCGGCCAGCATGTTTTGCGCCACGGAGACGGCATACGCGACATCGCACTCTGGGTTGACGATGCCACCTATTCGTTCGAAGAGACCGTACGCCGAGGCGCAAAGCCGGTGCGGGAGCCCTTCACCATCGAAGACGAGCACGGCGTGGTTATCATGGCGTCCATCGCTACCTACGGCGAGACCATCCACACCTTCGTCGAGCGCAAGAACTACAAGGGTCTGTTCATGCCTGGGTTCAAGGCCTGGTCCAACCCCCATTGGAAGGCAGACCCAATCGGCCTGAAATACGTCGACCACTGTGTCGGCAACGTAGAGCTCGGTGAGATGAACACGTACGTGGATTACTACGCAGACGTGATGGGTTTCAGGAATCTGGTCTCCTTCGATGACAGCGACATTTCGACCGAGTACACGGCGCTTATGTCCAAAGTCATGGCCAGCGGTAATGACCGGATCAAGTTTCCGATCAACGAGCCAGCCAAGGGGAAAAAGAAGAGCCAAATCGAGGAGTACCTGGAGTTCTACGACGGGCCGGGTGTTCAGCACGTGGCCATGGCCACCGACGATATCCTGAAGACCGTCACTGAACTCCGAAGTCGAGGGATAGAGTTTCTGCACGTGCCCACCTCTTACTACGATGAGTTGCAGGACCGGGTCGGCAAGATTGACGAGAACATCGAGGACCTTGGCAAACTCGG
>JBLFXH010000216.1:0-5918 GCA_047611125.1 Rhodothermales bacterium
AATCGATCGGCGGACGCCGTGGCGGCACCCGTAATCAAACCGAATCGACCCACCTGAACAGTGGGATCGACATGGGACGCCAGGACGGTATCCACGCCTTCCATGACACCATCGCGAATCATGAGAGGCGAACCGCTCGGAATGCCCTCTTCGTTCGGCTGGAAGAATACGCGCACGGTGCCCTTTAGCTGTCCCCGGCGGGCATTCAGCAACAAGGCGGCGCCAATTCCAATGGTCGTGTGGGCGTCGTGACCGCAGAGATGCGCCACGCCCTCGTTGCGCGACTTGTAGGGCACATCCTTTCGGTCGTGGATGGGCAGCGCGTCGATGTCGGCGCGGTAGGCCGCCATGGGGCCGGGCAGATCACCAACAATGTCTACGTAGAGCCCCGTACGCGCCAGGGGGCCGACCACCGTCAGTCCATGCCGCTCCAGGACTTCGCGAATGAATCGGGAGGTCTCGAACTCATGGAGACCCAACTCGGGGTGCGCGTGCAGGTGGCGGCGAAGCGCTACCAGGAATGCCTCAAAAGAAGGCGTGGTCTCATCGAGTCCTTGCGGGAGTTCGACGGCATCGACAGTCTCTACGAGGGCTTCAGCTACGGTCATAGGCGGCAGGTTTAACCTCGCAATATACCAAAGGGTCGAGCAGGCAGACGGGCCGTCAGACCAAGCCTCGGCGCTTTCGCATAAACCACTCGAGTGTGAGGAGCACCATGATGACGGCCAGGAACGGATAGCGGTGCCACAACCGAATGGAGGAGGTCACAACGCGTTGCCGGGGAGCGATGTCACCCGAAGCGACCATGGCGCTCGCTAGCGCGGCCACATCGGTGGGGAAGACCGCTTCTCCGCCGGATCGAATGGCCAGTTGGCGCATCAGGGCGGCGTCTGCGCGGGTGTCGCGAAACTCAAGGGCCAGTGCACCGACCGAGAACGTGCCGCGGTCTGCGCCCAGGTCCTGGTTGTCCGATGACGCGGACGCGCTGTAGGTGTAGGTGCCTTCCGGAAGTGTCCCGGCATCGGCGCGGTACCGTCCTGAGCCGATCGATCGCATCGCAAATGGAAGGATGTCTCCGTTCGGAGTCCGGACGTCGATGTCTACCGTGGCGCCCGTGACCGGCTGCGAACTCTGGTCGTAGACCTGGCCGTAAAACTCGACATGCTCACCACCCTCGAAGACAGTGGAGGCAGGCCGAATTCGGACCGGGCGATCATCCTCGGGAGCCGCGAGCCACTGTACGAGGTTTCCAATCAGTCCTTGCCAGACCGGATCATAGACTTCTAGACTCGGAGGCAGGTTATTCCAGCGCCAGCCCCCATAGGCCAGCAGGGCCGCGCTCCTGGATCCAGAGCGGCGTCTGAGTACAACAACGGGATCGTCCAGCGGGACATTCCGAATGGCTGCCGTTGCCAGGACTTGTGCATCCGGAGCGCTCTGCCAGGTGACGTCAGTGACGGTAAGCGGGGGGAGGACAGTCCAGGCATCGCCTGGCACACCTCCAGTCAGGTCGAAGATCGGATGCTGGCTTCCGGCTCCGGTCAGCACCGCAACGCCTTCGATACGGCCGTTTCTGATTGCGCGAGGCTGGACGGGGAGTGCAGGCCCAAGGCGCTGCATCAGGCGTAGATCGGTGGTAGGACCTAGGAGAAACAGCACTGGAGTGTCATCCTGCACGGCCGCCGCAATGCGGTCAAGATCCGCGGTGCTTGTACCCGTACTTGGATATCCTTGCAGAATCAGAAGATCGAAGTCTACCGGGTCAGGAAAGGCACCTTGGAAGTAGCCGCCGGCAGGGCTTCGGACCATCAGTTCAACCTGCATCGCATCGTCTGCGCCCAGCGCCATGCGCACGGCCGTCAGATCGGGATCCGGCGCGCCGGCAAGTAGGAGGATGCGCTGGCGGGATTCAAGGGCCCGGATGGTGACCGACTGGGCGTTGTTGCGGTAGGTGAACTCGTCCCTAGACCGGCTGACCGATACGTCGTAGCGCACTAGTCCCGTGGTGTCGGGAACGACCTCGAGTCGGACGGCGGTCTCACCTGGCTGGAGAGGGAGCACGATCTGCTTCTGACTCAACACTGCGCCCCGATTCATCACTCGGACGGTCACCCGCTGGCCGCCGAAGCCGTCATGACGCACGCCGACCTCCATGGGCAAGGCCACGTCGCGGTAGGCTACTTCGTTCGTCAGGACCCGCCGGATCTGGACGTCCCGCCGTGAGGTGGTGTCGCCCAGGGTGACGGTGTGGATAGGTACGGGGAATCGATCCGCCGTGTGCAGCGGATTCTGGCCGGTGTTGTAGCGTCCATCCGAGAGTAAAACGAGTCCCTGGAAATTATCGGACTCGAGACTGGCGGCTGCCTCCCTAAGCGCGCCGGCAATGTCTGTTCTACCCTGCGAGAAGCGCGTCGAGTCGAGGTCCGAAAGGCTGCCAACCCCTTCGGCCCGCCCACCAAACCGAAACAGGCGCAAGTCCGCCCCCGGCAATCCGGCCGCGAGCGAGGCAAGGGCATCGGCCATCACCTGTGCAGACGCGGCCGAGTCACCTACCGCGACCGCGAGACTTTGAGAATCGTCCAGAAGGACGCCAATAACCGGCCGATCAGACTCTTCCTCGGTGCGCGTCAGCAGTGGTTCGACTAGCAGGAAAATCAGTAGGCCGAGGCTCAGAAATCGCAGTCCGGTGAGCACATACCGACTCGCTCCCTCGATGCGTGGCACCGTTCCTCGGTACATCCAGACCGCGCCGGCCGCGGCCAGAAGGCCAAGCCCGACTAGAATCCAGAGAGAAAGACCGAAGGAGAGGGACATGTCAGCGAATGACGGAGATTGAGCCGAAGGTGGATGCGGTGCCGGTGGTTATCCGGTAGCCGTACCAGCCCGAGGCGCCGGCGGGGAGGGGCACCTCGAGCAGGTGTGTTCCGGCCGCGAGTGAACCGAAGGTGCTCAGCCCGACGCGGCGACCGATGAGATCATACACCGCAATCTCGGCGGGACTGGTGGATTCTAGATCGAGGCGCAACGTGGCGGACCCATTCGATGGATTCGGATAGGCGACCGCAGACAGTAATCCCGGCGTGACCTGATCCTCGGTTCCGATGAAGACGGCCGCGGCGGCAAGCGCGGCCTGGGCGTTGATGACTCCGTGGCCGCGGGAGTTATCCGCCTGGAAATTGGGTTCTGCGGACTCGTGAGTCGTTTCCTGCAGAATCTGAAGGATGTCCATCGGGCCCAAGTTTGGATTCACCTCCAACATCTGGACAGCAATGGCCGCGACCATTGGGCTGGAAAACGAGGTCCCGTTACCCGACGAATAGGCGGTCCGAGTCGCGAACCGAACCGAGACACCCATCGCGCTGACGTTCGGTTTGATACGGCCGTCAAAGGTCGGGCCGTGTCCCGAGAAGCTAGCCACCGCGCTGTTGCGGTCCACAGCACCTACGGTGATCACGGAATCGCCGTCGGCGGGGGAAGTCACAAAGAACCAGGATGCGTTTCCCGCATTGCCGGCGCTGTTCACCACCGTTACACCTAGAGATGCGGCAAAGTCGGCAGCCCGCGTCGTGATGGCAGTATCTCCATCCATGTCGCTGTAGGTGTAGCTGTGCTGGCCCGGGTCAAACTCCGAATAGCCCAGAGAAATGTTGACCACGTCTACGCCCTGGCTTTCCATCCACTCGATACCGGCGACAAAGCTGTCCTCCTCCTGGTTGGTCTCGGTCGGCGCGTATTCGGTTCGGGCTAGAATGATCTGGGCGCCGTAGGCAGGGCCAATCAATTCTCCCGGATCGAAGCCCGCCGCGATGCTCAATACAGCCAGTGCGTGCCGGCTCCCGTCATCCGGGAATCCCGTGAAGTCTCGCTGGCCCACCAGGCGCCCGCTGTTGACGATGGGCGCAATCGAGGTCTGCGTCAGATCTCCGGCCCCGGTGTCAATGATTCCGAGCATCACGCCCGCTCCACTCAGACCGTTTTCAAGGCCCGGAATGGCGCGGATAAGGTCCAGTTGGGTAAAGGAAAGTCCATAGTCCAACCGCTGGGCAGGTGCGCCAGGGCGCTGCGCCGCTCCGAAAGGCGCCGGGCCGAAAGCTGGACCACTGCCCGCATCGACGCCGGCTGTCTCCTCGGGCGCAAGCAACACTCCAACCGGTCGGACCCCAGAAACGAATGCTAGTCGGGCCACGCGCCGAGCCTGCTCCGTGGTCATCCATGCCGATACTGCGTTCAACCACCGGCTCTCTAAAACAGGCTCTGCTCCCAGGTCTTCCAACGCGCGCAGATACCGCTTAGAGACTGGAACGTCGGGGGTGCCGCGCACGGACGATGCTCGTCGCGACCGCCTGACTTTAGCTCGCTCCGTGACTTCTAACGCCGGAGCCGCCTTGGCCGCAACGTCAATCTTGTCCGCCATGAAGACCCAGTACTTGACCCTCGCCTCCTGGGCAAAGGAGGGAGTCGCCAAACCAAATACCAGCAAGAGTGCGAATAGGCGCATTGAGACTAGAAGTAGGGGTACAGCAGGAAGACGAAGTACGTGAAAAAGCCAGCCAGGAGCAGGCCTCCTTCGGGGCGATTGATCCTGAATTTTGTCCAGGCCACGGGAAACAGTAGGATCGTGAACCCAACCATGACAGGAAAGTGCATATCCAGCGCCTCCTGATCAACGGCCATGGGTTTGATCATAGCGACTAGGCCAACCACGAACATGATGTTTAGCATGTTGCTACCGAGCACGTTCCCAACGGACATGTCGGCCTCGCCACGTAGGGCACAAACAAGGGATGCAGCCAACTCGGGGAGGCTCGTGCCAATGGCCACGGCGGTGAGTCCAACTACGGCGGGATTAATTTCGAGTATCTCGCCGATGGTGACCGCAGACCCCACCATGAGGTTGGCACCCCCTGCCAGTAGGACCATGCCGACGATCACATAGAGCGAGCGTCCCCAGGTCGTGGTCGCCATCTTTGCGAGGAAGCTGCCATCGACCGGGCTTTCTTCAACTGCGGTCGGGATCTCGACGGATCCTGGGGGACGTCGCCGGGCAGTCTTCAGGATGTAGACCATGAAGGCCAGCAGGCATGAAATCAAGATCGCGCCGTCAAGTCGGCTGATTCCATCCCCCTGACTGGCCAGGAACCAGAAAAGCAGCGTGACCCCCAGCATCATGGGGTACTCTTTCTTCAGGGCGTCCGGCTGGACAGTGAGGGGGAGAACCAGAGCCGTGACGCCCAGGATCAGTGCAATATTGGCGATATTTGACCCAATGATGTTGCCGATGGCCATCGCATCCTGGTCCTCCCAAACGGCAACCACATTGATCAGAAGCTCCGGCATCGATGTGCCAAGCGCGACCACGGTAAGTCCCACAACCAGCGGTCGAATACCGAGGTCCAACGCTAGGGAGGACGCTCCTTTTACCAACCAATCCGCACCCACATACAGCACTCCCAGGCCGAGTGCGAATAGGGCGAGTTGAAATATCATCAAGAGCGTGTAACCGGGTTGGAATCAGTTGTTCAGGGCGTCGCCTGAGAACGCCAGGGGCAAAAGCTCACCGGGCGACATGCCCAAAGGCTTGGTCGCTCCTTGATCCATCCAAACTGTCACGTCGGGGGCGAGTTCGGCCAGGATTTGTCGGCATCCGCCGCACGGGGATGCGCCGGGAGCTTTCGGGCACGTCAGGGCGAGGGTCCTTTCCGGACGCTCTCCAAAAGTCACCGCCGTTCCGACCGCATTTCGTTCGGCGCAGAGAATGCTCGCCCAATCGGCGTGTTCCACATTTACGCCGGGCAGCCACCGCCCGGAGGATGTACGAAGGACTGCCGCTACCGGAAAGCTGGACTCCCGCGTGTCTGCTCTATAGGTCAGCGTTCGGGCCCACGCGACTGCGGCTTCGGGAGTCGGCTCGGAGGCAG
>JBLFXH010000217.1:0-5900 GCA_047611125.1 Rhodothermales bacterium
CACTTCACGATGGCCGTTTGTGCACACGGCTCCAGGGCTGCACCGACAGGGATGCAGGCCAGCCGTCAACGGCGAATCTCCGCGCAGGAACGGCTTTACAAGATCGCCCAGAATATCGGCCAACCGGGCGTGGTCCGAAGGTGTCGGCACCCGGTGTATGGTCATTCCCAGCGCCTCGACTTCCTCCCGAAAGTCCAGGTCCAACTCGGCCAATGTCTCGGACTGTTCGTGGATGAAGCTAATCGGCTCCACCACCAATCGCTTTGCCTTCACTGTGGGAAGGTGCGACTCATTGCCAGGCTCCGTCCAAGCGATGCCGCGATTGCTGTGGTTCTGATACCCGAGGGTGTACGGGACGTCTCCCAGCAGATGGGCGATGCGTTCGCAGTGTTCCTCTACGTATCCATCGTACCGGCTGCCTAGATCCAGGTACTTGATTGGCGTGCCGTGCGCCGAGAAATAGAGCAGCGTATCCGGATCCATTAGATCGAGGCCTTCCGCGGCCGCATAGCTGCGAATGTTCTCGGTACGATAGGCGGTGTACGCGCTGTCGTGGTGCCAAGCGGTCAACTCGTGAACCGGCACCTCCCAGTTCATGTCTTGAGTAGCCTCCCGAACGGCGCGCATGGCCGCGACGTTGGTGGAGAACCCGCAGATCGGGTATATGGGAAGCGAGATCATCGCCTCCATGCCCTCTTCCCGCGCGGCGGCCACGGCCGAATAAATAGACGGCTCGGTGAACTGCATGCCGAGGTAGGTGCTGACGTCGTGCCCTCTTCGCCGCAGCTCTGTCTCAAGCGCCTGGGCCTCTGCCCTCGCTTGGGCGTTCAACGGAGATCCGCCGATGCGCTCGTAGTCCGCAATGAGCCCGGGTGCTCTGGCCTGAGCCAGCTGCGCGGCCCGCGCCCTTCGGGCTTCCTCGGTGGGAAACCGTTCCAGGGGGGCGTTGCTGAAGAAAATGCGCTCCAGAAACGGAACCACCTCCTCCATGGTGGGAGCCTCTGGCTCCCCGAAATTCAGCATCAGGACCGCAGTCTTCATCGGCTCAGGCTCTTGAAAGCCACGGAGGCGGCGTGGTAGGTGGCTTCGATTTCGACCTCTCCGTGCGCCGAGGATACGAAACAGGCCTCAAACTGCGAGGGTGGCAGGTAAACGCCCTCCTCCAGGAGCGCCCTGAAGAACGTCCCAAACCGGTCCGTGTCGGCGGTCTTCACCGAGGTCCAGTTGGTGATCGGGCCCGCAGCGAAATAGGTGCAGAACATGGTCCCTACCCGGGTCTGCGTCACAGTCTCGCCGGCCTCGCCGGCCGCCGTGGCGATAGCGTCAGCAATGCGTTCGGTATTTCGGGCGATTCCCTGCCAGACTCCCTCTCGCTGCAGCTCTCGCAGCGTGACAATGCCGGCGGTCATAGCCAGGGGATTTCCGGATAGGGTGCCTGCTTGATAGACTGGGCCAGACGGGGCGACCAGTTCCATGATATCCCGACGCCCGCCATAGGCACCAACGGGAAGCCCGCCGCCGATGACTTTGCCCAGCGCAGTCAAGTCTGGCGTCACTCCATAGAGAGCTTGGGCGCCACCTGGGTGGACTCTGAAGCCGGTCATCACCTCGTCGAAGATCAGCAGGGTATCGGCGTCGCGGGTCAGCGCGCGGATGCCTTCGAGGTATCCGTCCACAGGGGGCACAACGCCCATGTTGCCCGCCACGGGCTCCATGATGATGGCGGCAACCTGCCCCTTGTGCGCCTCCAGGCAACGCTCGACGGCGTCCAGGTCATTGTACGGGAGGACGATGGTATTGGAGACGGTTTCCTTGGGTACGCCCGGAGAGTCCGGCAAGCCTAGCGTCGCGACACCTGACCCCGCCTGGACCAGCAGCATGTCAGCGTGGCCGTGATAGTTGCCCTCGAACTTGATGATCTTGTCGCGTTCGGTGAACGCACGGGCCACGCGGATTGCGCTCATGGTAGCCTCGGTCCCCGAGTTCACGAACCGCACCATTTCGATGGCTGGCATGAACGATTGGACCAGGCGCGCGAGTTCGACTTCCAGAGGACTTGGCGCCCCAAAGCTGGTCCCGCGGGCAGCCGCCACGCCCAGCGCTCGGACTACCTCAGGCGCTGCATGACCCAGAATCAGGGGGCCGAAGGAGAGCACATAGTCGATGTACGAATGGCCGTCCACATCGGTCATCCGGGCGCCCTCGGCGTGATCGATGAAGAGCGGCTGCCCGCCTACGCTGCGAAAGGCGCGTGCCGGGGAATCGACTCCGCCGGGCAAGAGCGTTTGGGCTTCCTTGAACAGTTCGACCGATTTGGAGATGTCTCTCATTCGCCTTGTAAGTACGTGGTGGCAGATTGGGCGGTCTCGTTGGCCTGACGCACGCAGTCGGGAATGCCCACCCCCCGGTAGGCTGCGCCAGTCAGGAAAAGTCCCGGGTAGTCTTTGAGTCTGGAATCGAGTTGGGCCATCCTTGCCGGGTGCCCTAGGGTATACGCCGGTTGCTCTCTGATCCACCTCTGGACGCGGTGAAATTCGGGTTTATCCTGGATGCCGAGGGTGCCTTGCAACTCCTCCGCGGCACAGGCCATCAACTCCCCGTCCGTGGCAGTGAGCCAGGGATCGTCAGGGGATCGGCCGAAGAACAGTCTCAGAAGAACGCTTCCTTCCGGAGCCCGCCCGGGGATCTTGCTGGATGACCAGGTACAGGCGCGAACAGGCTTACCCTCTTGCTCGGGATTCAGGTAGCCGTAGCCATCCAGCGCCCTCGGTACCGAGTCTTCCCGGAACGCGAGCGTCAGAACGGCCGAGGAGTTGTAGGGAATCTGGTTCAAAACAGCCGCCACCTCGTCGAGGGACGAGAGCATCCCTGCGGCCGCGTAGGCCGGGGCGGTGCAGATGACTGCGTCAAAGGAGTCCTTCTCGGTGGCCTCGACGATCCATCTGCTGGAGTCGGGATAGACGCGCTTCACTTCGGATCCGACGCGCAACTCGGCTCCACTCGCCGCCAGAAGTGCATCGGTGAGCGACTGCATCCCTCCCGCCAAGGTGTGAAATACGGAACCCGCCGTCTTAGGCCTCTTTCGGGCAGCGCGCACCAGGCTCCCGTGCTCTTTCTCCATGGCCCTAAACTGAGGAAACGTGGCCTCCAGACTAAGGGCGTCCACGTTTCCCCCATAGATGCCTCCCATTAGTGGGCGCACCAGCCGCTCGTAGGTCTCCCTACCCAAGCGACGCCGGACGAAGGCCCCGAGTGATTCGTCCCCGACGCCAGATCCAGCAGGAATCCACGGCTCCAGGGCAAGCCGGATCTTGGCCAATGGCGAGAGGAGCGAGGTGCTCGCCAGTCCCCACCAAGACGTCGGAACGAGGCCACCGAACCCCGCAGGAAGCGGATGAAGCCTATTTCCGCGGCGGATGAAGCTGCCTTTTACCGTTTGGTTGGTAGGTATGGTCTCCAACTCAAGCTCTCGGCACAGCTCGCTAGCCCAGGGCTTCCTGGCAAGGAATACGTCTGGCCCGTGTTCGATGGTGAAGCCGTCCGTGTACTCGGTCTTAAGCTTGCCACCGACGCGCCCCGCGCGCTCAAAGCAGACCACCTCGGAACCGGGACTTGACTGCCCCAGACGATACGCCACCGTCAGACCGGTCAGGCCGGCCCCGATCACCGCAATACGCGGCGCCGTCATCGCGCTGAGGACTCGTGTACGAAATCGACCAACCTGCGGACGTTATCGACCGGCGTGCCGGGGAGGATGCCGTGCCCGACGTTGAAGATGTGGCCGGGTCGGCCGTTTGCCCGGGTCAGGACATCTTCGGCAGCGGCCTTGAGAGTTGGCCACGGGGCCTGCAAAACAACGGGATCGAGATTGCCCTGAATTGCCACGTCATGCCCAATTTGCTCCCATGCCGTGTCGATGGGCACGCGGAAGTCCACGCCGATCACGTCACCGCCGGCTGACGCTACGGACGGTAGGTACCCGGCCGTTCCCGTGCTGAAATTGACCACCGGTAAGCCCGTCTTCTGGGCCGCCTCCACCACTCGGCGGGTGTACGGGAGGACAAACTCTTCGTAGTCCAATTGCCCGACCGCACCGGCCCAGGAATCGAAAATTTGGAGGGCATCGGCGCCAGCTTTTGCCTGCTCGGTCAGGTAGTCGGCCACCACCCCGGTGAGCTTCTCCATCAGCGAGTGCCAGCCAACGGGGTCGGTGTACATCAAACCCTTTGCGTGCACGTAGCTCTTGGAGCCTCCGCCTTCCACCGCGTAGCTGGCCAGGGTAAAGGGAGCCCCGGAAAATCCGATTAGCGGCCGGCCGCTTGACGCCAATTCGCGCTTGACCAGCCGAATGGCCTCGAGCGTTCCGGCCATCACCTCGGCCATGGGTGGCTGGCTCAGTCGGTCAATATCCGCTCGGGACCGAACCGGGTTGTCCAGTCGCGGACCCACACCCTTGACGAAATCCAGGCTCAGGCCCATCCCCTTCAATGGCGGCAGGATATCCGAAAAAATGATAGCAGCGTCCAGGTCGAACGCCTTCATCGGCTGCAGCGTGATCTCGGCGGCCAGCTCTGGCGTGTTGATGGCGTCGAGCATGGACTGCTCCGCGCGAATCGCCCGATACTCGGGCATGTAACGGCCCGCCTGGCGCATGAGCCAGATGGGCGTCGCGTCCGTTTGCTCTAGCCGACAGGCATTGAGGAATCGATTATTTCCCATCGGATTCGGGGTAGACCGCGTTCTGCCACACTGCCCGCCCGATGAAGAACGGCCCCAAGGATTCGATGTAACCAGCTGTCTGCTTGGTACTGCGCATGCGCTCCACAATCTTCGAGATAGGCGTGAGCTCCTTCCCCACCAGTGCCACGACAAAATCATTGTCGTCGCGGTTCAGGCCGTGACACGCTAGCCGAACGTCGTGACCGAGATCAGCCTTGCCGTACGCACGGCCTATGCCTCCGTGCTCCATCAGCATGGTGCGCTGCTCATCGGCAGACAACAGCGAGAACTCGCCCGACCGCCTGAGTGGGTACCAGATGGCCCACGGCCAATCGGGGTTGCAGGCATGACGAATGGGCCGCTTCAGCAGTACGTCTTCCAGATTTTGCTCGTAGCCAATCGAATACGTCCGGCCCGATAGCGTCATGTCCGGGCGCGAGAGCATCTTGGAAAACGGGGCCGTTCGGAGGATGCGACGAAAGCCCTCCACAAACCAAGTCGGATCCTTGGCATACGTCAAGATGCCGACCGAATGCGGATCCAGGAAATCTGCGTAGAGAACCCCCGGAAAGTTGACCTCCTCGAGCGCCGGAATCAGCGACTCAACCGGCGGGGCGGCCTCAAACACGTGAAGCTGCATGTAGAGCCGCGTGTCGGCGTAGATCACCTCGCCCGTCGCGCCGCGACCCTTCTCAGCGACGCTAACGCCCTGCGGCTTTTCTATTTCTATCTGTAGGGCCATGTCAGTCAGACGCCAGCCACCGAGCGGCATCTTTGGCGTGATAGGTGAGAATGATATCCGCGCCGGCGCGCTTGAAAGCCAGAAGAGTCTCCATCACGGCTGAGCGTTCGTCCAACCAGCCGCGCTCGGCGGCTGCCTTGATCATGGCGTACTCGCCGCTGACGTTGTACACCGCAATCGGCAGCTCGGGGACGGTTTCACGCAGAGCGCGGACTACATCAAGGTACGGGAGGCCCGGCTTGACCATGAGCATGTCGGCGCCCTCTTCAGCGTCCAGCGTAGCCTCGCGGATGGCCTCGGCCACATTGGCCGGATTCATTTGATAGGTCTTCTTGTCTTCCGGGACACCGCTCAGGGTGCGCGGAGCCGAGTCCAGTGCCTCGCGGAACGGACCGTAAAAGGAAGACGCGTACTTGGCCGTGTAGGACAGAATGCCAAC
>JBLFXH010000218.1:0-5885 GCA_047611125.1 Rhodothermales bacterium
CGCCGCGGTTGGACAGCATCCCGGCGCAGGGCCAGTCCGTTCCACTGGTCGAACTCGGGACCCATTGCCGAGGTGCACTGTTTGTCGACGGCCAAGCCCTGATCACCCCCGCGTTGACGGTAGCCATCAGTAGTATCGCCGATCACTTCCCTGGATTTCATTTCGGGCGATTGGACCTCAGGGTGCCAAAGGCAGAGCTTCTGGCCGAGGGGCGGGAGTTTCAGATAATCGAGCTTAACGGAGTAACCTCCGAGGCGACCCACATTTACGATCCCGCCAACTCCCTCTTTTCGGCATACAGGACGCTGTTCAGGCAATGGGAACTGGCCTGGCTGATTGGTAAGAAGAACATTGAGGCGGGAGCGCGTCCCAGTTCCGTAACTGCGATCGCCCGCATTCTCTGGCAACACGCGCGAGCAAAGGCGTGAAGGGTATCGCCAGACATCTCCACCAGCTCGGCCACTACGGCCTGTTCATGGCGAAGGCCTTCAGCGCCATCGGGGACTCGTGGACCTACCGCAGGCTGGCCCTCCAGCAGGCGGTCAACATTGGTTTCAATGCATTCCCGGTGGTGATGCTGGCCTCGGCATTCGCAGGAATCGTGGTCACCGTCCAGACGGCCTATCAGCTTCAGAACGTCATCCTCTCTTCGGATGCGGTGGGCACCATTGTGGTCCCGACACTGATGCTCGAGATGTGCGCGCTGGTACCGGGCCTAGTGATGGCCTCAAGGGTCGGAGCCTCCATCGCCGCCGAATTGGGCACCATGAAGGTCACCGAACAGATTGATGCCCTAGAGGCGATGGGTATTAACTCTGTGGGATACCTGGTTCTGCCGCGGGTGGCGGGGACCATCCTCATGTTTCCGGCGCTGTTTATCGCAGCCACGCTGGTGGCGGTCGTAGCCGGCGGCATTGCAGGAGAGTATCTGGGCTACCTGACTTTTGAGTCCTACATCCGAGGGGCGCGCACCTACTTCCTGCCCTTCGATGCGTTCTATGGCATGACCAAGTTGCTGGCTTTCGGGCTTGTGATAACCACGGTTTCTTGTTGGAAGGGTTTCACCGCTTCAGGCGGCGCCGATGGAGTTGGGAGGGGCACCACTGAGGCGGTTGTTACCTCTTGTGTAAACATCCTGATCGTGGACTACATCTTGGCAGAACTTCTCCTGTAGGCCGCTCGTCCTTATCATCGGCCCGCAATGAACCTCACGCCCGCCGCGAGCAAAGAGACCTCAGGAGCTGGACTCGGCACGTTCGCCGGCGTCTTCACGCCCTCGATTCTGACGATTCTGGGGGTGATCATGTACCTCCGGTTTGGCTGGGTTGTCGGCAACGTGGGCCTGACCGGCACCCTGATGATCGTCACACTCTCGACGGCCATCACATTTCTGACGGCGCTTTCTATCTCGTCGATCGCCACCGCACAGGAAGTTGGTGGCGGGGGCGCATACTTCATGATTTCGCGCTCGCTCGGCATTGAGGCCGGCGGAGCGGTGGGCATCCCGTTGTATTTCGCGCAAGCGCTCTCGGTGGCGCTTTACACGATTGGCTTTGCCGAGAGCTTCTCTGTCGCGTTTGGTGTAGACGAAAAGTTCACTGCTCTCGTGACCACGATACTGGTGGCGGTGCTAGCCATCGTGTCTGCACGTGCCGCGATCCGGGCTCAGTATTTCATTATGGGCGCCATCGCTCTCTCGCTGCTTTCTCTGTTCTTCGGCGGTTCGGTGGAAGCTGCGGCTACCGTCCCAGGACCGGATTTCGAACCGGCAGGCTTCTGGGTGGTGTTTGCCGTGTTCTTTCCCGCGGTCACCGGCATCATGGCCGGGGTCAATATGTCGGGTGACCTGGAAGCGCCCAGCAAGTCAATCCCGGTCGGGACGCTTGCGGCGGTCGGGGTCGGATACGTGATCTACATGGGGCTACCGGTCCTCCTGTCGGCTTGGGCTACTCCCGAGCAACTGGCGGCAAACCCCATGATCATGGAAAAAATGTCGCTGTTTGGTCCTGCCATTCTGGTTGGGGTCTGGGGTGCGACACTCTCCTCGGCCGTCGGCAGTATTCTCGGCGCCCCCCGCGTCCTGCAGGCATTGGCCCGCGATGGGGTTCTCCCGTCGGCGCTCAGTTTTCTGGGAACAGGAAGCGGCGAGGATGACGAGCCCCGCATCGGCACCGCGGTTACCATGGGTGTTGCCGTGATCACGGTGATGCTGGGAAACCTGAATGCCGTGGCGCCGGTGCTATCGATGTTCTTCCTGACCACGTACGGCGTGCTGAACGTAACGGCCGCGCTGGAGCGATTCCTGGGGAATCCATCCTATCGCCCCGAACTCCGCATACCCTGGATCTGGTCTCTGGTGGGCGCCGTCGGGTGTGTGGCCGTGATGTTTTTGATCAACGCGCTAGCAACCGTCGCAGCCCTCGTCATCGTGGCCCTGATATACCTGTGGCTGGAGAGCAAGGAGATGAAGGGAGCCTGGGGCGATGTCCGCCGCGGCCTTTGGCTCAGCATTACGCGGGCTGGCCTGCTCCGCCTGCGGCAATCCGCCGACGCCAAGAACTGGCGCCCGCATTTCTTGGTGCTGTCGGGATCGCCCACCAAGCGGTGGCACCTCGTGGATCTGGCATCCTCCATCTCGCACAATCGCGGCCTATTGACCGTGGCGTCCGTCTTTTCGACAGAGGATGTCTCCATGGAACGGATGGAACGGTTGTCCGGCACCATCACCGAATACATGGACAAGAAGGGTGTCCCCGGGTTCGTGCGTGTAATCGGGGCGGAGACTCCGTTTCAGGGTGCCAGACAGCTGCTACAGGCATACGGGATCGGTACGCTCGTACCAAATACTATTGTTATCGGGGCCACGGGCCAGTCCGAGGGCCTCGAGGAATACGCTGATCTGATCAGGCTCTTTCACGATGCCAGACGAAACACGCTGATTGTTCGTCACAGCGAGAAGAGAGACTTCGGCGCGCGAAAGCAAATCGACGTCTGGTGGGCCGGTCTTCAGGGTAATGGCGGACTGATGATTACGCTCGCCTACTTGTTGCGGACCTCACTCCCCTGGCGGGGCGCCGTTGTAACCGTCAAGATGATGGTCCCCACTGAGGAAGCCGCCGCTGGCGCAAGAAACAACCTGGATGACCTGCTCTCAGGATCTCGGACTGGAATCCGACACGATGTGATCGTCTCGCGGGATAGGTCCTTCCCCGAAGTCCTCCGGGAGTCATCGGCGGGCGCAGATCTGGTCTTCCTCGGGTTGCCCGCTCCCGATGAAGGATTTGCCGATTACTATGCCGATCTCCAGGTCCGCACTGCCGGACTGCCCACGACTGTTTTCGCCCTGGCCGCTGAAGACATCCCCTTCAAGGAAGTCATCCTTTAATTCGATATCGAATGCCGAAGCCCGCTCCGTTCCCCGAAATCCTTGTACGGATTCACCGCTCTGCCTCGACTCCGACCTACGTCTATTTCGAGCGGACCATCCGCAAGCGGATAGAGCGCCTTCGGGCCGCTCTGGGCGATGTCCCGAGCCGGCTTCTCTACGCCATGAAGGCAAACGGGCACCCGCGCGTGATGAAGCTCTTCCTGGAGCACAGCGTCGGCGTGGATGCCGTGTCTCCGGCCGAGCTCCTGCTTGCTCTTCGCCTCGGGTTTACGCCCGACTCCGTGCTCTTTTCGGCGAACAACATGACCGATGCCGAGATGCACTTCGCCCAGCGTCAGGGCGCCCTGCTGAACATTGGCGAACTCTCCCGGCTCCAGTCCTTCGGCCAGGCCTATCCCGGCTCAAAAGTCTGTGTTCGCCTCAATCCTCAGGTGGGAGCGGGACATCATGATCACGTGATCACCGCAGGCGCCGACTCGAAGTTTGGCATTCCGGTTCGCATGATGCCGGAGATCCAGGCGACATGTCGCCAATACGACCTTCAATTGGTGGGACTTCACCAGCATATCGGAAGCGGCATTCCTGACCCGGCCACCCTCTGGCGGGCGGTTTCCGTGATGCTTGACGTGGCCAGCAAATGCACCAATCTCTCCTTCGTGAATCTGGGAGGCGGCCTGGGTGTGCCCTACGAGCCTGAGTCCAAACCGCTCGACCTGATGGAGTTCTCGACTCAGTTTGGCGAGCTCATGCAAGCATTCAGTGCCAAGCATGGTGCAGAGATCTGGTTTGAGCCAGGTCGCTTCTTCGTGGCGGAGGCTGGCGTGCTGTTGGTCACGGTTACCACCCTCAAGGACAATGAGGACCGCTGCTTCGCAGGTGTTGATTCGGGAATGGGCCACCTCGTAAGGCCGGCCATGTACGGCAGCTATCACGAGATAGTGAACCTCTCCAACCCCAAGGGTGAGCCAAAAATGTACGACGTGGTGGGCAATATTTGTGAGACCGGTGACCGCTTTGCGCGCGATCGGATGATCCCCGAGATCCGGGAGGGAGACTGCCTAGCCATCCTGGACACAGGCGCCTACGGTTGCTCCATGGCCTCGGAATACAACATGCGCCCCAAGCCGGCTGAAGTTTGGGTGCCGGAAGACAACCCGGCCCTGTTCCGTACGATTACCGAACGACAGAGCCCAGCGCAGATGGTGGCCGATCTGATGCGACGGTCACTGGACTGACGCGGCCCTGACTCGGATCACGCGGCGCTGACTCCCACCTCAAGCGTCGGGAGGCCAGCAACCTCGGCCAGAAGCAGGTCTCCCCGCCTGACGGGGCCTACCCCTGCAGGCGTGCCGGTATAAAGCAGATCGCCCGGCTCCAGGGTAAAGATCGTGGAGCAGTAGGACAGCAGCGTCCCTACGTCGAACACCATGTCACTGGTGTTGCCGGACTGCACTTCGACGCCATTTATCGTCAGACAGATGTCGGCATTGGCAGGATCAAATCCGTCTGGAGAGCTGAACCTCCCGATTGGCGCGAAGGTGTCGAACCCCTTGGCGACGCTCCACGGGTGCCCTGCCTTCTTGGCGCGAGCCTGCACATCCCTAGCCGTCATGTCCAGACCGACCGCGTATCCCGCAACCGCCAGCTGGCATTCCGATATCGATGCGTTGCGGAGCCGCGAGCCTACCAGGGCCACAAGTTCGACCTCGTGATGCACCTGGCCGATCCCCGCCGGAAGTTGGATTTCTGTCCCGGGACCCGTGAGGGCGGTGGCCGGTTTGAGGAACACCATCGGGACGGTGGGCACCGGATTGTTCATCTCCGCTGCATGACGAGCGTAGTTTCGTCCGATGCAGAGCACCTTCCCCACAGAAACTTTACCAATTTCAGGGACCGTCACGGTGCGTGAAGGGTTGATTTCCATAGCCTGCAGAATCTACCTTTATGGGCTAGGCCTATTTGTGGCCTGTGACAATCGAATTCCACTCTCGCGGCGGTATCCAACCCGGCGCTCAAAAGCAGAGAATGCATATGTACGCGATCGTAGAAATCGCTGGCAAGCAGTATAAGGTCCGCGAAAACGATCGGCTCTACGTCCCTCGTCTTCAGGACGAAGCTAACAGCAAGGTCTCTTTTGACCGTGTCCTGCTCGTTTCGAATGATGACTCGGTTTCCGTAGGAACTCCTGTTATTGCTGGCGCCGCCGTTGAAGCCACCGTTCTTGCTCACGTCAAGGCCGACAAGGTCCTGGTGTTCAAGAAGAAGCGCCGCAAGCGTTACAAGGTCAAGAACGGGCATCGCCAGCCTTACACCCAGATTCTGGTCGACAAGCTTGACCTAAACGCGAAGCCAAAGAAGGCTGCTGCGCCCAAGGCTGCTGCGCCCAAGGCTGCTGCGCCCAAGGCTGCTGCGCCCAAGGCTGCTGCGCCCAAGGCTGCTGCGCCCAAGGCTGCTGCGCCCAAGGCTGCTGCGCCCAAGGCTGCTGCGCCCAAGGCTG
>JBLFXH010000219.1:0-5869 GCA_047611125.1 Rhodothermales bacterium
GATCATCCGGCTGGATACCACGCCAGAAATCGGTGACCGGACGGTGGTATGCTCGAGGGCCAGTTTGGCGAGATCGTACGCAGCTTTCTGGGCGTCGTAGGCCGAACGTGAGCGATCGTTTTCTTCGGCCGAGATGAGCTGCCTCTCGAACATCTCATCATTCCGGTCGCGTTCGCGAAGTAGACGATTCAAGTCCGTCTCAGCGCGCGTCACTTCGAGGGCCAATCGTTCGTCATCCAACTGCGCCAGAATCGCGCCCTTGCGAACGTACTGACCCTCCTCGGCTGCGATGCTGGACACAATGCCACCCGACTTTGCGACCACGTCCGTCTCTTGGGCGGCAGTCAGCGTGGCCGTGCCGGAGAAGAAGGCCGAAATTTCGCCGGCCTGCACTGCTGCCGTCTCGACGGGCAGAGCCGGGGCTTCGTCCTCGGTGGGAGCACTCAGGGCGTCGTCGCCGCACCCGGTTTGAAACGCTGCACCACTGAGAAGCAGAATGAAAAGAAGGGCGTTGACCGAACGTGTCATAGGAAGCGGGAGGAAGCGGATTCGGAGCCGATGAAAAGCCCCTCTCAGGGGACGACATTCAGTATTCAGTTCACCTACGACTGATACCCTTCGAGGGTTACAGGGCACTTTTCCGCGGCCCTTTTTCCTATCGGAATCGCGAGAGGGCCTTCGCTAGCGATGAGATCTCGGCGCCATCTATCCTCGCAGCCTCCAGCGTATCGACGAAATGCTCCCCCCAGCCCTCGAAATCGGGCTCATCCCACAGCACGTTGTGCCAGAGGCATACCAGCACGCCTCCATGGCGCTTGGCCGTCTTCATCAACGAACGGGTCCGGGCCAGTGCCTCTTCCGTCGTCAGTTTTTCACGGTTGAACAGGCTGGATTCCATCATCGCCAGCGGCAGCTCCCAGAGATCCAATACCCCATCCGCTTGGTGATCCCAGAGTTGGAAAGGGCGACATGTCCCGTTGCGGAATCCGGATCTGTCGGGGAAGCCTAGTGTCGAGTCCGCGCTGAAACCCTGGGCATGGAGATGGCGCGGCGTGGCCAGATCGTCCCAACGCAGGTAGTGGGTCCTTACCGTTACCGGCTGCTTACCCGTGGCTCTGGCCAGGGCGCTGAATTCCTTACTGAGGTAGCCCGGGTGGTTGTACGCGTGGAAGCTCGGGTGCAGTCCGATCTCATGGCCGCCCAACTGCATGGTGCGCATCCGGCTCCTTACGAAACCGCTCCGCAGACTGTAGGCCACGTCGTGGGCACTGGTCGCCCCGCCCTTGAAGAAGAAGGTCCCGGTGGCACTGGCCCGATCTAGTTCACTCAGGATCCGATCCACGGCCGTTCGATAGGGGTCGCCGGGGCGGATTGCGTCCTTGAGCGAGGCCGCCACCCTAGACCATCTGGCTGCCGGGCCGCGACCCAGCAGGGTGTACTCAACGAACTCGCGATACAGAATGCCGGGGCGCCACTTGCGGAGGTAGTCGATGTCGAAGGTCGGGCAGAGGCTCCAACGGGAGTGATCGGACTCTTCGCGCGGGAGCATGCCGTGCTCCCGAAGTGCTGAGGCTAGTCCCTCCCCATACGCATCGACGGGGGCAGACTCGACCAGACCCAGTTCGTCCAGCAGCGAGCCGTTCCCTGTTACACGTCCATATCGGTCGCGCTCAGGATTGGCCACGTAGTCGCACCCGGACAGCCAGTAGAAGGCTGACGCGATGGGGTCCCCCGCATCGTTTATGCCGCCTGGGAAGAGATAGGGCACGCCTGCTGCGAAGGCGGCCGGCGCACGGCCGGCACGACCGGAGGCTAGCAGCGGCGCCTTTCCGCGGAACGAAGAGGTTATGCTCTTGGGGGTTTGCGGGTCTAACCGAATAAACAACCATTCCCCGACCGTGGGGGCCTCCGGGGCATACCAGATACCGGGGCGCTGCTCGGCGCCTTGGTATGCTGCGCCAGCGGCGTAGTCTGTCCCACCGGCGTCCACAGGTCGCAGCCCCAGCGGACGCAGCAGCATCTCCATCGCGTAGAACGCCTTTCGCCTAAACGAATCCGGTGCCTGAATCACACATGGGACCTCATCCTGAGTTAGAGGACTGCCAATCGTGTGGGCGTGTTTGGGCAAGGAAGGGTATGTTTGCGTCATCGGGGATCCGGCGGCTCGCGGCCGGTGATGACCAATAATCTGACAAACGAATCCACCGACCAAACGTGTCCAGCCGAATCACGCTCTTCTCGGACCCTGTTCACGGGTTTGTGTCTGTCCCGAGAGGCGAGCTCTTCCAACTGATTCAGACCCCGGAGATGCAGCGCCTGCGCCGCATTCGGCAGTTGGGAGTCGGATACATGGTCTTTCCTGGTGCTGAACATTCGCGGTTTGGCCATGCACTCGGCGCAATGGCGTTGATGCGGGAGGCCCTCAAGACGCTGGTAGACAAGGGGACAGACCTCTCTCCGGAAGAGTGGTTTGCCGCCTCGGCCGCCGCCCTTCTACACGATATCGGGCATGGGCCGTTCTCCCACACCCTCGAAGACGTCCTGATTGAGGGGTTTGAGCACGAGACCATGAGCCGGCAATTGATCGTGGGGCTGAATGCCCGGATGGGCGGCAAGCTGGGGCTGGCGCTACAAATCTTCGATGGAGACTACCACCGCCCCTTCCTCCACGAACTGCTGTCGGGCCAGCTGGATATGGATCGCCTGGACTATCTCCGGCGCGATTCGTACTACACGGGTGTTGTAGAGGGCCGCGTCGGTGTCGGACGAATCGTCAAGTCGCTTAGAGTAACCCCCCAGCAGCAATTGGCGATTGAGTACAAGGGCGGTTATGCGGTGGAGAGCTTTCTCATCGCTCGCCGGCTCATGTACTGGCAGGTTTACCTCCACAAAACCGTGGTAGCTGGAGATCAGGTCCTTGCGGCCTGCCTTCGAAGAGCGCGGGACCTCGTCGATGCAGGCGATTTCTCCGTGCTGGACGTGGCCGCTCCCCCGCTTCGAATATTCCTCGCCAACAAGCTCACTACCCAGGACATCGAAACGCCCGAGGTCCTCGCCGCCTACGCCGCGCTGGATGACGCCGACATTCTGTATTCGCTGAAGCAGTGGCGGAATTCCTCAGATCGCATCCTGGCTGATCTGTCGTCGAGATTCTTGGACCGTCGGTTCTTTAGAACGCAGGTCCTCCGAAGCATGCCGCCAGATGATGAGCTCGCCGCCTGGCGGGAACAGGTCAAGGAATGGATGATGGCGTCAGGACTCGAGAGCGACCCCGAGACCGAATGCCGCTACTACTGCCGATCGGGGTGGCTGCGCCACCGAGCATATGACCGCGAGCGCGCGCCCATTCGGGTACGAACCAGCGCTGGGCCGATCATGGAGTTGACCGAGGCCGCGGACTCTGATGCCATTGCCGCGCTCGCCCAGGAGGAGGCCAAGGCCTTCCTCTGCGGTCCGAAAGAAGTCCCGTTTCTTCCGGATGGCGCCGACGGCTAGCCACGCGACCCAAGCACACCCATGCCGCTGACCCTCGTTATATTTTACGTCGACAACCGCCCCTGGTTGGCTGATCTCACTCGGCCCGTTAACCTGGCCCGGCCTGTCTCGCTGGATGGATCGGGGTCCAGTTGGTTCGGCGCGCCGCCTCCGCGGGGGGCCCCGCTTCGTATGCCCGGCTTTGTTGGCAGAGTGGCCGAAGGGGGCTCAGTGAATGTCGCGGTGCTCAGTCTCGCGCCGCACTGTGCTGGGACCCACACCGAGTCGAGCGCGCACATTACCGAGCGCGCTAATCCGATCAACGCGGTGGCCACTCCGGGCCTGATTCCCGCCTCGTTGGTGACCATGGCAGGAGGATCTGCCGCCGAACTTCGCGACAGACTTGACGAGGCTCAGTCCGGTTTTTTGGAGGGCCTCATTATTCGGCAGCCGAGCCCCGGACCTTTCGAACCCGAGGCCCTGTCCCTGGCTGTGACGCGCGGTGTGCGCCATCTCTTGGTCGAGGCTCCCTCGGTCGATCCGGAATCCGATGGGGGCAGGCTCGACGCCCACCGCGCTTTCTGGGGCTTGCCAGCCGGCCATCCCGAGGGCACCTCGGCCCGCACCATCACCGAACTGGTGCGCGTGCCGGCTGACGCGCGCGATGGGGCGTTTCTCCTGGATCTCCAGCTACCAAGCCTGACCACCGACGCCGTGCCGAGCAGACCCGTCCTCTACCCAGTCCTCCCCACTGAATGACGAAGTCGCACCCCTCCCACCAGATTGCCGGCCACCTCGACGCGGCCGATCCGCTGACCGCAGTGCGTGGCCGGTTTCACTACCCCGACCCGCCGACCACCGTCTACCTCACCGGAAACTCTCTCGGACTCCAGCCCCGGTCGGCGCGAGCGGCCATTGAAGCACGGATGGCCGAATGGGGCGCCCTTGGTGTTCGCGGCTGGCACGAGACCGACTGGATGGCTACCGAGCGGGACCTTGCCGCGAGCATGGCCGGAATCGTGGGTGCCATGCCAAGCGAGGTGGCCGTTGGCGGCACGCTGACCGGCAACCTCCACAACCTGATGGCGGGCTTCTACCGTCCAGAGGGCGGCAGAACGCGCATCCTGATGGAGGCCGACGCCTTTCCGAGCGATCAGTACGCGGTGGCGTCGCAGGTCCAATGGCACGGCCTAGATCCCGCGTCCGAAGTCTTGGCGGTGCCCGGTGGGGATGCGGCCCTGGAGCAGGCCATCGAACGTCACGGCAGCAGCATCGCCTTGGTGCTTCTGGCCGGCGCCAACTACTACACCGGCCGCGTGTACGACATGCGTTCGATTGCTGCTGCCACCCGCCAGGCAGGTGCCGTGGTGGGGCTTGATCTGGCGCATGCGGCGGGCAACGTCAAACTGAATCTCCATAATTGGGACGTAGACTTCGCGGCGTGGTGCGGCTACAAGTACCTCAACGGCGGCCCTGGTGCTCCGGCAGCGTTCTTCGTCCACGAACGACATCACCTGGCCACCACCCCTCGGCTGGCCGGCTGGTGGGGCCATGATCCAGAAACCCGGTTTCGGATGCCGGACCAGTTTTCGCCAGCTCCGGGTGCCGCTGGCTGGCAGATCAGCACGCCAAGTATCCTGGCCCTGGCTCCCTTGACTGCCTCGCTCGCGCTGTTCGACGAACTGGGAATGGAGAGGCTATCCGAGCGCAGCCAGCGATTGACTGCTTTTCTGGCCGAACTGGTTCAGGAACGCCTGGCTGGCTCCGTGGAGATCGTGACCCCGTTGGCGCGAGGAGCTCAACTTTCACTTCGCGTGAAGGGGGGCAGGGGGACCTTTGACAGGCTCTCCGCGCGCGGCGTGGTCTGCGACTGGCGCGAGCCCGACGTAATCCGTGCCGCACCCGTCCCGCTCTACAACACGTTCTCCGAGTTGGCGGACTTCGTTGAGATGCTCAAGGGCAGCCTGCCCGACTAGTTGTCCAGGATGTAGATGTCAGCCAGCTGGCGGCCCACCTGCGCATAGTCCAGGCCGTAGCCAACCACAAACAGGTTGTCGATCTCGAAACAGACGTAGTCCAAATCAAGTGGGATCCGCGTGGCTGCCTTCTTGTGCAGGAGAACGGCCGTTCGCACGGAGGCGGGCTTGAACTCCTGCATCTTCTTCTGGAGAAACTCCATCGACAGCCCAGTATCCACGATGTCCTCCACCAAGATCACGTGGCGTCCCTCGATGTCGGCATCCAGGGACTTCAGCTCGTGAACGCGGCCGCTGGAGATCTTGGCGGCGCCGTAGGAGGACAGCTTCAAGAAGTCTACCTCGCACTCGATGCTGAGAGCCCGCATCAAATCAGCCAAGAAAATGAACGCGCCATTCAGGACGCCAACCAAAATCGG
>JBLFXH010000220.1:0-5865 GCA_047611125.1 Rhodothermales bacterium
CGAGCCGCGTCGACCGTAAGTCTCGCGGAGTGAAGGAGGGCAATCTTCAAGTCCTCTGGGCTGCCGCGATGCCAGCCGTTCTAGTGGAGGTCGGCTTTTTGACAAACAAGCAGGAAGCCCGTTTTCTGCGGTCGGCGCAGGGAGTGGACTACATGGCATCAGCCATATTTCGGGCGGTTCGAGACTTTAAGGTGGCCTACGAAGCGAGTTTGTCACTCAGGGCGTCGGATTGACCTGAATCCGGGCGGGCCCGGGAACGTATGGCCCACAGTTCTCACCCTTGGTCTGCTATGCGTCTACGAGTACCTCTAGTTTCCTTCTGCCTTCTGCTGCTTATTTCCGGCTGTGATTCCGCCGTCAGCGGCGTGGACTCGGTCTTCCTGACGGCCGAATTATCTACTGACATCCAGTCTTCTCCCGTCCGGTTTGTCTTCGAGGGCAGCGCCGTTCAGACGGGACGTCTCACCGATGTCTCTTGTGACTGCCAATTGGATGTAGCCGACTATCTGTCGGCTCGCGGGTTCACCAAAGAGGACATTCTCTCGGCAACCATTGCGTCCGCCCGGCTGGTCATGCTGTTCCCGATCTCGGAGCGGCTGGACTTTTTGGATACGGCCATCCTGAAGTTGACGGCCTCAGGTAATTCTGTCACTGAAGTAGCACAGCAAAGCACCTTTCCTCAGGCCCGAGAGGTGGAGTTGACGCCGCTCGCGGGACGGGACGTGGCGGGCTTCCTGGATGATTCCACCTTCGCGCCCATCCTGCAAATTGACGCGGCTAGCCTCCAGGCAGCGGCCGACTACGAGATCGGTCTCGTGCTCGAGATTCGCCTTGAACTGGCCGGCATCTAAGTCCTAGCTGGCGACGCGGACTGAGCAACGAACGCCGCGAACTAGTAAACGGCGTGGCCTAGCGTACCGGCTGGTTTAGCGTACAGCGGTACAGGAGATCTCTACGCGTGCGCCACGGGGCAGGGCTGCGGCCTGAATGGTCTCGCGTGTGGGCGCGTTGTCTGAGAAGTATCGGGCGTAGACTTCGTTGACCTGTGCGTAGTCGTGGATGTCGGCCAGGAAGACCGTGCAACGAACCACGTGGTGGTAATCCATTCCTGCCGCCCGGAGAACCGCACCCACGTTGTCCAGAACCTGTTCGGCCTGAATCTCGACCCCTTCGGTGCTCAACTGGCTGGTCTGCGGGTCTATGGCTATCTGCCCAGAGACATACAAGGTGTCGCCCACCAGCATAGCCTGGCAGTACGGCCCAATAGCAGCGGGAGCCAAGGGCGTCTTGATACGCTGACGAGGAACGGTGACTTTCTTTCTTCGCATGGGGCCTCTATGTGGAATTCGGACTACCATACCTTGAAAGGGTTGGTCCGTCACCTGAACGAATTTCGATTAAAGAAGATGGATTTAGGACTCAGAGATTCTGGAGCATTCGTAGCTGGAGCCAGCAGCGGCTTGGGCAAAGCCTGCGCGGCAGCGCTTCTCGAGGCAGGGGCACGCGTGGCCATCTGTTCGCGAACCCAGGAGCGCGTCGATGAGGCGGCCCAAGACCTCAGGTCCCGCATTCCCGGTGCGCAAGTCCTCCCGCTGGCTTGCGACGTGACTGACGAGGCTCAGATTCTTGCAGCCCTAAATGCCACCGCGAAGGCATTTGGCGGCCTGCATATCCTGATCACCAACTCGGGCGGGCCCCCGACTGGCGAGCTTGCCGACTTCGATGCCTCTCAGTGGGAGGATGCACTTCGACTGAACCTGATGAGCACCATCAACCTTAGTCGCCATGCCGTGCCGCTCATGGAAAAGACCGCGGCTCGAGATGGGTGGGGTCGAATCATCATGATCTCGTCGCTCAGTGCCAAACAGCCTATTCCGAAACTCTACCTCTCCAATGTCTCGCGCGCTGGAGTGCAGGGCTTCGCGAAGAGCCTTTCGGAAGAACTGGGGCCCAAGGCCATTACGGTCAATACCGTCCTGCCAGGATACACCCGCACGGATCGACTCAGTCATCTGTCCGAGGCTCTCAGCGCCAGGTCGGGCGCTGCCATCGCCGACATTGAGGCGGGCTGGGCCAAGGACTCGGCCCTGAAGCGCATAGGAACGGAGGATGAGTTTGCCGCGGCCGTGGCGTTCCTGGCCAGTCGACCTGCAGGCTTCATCACTGGTGTGGCGCTTCCGATTGACGGTGGCGCCAACAAGAGCCTGTTGTGACCAAGCGCTGGCTGGCGCCCCTCCTGCTGGGCCTGCTGCTTCTGATGGCCTCGGTCTCAGCATGTAGCCCTGAAACAGAGACTCCCAAGGCCCCATTACCAGTAGGACCGTTCGTTATTGTTCTAGGCGTAGGCCAGGACGGCGGGGTGCCCCAGACAGGCGATTGGGACCACCCGGGCTGGGACGATCCGGCCATGCGCAAGCTAGTGTCGGCACTGGGAGTTGTAGATCCTCGCTCCGGTGCCTCCCTGCTCTTCGACGCTACCCCCGACATCACCCGCCAGCTGAGAAAACTGAGTCTCGCCGGGGCTACTGGAATGCCGGACATCTTCCTGACCCACGCGCACATGGGTCACTACACCGGCCTTATGAGACTGGGCCATGAGTCACTCGGTGCCTCTGACGTCCCCGTCCATGCGATGCCCAGAATGGCCGACTACCTGGCCACCAATGGCCCGTGGTCGCAGCTAGTGGGCTTCCAGAACATCGACCTTCGACCACTGGCGAGCGATTCGACGATGGAGGTCGGGGTCTTCCGGGTGACGCCTCTGGAAGTGCCTCACCGCCAGGAGTTCTCCGAGGTGGTCGGCTACCGGGTCGAGGGACCCAACCGGTCCCTCTTGTTCATTCCCGACATAGATTCCTGGGAGGAATGGGATGCAATGGGCCGCCGGATTGAAGACGAAATCGCCCAGGTTGACGTGGCCTACCTGGACGCGACCTTCTTTGCCAACGGCGAGATCCCGGGCCGGGACATGAGCGGTTTCCCGCACCCCTTCATCACCCACACCATGGTTCGCCTGGCCTCCCTGCCCCCCGGCGAAAGGGCCAAGGTCCGTTTCATCCATCTGAACCATACCAATCCTGCGCTGTGGCCCGGGCCGGAGCGCGATCAGATTGTGGATGCGGGGTTCAGAGTGGCTCTAGAGGGTGAAGTGGTGGCTCTCTAGCGTGCCGGCGGCCCGCTGACTCACGCGCCAACCACCAGTCCGTCATACGCTAGGCGGACACCATCGGGCATAGCCTGATCTTCTTCAGCGTGGCCCACCGTGTGCGTCATGTGGACAAGCCAGGTCTCCCGCGCTTTCACCTTACGCGAAACCTCGATGGCCTCGTCAAATGAGAAATGTGTCGGGTGCGGCCGCCGGCGCAGGGCGTCCAGAATCAGCACTTCGACCCCATCCAGAAGCTCCATACTGGACTCCGGTATCCGGTTGGTATCCGTTAGGTAGGCCACGTTTCCGAACCGGTATCCGTAGACCGGGGTCTCGCCGTGCCAGGCTGGGATGGGGATCACCCGAGTCGTATCGCCGGAATCACGCGAGGCCACGTTAAGCGGCTCCCGCCCGAGCGCGTGCAACGTCAGATTGGCCACCCCGGGATAGGAACCGTCGTCGAAGATGTACGAGAACATCTGCCGCACCACACGCTCAGTCTCCGGGGGCGCGTAGCACGGAATCGGGCTCTTATTGCGAAACAGGAATGGCCTGAGGTCATCGAGTCCCACAACATGATCGAAGTGGTGATGCGTGAAGAGGACCGCATCAATGTGCCCGATGTTCTCCCGAAGAGCCTGGGCTCTAAAATCCGGACCGGCGTCAATCAGTATGGAAAGGCCGTCCACCTGAACCAGGGCTGAACATCTTGTCCGGGTGTCCCGCGGATCGGAGGATGTGCACACCGAGCACGTGCAGCCAATGACCGGAATTCCTGTGGATGTACCTGTTCCGAGCAGGGTGACCCTGACCCGATCAGCCATCCGACTCCTCGGCCAGTTCTACCGGGACTGAAGCTGTCCATGCATCTTCGAGGGCCTTGCGCACCACAGGACGCAGGTAGATGGTGTCGACAGGCAACGTTTTCAGACCCCGGGCCAGAACAGCGAGGTGAGCCTCGGGCGGATGATTCTTGTTGAGCATCATGAGCGTTTCGTCATGGCGAACACACAGTCCACCTCGAAAGGCGCCCCTTTCCCGGCGTACTGGTATGCCCAACTCGCGAACCGCCTGCTCCAGCTCCTTGACCACCTGATGGATCTTCATGGCCCCAAGGTACGCCTACCAGCTGAGTCCAACCCGAAGAGCATGGTTGATTCCGTCGTACGTCACTTTTCCGGCGCCGGCCGCGTCAAAGGCGTCCGGCCCGCCAACCCGCCAGCTCTGCCAGCGGAATCCATATCCCAGGATTAGCCCAAGTCGACCAAAGGCCTGATCAAGAGAAACCTGTACATCGCCGTCCAACAGGGTTGTTCGGCCTCCGGATGTCCCAAAGGACCGCGTTGCCAGACCGATACCAGGCATCGCATGGGCAGTGGCCAGCAGGCGCCCCTGCTGGTGCCGCAGACCGATTCCCGCACCGAGTCCAATGCCCGTGTACTCGAAGGCGGCGAATTCGGATTCGGCCTCGATCCGCCGTACCCGTCGGTAGGTGGAGTGCAGCATGATGGGCACATAGACCGCACTGCCCTCGAGCTGCTCCTGAAGCAATTCTCCGAACACGCTGAGGTTGACATCAAACAGATCCAACTCGGTCGTAGAGTTGGTGCTTGAACCCCGGTAAACGGAGGCGTTGAGCCCCGCCCTGGTGAAGACGATTCCGTAGACCGCCTCGTCGAACGAGAAGGCAACGTTCGGGTCTGAATGATCAAACTCGAAATTGACTGGCACCAGGGCCACAGAGAGACCGATTCCGCCCTCGCTCAATTGGGCACTCGATTCCGCGACTCCGATAAGGACCAGGGTCAAGATTGCGAGAGCCCGTGCGAGGCGGCAGGAGGTCATGCTTGGTCTGAAGGTGTGTCCTGGGATTCTGGAGTGTGACTGGAGGAGTATCGGAGCCTGAATGGCTGCGGTGTCGCAGTTTTTGGGCGAACGAGCTTTTCCTCCGCTTGCGGTGCACTGCGGCGGGGCTGATCGGATGATCTGCCATCTTCGGCAGCCCTAGACTCGGAGTCCCTCGACGACTTCGCCGTGACTGCGGCAGGGACAGATTGCTCTTCTCCGAGTGCTCCAGACGCATCGGCGGTCGGTGACGGGGATGGCTTTGCGGCTTCCGTCCTGCGAGGAGCGCGCTGCTCTACCGCCTCCTGCGAGCCTTCACTCGAGGTTCTGCCCGCATCGTCAACGGCGTCTGACGGCGTCTGACGACTACGCGAACTGGAGGCGCGTCTCGGCGCCGTTTCGCCTTGATCTTCGGCCCACTCTTCGGAACGGCGATCGCGGCCGCGAGAGCGTGACGGCTCAGACCTGCTGCGTCCTCCATCGTCGGAAGTCTCTTCTGAACGGCCAGAGTCAGAGCGACGGTCGCGACCGGAGCGCTCGCCACGCCCTTCTCCTTCCTCAGATGCGGATCGACGTCCGCGCCCGCCTCGGGAGCGGCTGCGGCTGTCACCCTCGTCCGAAGAAGAACGGCGGCTGCGGCTGTCACCCTCGTCCGAAGAAGAACGGCGGCTGCGGCTGTCACCCTCGTCCGAGGAAGAACGGCGGCTGCGGCTGTCACCCTCGTCCGAAGAAGAACGGCGGCTGCGGCTGCCACCCTCGTCCGAGGAAGAACGGCGGCTGCGGCTGTCACCCTCGTCCGAAGAAGAACGGCGGCTGCGGCTGCCACCCTCGTCCGAGGAAGAACGGCGGCTGCGGCTGTCACCCTCGTCCGA
>JBLFXH010000221.1:0-5856 GCA_047611125.1 Rhodothermales bacterium
TCCTGGCGCTGGTTGGTGTTTCCCTGGATGCTGGGCGAATTCTCCCGCCGGACACAGGCTTTGACGCCACATCATTCGTGCTGCAGCTGGCCTCGACAGGAGTAGTGATCACGGCGTGCGCGGTGGTGTTGTCTAGGGGACTTCGCGGAGGCATCGAGCGGATCTCCCGGTTCGTGCTACCGGTCCTGCTCGTGATTCTGCTCGTGCTGATTGTCCGCGGCGTGACGCTGCCAGGTGCGGGTGCCGGAATTGACTGGTATATCCTCAAGTTTGATGCCTCGGCGCTGACAGGCTCGGTCATGCTTGCGGCTCTTGGCCAAGCGATCTTCAGTCTCTCCCTCGGCGGGACATACATGGTGATCTATGGCTCGTACCTGTCGGAGGAGGAGTCAATCCCTTCCGGCGCTGCCTGGACGGCCGCCGGCGACGCCACGGCGGGACTACTGGCGGGTTTCGCCATATTTCCGGCCGTGTTTGCGCTCGGACTTGAGCCTGCAGGAGGCCCTGGACTGCTGTTCACTACGCTGCCGGCCGTGTTTGCGGGCATGCCTGCCGGCGCGCTTTTTGGCCTCCTCTTTTTCGTCGGTCTCGCGAGCGCCGCCTGGCTGTCTGACATCGCGGCCTTCGAGGTTTTGATTGCCGGACTGACGGACAACACGCGGGTCTCCCGGCGAGGGGCCATCCTGGGATGTTCGATCGCAGTCTTCCTGCTAGCCATCCCAAGTATGATCAGCAATGCCATCTTCGTGCCGTGGGACCTGGTGTTCGGGTCGGGCATGCAGACTATCGGTGCGCTCCTGGCCGTCCTTACCGTCGGATGGGCACTCCGCCGGAGCGAAGTGCTGCGGCAGATTGGTGGCGGGGCTGGGGAAGGCGCTCCGGGGCTCAAGCTTAGGCTGCTCTACCTTTGGATCCGGTACGTGATTCCAATCGCCATCTTGCTGGTGGGCGTGTGGTGGCTACTGACGGATGTGCTCCACCTGCGCTGATTCGGGACGTGCCAGGACGAGGGGCCCTCAGTTAGATGCCGGCTAGGAATGCCTTAGCATGGCTAAGCCTTGGAGACGGTGAGTCTTGCACCATCGCTGAAATCAATTGAGCATAGTGGGCCCGAGCGGCCTCCGCATCGCCCATGCCCTCCGCTGCCAGGCCAGCCCCGAACAGCCCGCTGAGGCGATTTGGGGAGCGAACCAGCGCGGATTCGTACGCCTCCATAGCCTCACCAAACCGATCTTCGGCGAGCAACATGTCGCCGAGCAATTCGGCAGCTGGTATCACCTCTCCCGGAGTGACGGGGTTTTTCCGGGTGGCACCCTCCATTTCACGCGCCTCGCTCATCAGTCGGATCGCCTCGTCAATATCGCCCTCGCCATGCGCGATCCAGGCGCTTACAGTCCGGGCCTGTATTCGAACCTGCCCTCCCCAGTCATATGCTATCGGAACGGCGTCTGCCAGGGGGGCCAGGGCGTTCAGTCTGGTAAGGGCTGCGCGCGCCGACGGGAGATTGCCGGATCGTGCGGCTCCAAGGCCGCGAGCGAACACGGTTATCGCTTCGAACTGTGGGTATTGGTCCCATTGAAGACCTTCGGGCCATCTGGCTTGGAGCCTCGTCGCGCCTTCCCAGTCCCGGCTCTCGAGAGCGATCCGGGCGGGGACGGCAGCGTAAGCGTACGGATTGGCCGGATGGTTGTGCATTGGACCATCCTTGGCCGCCATTTCCTCCCAAATCAGGCGAGCGCTGGCTTCGTCCGCACGCTGGATGTGGGCATAGGCCAGATAGTCCGCGGCGTGTGAGTAGTGGAACGAAAGTGCTCCACTGATCGGGTTTTTCAGGGCCTCGTCTGCAGCCCGGCGGTTGTAGGTGATCGATTCCTCCCAAAGGCCCAGGCGGGTGAAAATGTGGGAAGTCATGTGGAGGGCGTGCTGATTCCCTTTTGCCATCTCGCCATACACTCGAGCCGCAGGCAGCGCCCGATCAGCCAGTTCCGGCAGGTCATAGGCGTGTATGATGTAATGCAGCGCTCCCGTATGGTCCGGGATTTCTTCAAGCACGGCCTCTGCGATCTGGCCCGCCTCGATCTGCATCTCCACTCTGGATTCAGAACTGGTCGCGACCGCTGCCAGCAAGAGCCCACGGAACAGCCGCAACTCCTGGTCTTCGGGGTAGGCAGTGAATGCCTGATTCCAGCCATCTAAGTAAGCGGCCAGTCGCTCCGTTTCGTCCCGTACGCTCCAATCCCGGTAGTAGGCGTCCAGTGCAGCGAGGTAGGCTTCGTCGTGCTCGGAAGGCCTGCCCGTAGTTCTGGCCTCCGCCAGAAGAGCCACACCACGGACGAACCGCTCATCGGTCGGGACATCGGGCCACAGCGGGTGCACGTACGACATGGCCTGGCCCCAATACGCAAGTGCGCACGAGGGATCGAGCGCTGCGGCCTCTTCGAAGGTTGTTGCCGCCTGAGTGTAGGTCATGTTGTGGAGCAGCGCAGTGCCCCTACGAATGTGCACTGCCGCATCGTCGGCACAGGTCACCGTGAGTGCAATGCTGCCCAGAGACCGCCCTTGGGCATCCGTGACCTCGCGGGCGAGTTCGGCCGAATGTCCTGCCTCGTCGGAGCACGCCGCCAGCGTGATCGTCAGTAGAAGAACGGTGGTAAGTGAAAAGCTAGACGCAACGCGCGCCGGGAGAATTGAATACATGGACTACCGCCTCACCACGGATCTATCGGGACCATGGATTGGCCCGGTGACTACCTGATCAACTTTAATAGATACAGCTCCCGACATCATGTTAATCCCTTCGCGGCGCCAGCCTGTTCTGGCTCCTCGAGCCAGTTGGTGACGATGTGATAGTGGGATAGACTTGTACCGACCAACGCATTGGGGGAGTTTCTGAGTTAAGTAACAGCCTACACGAGGGTAGCGCAATTTTCCTGGGGCAGCCACATGACGATTGGGACGGTACCGGGACTGGGGTGAACAGCTTCCGCGCTATGAGAACTTCGTAGAGCTTGATCCGGACGGGGTGGACGCATACGGCATTCCATCGCTGCGCATCATCTCACGAGACGGGCCGGACCTCGCCATCGATTCTCATCAGTGGAGTCTTGAGCCGGTCGCCTGTGGGCGTCGCCGGGTTGTAGCACTTTCTTGCGAGAGAACCTCCGCGGATGCTGTGGCCTCCGGTGGGATTCACCACATCGGCTTCCGGATCGGGAATGATGACCACGTTGTGCTGGTGGGCCTCCATGCCGCCCATGTAGGACCCGGGGCAAAGCTCGATCAAGTCGGAGCCGTAACGGCTCTTCGGCAATCGCGGTACGGCCTACCGGCGTTTCCACAACCTGGAGCAGCGTAAATCCCGTGGTCGCGTGTCGCGTAGACGGGCGATTTTCCGTTATGGTAGGTAGGCTGGCCGCCTTTTCTGAGACCCGACCTGTAGCGCCTCCACTTCCACACTACGAGACCTCACCATGACTTCGGAATCTCGCAATCCGGTACAATGGAATGAGTCCATGAGTACCGGCAACGCTCCGATCGACCGGCAACACCAGTTTCTGTTCCAAGTTGTGGGTGACTTCCGGGAAGCTCTCGAGGAGCTCAATGGCGGGACGAATGTGTACGGCCTCTTCCTTAGTAACCTGCTTTCTTACTCCAAGGCCCACTTCCGTTTTGAAGAGACCTGCATGCTCGCGGCCCATTGCCCAGCGGCATCAGTGAATCAATCCGCGCATCGCAGCTTCACCAAGAAAATCGAGGCAGCCGAGGCCTATTACGAGGCAACAGGCTTTGATCGGAGCGCAGTTCAGACAGTAGTCGAGTGGGTCGAAGCGTGGATGCTGAACCACATGGGTAAGATCGATGTCCAGCTTCGCGGACTGCCGACCTAGATCCCAGCCCATTTCGAAGAGATCTGCGCCAACAAAGAGGTCTTTGAGTCGATGCTCTGGTCCTGAGGGGTGACTGTCAGGGCGCAGGCCGCACCGCCCACCGGCCCGCTCCTGGAGGCTGACTTTCCCGAGATTCTGCGCTCGGTGCGCCTTAGCCGGGCGCAAGCCCTCCTGTTTCGGAGCGACAGGCCAGAGAACCGGTTTCAGGAGAATAACGGGTTCTATGCAGACGCTGCATTCTTTTCGCTCTTCAGTTTCCGCTTGAGCAAGGGGGAGATCCGAGTCAGCCCTCTCTGCTCCGGGAAGTATCGTGCTGTCGACTCGACTGGTGCGTCGGTACTTCGGTGACTCGGACCCGCTCGGGCAAACTCTCATAGCTGACGGCGAAACACCGATGATTGTGACGGGCGTCCTAGAGGAGGTCCAGGGCAACAGCCATCTGGAATTCCACTACTTGGTGTCACTCTCTACTCTGCTCGATCGTCGCGATGATCTCGCAACAGACTGGGGAGCGCTGTTCTTTCCAACTTTCGTCCAGCTGGACCCTGCCGCGAGCGTTGCGGCGGTCTCCAGCAAGCTGTCTGCATTCACGGAGCGCCACCAACGAGCAGAGGGACGCTACGGCCTCCAGCTGGAACCGCTTACTGATCTTTATCTCCACAGCCAACGATTGGGCCAAACTGGTCCGCGAGGAAATCCGGATGGCACTGGCGGCTCTTCCGTCGTTTGAGTGGCTGGCTGGTAAACCGCTGGAAACGTCCCTACTCTTCGGCCCAGAAACTGCCATGGCGTTGGTGGCCGGCGCACTGATGGCGGGCCTGTTGGCGGGCGCTTACCCCGCGCTGATTCTCTCCGGTTTTCGCCCGCTGGACACGATTAGGGGGCGATTTTTTTCGCCTGGCCGCGGTATCGGATTCCGAAAGAGACTGGTGGTGGTACAGTTCGGAATTTCGCTCACCCTGATGGTGGGCACCGCCGTTGTGTTCACCCAAGTCAAATTCATGCACGAAGCCAGTCTTGGCTTTGACAGCGAGCAGCTTGTCGTTCTGCCGTTTCATGGTGACCCGGGGGTTCGCCTACAACACGAAGTCATCAAGTCGGGAATGCTAGCGATCGCGGGCGTGTCCTGGGCGTCATAGAAAATTTCCATGCATTTCAGTTGTTTTGCTTTCTCCGCCCGCGTATCTGTTCATGGCCGACTGGCTGGAACAGTTCGCCTTTCGAACCGACCTTGGGATCGGCGTGTTTGCACTCACGGGTGGACTCGTCCTCGTTATTGCACTGGCGACAGTCGCCAGCCAGTCGCTTCGCGCAGCGTTGGCATACCCGGCGGATGCAATCCGATTGGAATAGGAGCAACCGCCCAAGTGACCAGGCGCGCTGCTTCTGGTGCTGTAGTCGCCGCTCCGTTACTACGGAACCTTGACGGGCGGCAGGCCATTTATCGCCCCTCCTACACAACCGCTGTACGTGCTGGCAATCCGCCTAACAAACTCTCGCTTCGATCTGGCCGTCTGTGTGGTTGCGGGCCTGCTGGCCGTGGCCCCCATGGGACTCCACACGCACGTCGACTCAGAGCTGGCACACAGCAACAGCGCCGGGTGCCATCCGGCGACTCACCTGGACGAATCAGGCCATCCCGGAGAATGTGGCCATACAGAGCACGAGCACTCTCCGTCGGGCGGCCACGTAGACTACGCCTCCTTTGCGGGCCTGAAGGTCCTCCTCGCGAAACCCCTCCTCTACCGCACTACGATGCCGGTCGGAGAATTCGGGCATGACCTATTCACGTTGCTGCCGAGTCACGAACTTGGTGCCTCCAGGCGCATCGCCGGCGATGCGCAGGCCAGAAGTGTAGTCCTCCTGATCTGAGCGAGATTCGACCATAGGCGGTCCAAGATCGCCGCACGCTGACCGTCCTAGGTGGCGGTCGTTCCTTGGTCCTCAAGCGCTCTCAGATCAATGTACC
>JBLFXH010000222.1:0-5779 GCA_047611125.1 Rhodothermales bacterium
CCCTTCCCCGCTACCCCGAATGTGTCGGGGTGATTACTTCACGAAGCGGGGCGGCGGTCCGAGATATTCTCACCGTGCTGAAGCGTCGTTACCCACTCGCGCGAGTCGTAGTGTCTCCCGTCGTGGTTCAAGGTGACCGGGCCTCCTTCGAAATTATCGCGGCCATCGAGGCCTTCAACCGACTCGGGTCTGCTCACCCCCAGCGACCCGACGTCCTGATACTGTCCCGAGGCGGCGGCTCCCTAGAGGACCTCTGGGCCTTCAATGAGGAGCGCACGGTGCGTGCGGTTCATGGATCAGGGATCCCGGTCGTGGCTGGTGTTGGCCACGAAACCGATACGACGCTTGCGGATCTGGTGGCCGATGTCCGCGCCGCCACGCCATCGATGGCCGCGGAGCTAGCCGTCCCTGATCAGCAGGACCTACTGGCCGGCCTGGCCAACCTGTCCCAACAGCACCGTGCCCACGTTGATGGGCGGCTGCGGCGCGCCCGCGACCTGGTTGTTCGCGCCATGCGTGTTAGAGAGTACGGGCATCCTTCGGTCCGGCTGACTTCTGCCATCAAGGACCTTGCGAAGGCATCCCGGCAACTGGAAGCGGCCGCGAATCGCCGAATCGAAAGCGTACGTATTCAGATGGACGCCCGCATGCAGGCTTGGCGTGCTATCAATCCCCTTCGACCCCTGGAATCAGGCTTTGCACTCATCGAAACAGCCGGGCGTCGCATAGTCAGCGCCCGTGACCTCGGACAAGGCGATTCTTTTGTTGTTACATTCAATGACGGTTCAGTCGAGGCACGAGCCGAGCGGAACGCGCCGAGCGCGCCTCCGTTGATTCCTCCAGAATCGGCTCAGTGATCTCCAAAGAAGGCATTTTATTCGCATGACGCAGACTCCCGCGGAACTGACACTGGATATTGAGCCCAGTGCTCGCGTTGATCTGATCGACGTCTCGGAGCGAATCGAGCAAGAAGCGCCGGGGTTTCTGGATACCTACGCCAAGACTACCTATACGTCGTACCACACCACGGCCGGGTACTTCGAGCAGGTATTTGCCAAGCGGCTTAGGAATGACCCCAAGGCCCTAGAAGCCTATCTAGGATCCTTTAGCGGACTGTTTCCCGAAGGCGCGGACTACAGTCATGACAACATGCTGCTCCGCGACGAGCTGACTGAAGATCAGAAGCTGGTCGAGCCGCGGAATGCCGACTCGCACCTGATGTTTATCGGGTCGGGCCTGGAGAACACGGTTACCTATAACAACGCTTCCAAGTCCCCGGTCTATTTCGTGGATCTCGACGGGGTTTACGAGCGCAACCACCGGAAGCGGCGCACCACGGCGCTGGGCTACAACCGGGACGAAGTCGTCGACCGATTTACGCTAGAGATTCCGGTTTCCGAGCATCCCATTGACTCGATCAACCTCTGGGATCCATCGATGGGCCTGTTTGATCGTCTCCACGAACTCATTCGCATTCACGGATTGGATCGCGGGCGCATCGATATCGCGCTAGATCCGTCCGAGCGAAACACCGGGCTAACGGTGAACGAGTACGAGACCATGCTGATGCGGCATGACCTTGCCGACGTGCTCAAGGATCCCATCCGGTTCATGGCCCGGCGCGGTCGTAACATGCTGCGTGACCCTGGCGCCATCAAGGAGAAGGCGAAGGACTACGCCAAGTACGACCTGGTCCGACTGGTCAACCGCTTCATTGACAAGGCTGGCCTGTCCGAGTCCATTCTTGAGCGCATCATCAACAAGTTCGTCCAGGTCCCCGCCCAGCGGTTCCTCAGAATGAAGCGCGGCGTCAGCCTGGTGGTTGACGGTTCGCAGGATGACAAGCCTAGCCGAATCATTGCCGGCACCTACCAGAGCCCGATTCTGGTTCAGTGGCGTCGCGCCGATCGCGGAGCCCGTAAGATCTGCGTCACGTACACGCGGTACGTCTAGGTCCGGGACCGCTCAGCCTTGCCGGCGGCCTTTGCTAGATCAGCGATTTCGACTGAACACCGTCAATGTTCAAGCAGGCACCGCTAATCCAACTGGCGCGCGGTGAACTGAGGAACGCGACAACGTCCGCAACTTCCTGAGCCGTTCCAAAACGGCCGAACGGAAGGTTGGTCTCGATGAACGCTGCCATCCCCTCGGGGTCGTCAATGCACCGCTTGTCCCAGCTTCCGCCCGGGAATCGAATGGAACCTGGCGCAATGGTGTTGACGCGAATGCCCTTCTCGGCCAGCTCCATGGACATGATCTTCGCCAGCGAGATCAGAGCCGATTTCGTGCTGTTGTAGATCGAAAGGCCGGGGCCTCCCCCCTCGCGACCGAAAATGGATGCGGTGAAAGTGATGGCTCCACCACCGGAAGACGCCATAACCGGGACCGCGTGACGGGCCATACGGATATGCGCACGAAGGTTCGAGTCGAGTACGGCCTCCCAATCTTCGTCAGTCGTATCGGCAAACTTGCCGCGGCGATTGCCGCCCACGTTGCTGGCCAGGACATGCAGGGCACCGAACTCCTTCATGGCCAGATCTACTGGGCGACGCGCCCCTTCGAGAGAGGTAACGTCACCGGCTACCGTCAGCACCTCGGCGCCGTTGTCACGAAGCCCAGCTGCCGCCGCCTCGAGAGCATCTTCACCACGGGCGCAGAGCACCATACGGCATCCCTCGGCCGCCAAGGACTTGGCAATTCCGAGGCCAATCCCACGACTTCCACCTGATACGATTGCCACTCTGCCTTCTAGACCCAGATCCATCTTCTGCCTGTATTTGTTGGACGGTGCGAGTATACGCGATCTTTCGCACGGCCTGCGGGTTCATTGCCGGAGCCAGAATCTAATACGCAATGTCTTCGAACGACGCTCCCGAGACCGAATCTTTCGAACAAAGTCTCGTCAGATTGGAACGCATCACCGCTCATCTCGAGGATCCGGGAACGGGACTCGAGGATGCGATTGTACTTTATGAGAACGGCACGGAGTTGGCCAGGCTTTGCATGCAGCGGCTCCGGAACGCCGAACAGCGTGTCGAAAAGCTGACCGAAGCCCTCGCATCCGAGGTGCCATCCGACAATCAAACTGCCGAATGAAGCATTCCTTCTCAAGACTGAACACGCTGCCTCCCGAAGCCCGACTCTGGCTATACGCCGCCTCGCGCCCGCTATCCGAAGCAGAGGCAGAACGCATCGGAGCCGAGATGAATCGATTCATGCTGGACTGGTCCAGCCATGGTCGGGAGGTTCTCGGGATCGCCGAACTGGCCGACAGCCGGATCATGGGAGTGGCTGCGCTGGTCCCCGAAGCCGACATCTCTGGTTGTGGCATCGACAAATCGGTCCATAGCCTGCAGGCATTGGGCGAAGAGCTGGGCCTCGAGTGGCTTGCCGGCCTGAGTATTGCCTATCGCGATACCGTTGACGAAATACAGGTGGTGACCCGAGGCCAGTTCCGGAAGCTGGCCCAGCTTGGCGAGGTCTCCAGGACGACCCCGATTGTGGATCTGTCCCTCACCACGGTTGGCGAATTGAGTACACGAGGTCTTGAGCGCCCTCTGGGCGAGAGCTGGCACGCCCAGGTGTTTCCAGCGCCACCGGTGTCGGCCGCGTGAGTGGGAAGGGGAATAACGCCCGGAAGGAGCTTTTTGGCGCCAGCCTCGCGCTATTGACCCTACTGATACTGTGCGCCGCGGGGTACGTGGTCATTGAGGGCTGGACCTGACTCGATTCGTTCTACATGACCTTTATCACCCTGACCACGATCAGCTTTGGATGGCGTTACGCTGGCCGACAGCCAGTTCCGGAAACACTTCGACGCGATCGTCGTGGCCATTATGGACGTCGAGACCGATTCGATCGCCTTTAATCCGAATGGAGATGTCGCTCTGACTCCTGGAGATACGCTGGTCGTCCTTGGGAGCGCAGAGATGGTTCAGCGACTCCGTGAAGAGGGGTGTACCGCACTACTGCCTACCCGATGAAGCTTAGATCTATTGCACTTGTCGCCTTTGTCGGCGCGTTGTTTTTGCCAGCGCCGGCCTCAGCCCAGTACATCAACCAGCGTGCGCTGGCGGAGATACTCGCACCATGCGGCCCCAATGTGACTTCTCTTCCCCAGGTCAACTATGAGTACTTCGTGCTCTACAGCAGCAGGGGCAACTCCGTACTGGCCAGGAACACCTTCTACAAGGTTATCGGCGATGGGGATATGACCCTTGGCCGGCGCCGCGCGAAGCTGGTTGGGATGCTCAACCGAAAGCTGATTGAGCGTGCAGAGGTGGGCGACACGCTCGTGATACCGTCCCGTTTTGACCTTGAGTTCTGCGCCTACGCCCCATTCCCGCGCTTCTACGAAGGTGGAGCCGACTTCGACAAACTGTTTGTCATCGACAAGACCGTTCAAGCCTGGGCGGCCTACTCCCACGGGCGGCTTGCCAGGTGGGGCATCGTTAACACGGGCGGCGAGATCACGCCGACTCCAAATGGGCGATTTAATTTCAACTGGAAGACCGAGTTTCGGGTCTCCAGTCTGTCGCCTCCGGGCGAGCGCTGGGAGATGTACTGGGTGTTCAACTTCCACGAGGCCCGGGGCATCCACATTCACCAGTACCCCATGCCCACTGGCGGGCCCGCAAGCCACGGCTGTGTGCGGCTGGTCGAGGAAGATGCCAAGTGGATCTACGACTGGGCTGACTCCTGGAGAACATCCTCTGGGAGCGGCATCGTAAGCTCTTCCAACGTCCGGATTATCGAGCCCGGGACAACTGTGCTTGTCATCGGAGATGATCCGGCTGCCGATCCGCTGCCCTTCATTGACCGCGCTCGCTTCCCGATTCTCAGACGAGTCTTCCTGCCGGGACATCCCTACGATGTAGCCGCCGGGACTCCCCAGCAGCGGATGTTTGACCGCAGGCGCACGGGCGGCTGAACGGGACGCGCCTGCTACAGGCGCGTCGACGAACGGGGCTCCCCTACTTGATCAGCGAGAACAGGCGTCCAAACCGGGGCAGGCGACTCGCAGCGTCCCAGCTGAAGTACACCATGACAGCCTTGCCGACCACGTGACTCATGGGGACGAAGCCCCAGAAGCGGCTGTCTTCCGAGTTGTCCCGATTGTCACCCATCATGAAGTAGAAGTCCTGGCTGAAGGTGTAAGAGACAGCCACTTCGCCGTCGATGAGGTAGGTACCGTCTGGTCGGGCCTCGAAAGTCCGACCCTCGTACCGGTTGATAGGCGTGGCGTAGAACTCCCAGTTGTCCGGGGTGAAGGTGACGGTCTGGCCCTCGGCAGGAATCGGTACCGGGCCAAAATTGTCGGGCGTATAGCCTTTCGAGCCCGGATACATCAGCGCGGTAAGGCCAGGACTCGGCGCGGCAATCGCCGGACGAATGGTGTCCACCCACGGCCAGCCCCCAATCTCCTGCGCTGCGGCCTCGGTGGCCGAGAGGCGCACAATAGAAGGCTCCGAGGTCTGTATCACTTGGGTAACGCCCAGTTCGGCCAGAGCCGAACCGGAGAGTTGAACCCTCGGCTCAGTCTTGATCACGTCCCAGGTCTGCTGCATCCCTGGTTCCATGGGAATGACGGCCCCGTCAATCACCACCTGCTTGTCCCTCACCTCGAGGGATTCGCCCGGGAGGCCCATGACTCGCTTGATGTAGTGCTCCCGCCGGTCAATCGGCCCCTCGTCGGCAGGCCAGTTAAAGACCACGGCGTCTAGGCGCTCAACTTCGCCGAAGCCCGGAAAACGGGTATTCGGAATCTCAATGCCCGGCA
>JBLFXH010000223.1:0-5763 GCA_047611125.1 Rhodothermales bacterium
CCTGGATGGTATGGACGTCGAAGCGTTCCCCGCCCTCGCGGGCCGAATCGCCTTGATCGAGAGAGCCCATGATTGCCTGACCGCTGACCGGCAGGCTGAGGAAGAGAAACAGAATCAGAAAGGAGAACGCTCGCATGGCTAGTGTCCGTTGGGGGGACGACGGTCAGAAAGCACCAATGTAGCGCAGAAGGCGACCTTCAATCTGCCCCCGTGCCTCTTCTAATCGCCGGAGATAATTCGACCCGACGGCATCTCGGGCCGCTGGAGCCTCCAAGGCCAAGTCCGGCGCATCCAGATAGTCCAGAAAGAGGCTCGCGAGCAGGTCATACTCCTCCAGACTGATCACGCCCCCGCCTTGTTCGAGTCCGTGCATGGAACGGTCAACCAGTGCCGCGAGGTCCTCTGTCCGCGCCGAAAGCCCCGTCGTGTCTTCGGTCACCTGGAGCCAGAAGACCATAGACTCCGCCGCGTCGTGAAGACTGTCCGACGTTGCAGTGACGAAACGGATGTAAACCAGCGTCGGGTCCTCCTGAATCACGCCGCCTTCGTCACTAGGAGGCCTGTCGGCAGTGCGGACCGGTGCCTGTGTTCGGGCCAGGTAGACCAGCGATCCGACGGCAAGGACTGCCAAGAGCAGCAATGCGGACTGAAGAAGCGTGACGCGGTCTTTCAATGATCGCCGGTTGCTTCAGGATGTGACTGCCAGAGAATATGACGAATTGTCCATGCCCCATCGACCTTCTCAAGCTGGAAATAGTCGATTCCCCAGACCGCAGTCAGTTTGGCAACAGCCGTCTGGTCCAGCACATCCAGCACCTGGATGTCTCGTGGTGTTGCGTCATCGAGTCCCTGCCGATTGTCCGTATTCCACGATCCCGCGAGATCTAGGAGCTGTTCGTAGTTCATAGGAGACTGGACGTATTCGGCCCCGGGGCCCTTGCGCCACCAGCCACGTTTCACCAGATCAGGACTGACGCTCCGCTCAATGCGCTCGGGCTGGACATTGTAGATTCCTTCCAGATAATCTTGAACAGCAGCGTAGACACCCTCGTGGTCCGCTGAGTGTTGGGCGTTTGCCGGAAGGCCCATGAGCAGGAGAAGCAGCGCAGGCAGAAATCGGGTCATGGTTCAGCGGGTCTGGAGGCCATTTAGAAAGGTTAGAACCTCTTCAACGGCCGGTATGGTTTCTTCGGGAGACAGCGCGTCACCAACAATCAGATGGTTGTTGGGATCTCCCACGTTTCCAACCTCTACGAGCTTCTTGGCGGTTGGGATGTGTCCAAAAAATTCCGTGATGGCCTCCGGCGAAATCACCTCATCCTGGTCCGAGTACATGACCAGTACGGGCGCCTTCAATGCGTCCAAGTCTTGCTGCCGGAGCAACTCCACACAGGCCATCATCTGTGGAAGCACCCTGGTCTCGTAGTCGTTGGTAGAATACAGGCCATGCGCCTCCGTATACGCGTCCCATTGACGGCGCTCGCCCAGAATCATCCGCGCCAGCTGAGTCCCCCATGGCCAAAGCAACATATCCGACTTGGGGTCGGCTGGTGCGATGTTTGGCGAAAGGAGCACTATTGCTCCGATTTGTTCGTTCAGCTCGGGCTGCACGGCGGCCCAGAGGCCAAGCGGAGCACCGTTGGATAGAGCGACTAGCAAAACCCGGTCTCCCAGCCTGCTTGCTATCTCGATAGCGTTGGCCGTGTCCTGAAGCCATTCAGCCTGGGTCGCGTCACCTAGCACATCCGCTCTCCGGCCGTGGCCGGCAAGGCGGGGCACATACGCATTAGCATTCATGCGCGCAGCCAGGGAATCAACGAATGGGTAGGCCATTCCCGCCGAACCCGAGAACCCGTGGATGTAAACCACAGACCAGGGCGTGCGCCCGGTGCTGTCGGCCAAAATCAGGCGGTCCTCCGTCAGAGGAATAATGTCTGGAAATTCAGCAGCCTTCTCGGCAACCCAAGCCTGAACGTCCACGTCAGGAGCGAGCGGCACGTAGGCCTCGGTCACCTGGACCTTGGGCCCAGCCAGGAATAACACGGCCAGAACCGCTACCGGGGCGAGGAAATAGACGATCTTTCGGGGACGAACAGACATCAGCAGGGGTGAAGCAGGGTGCGGATCCGGAAACGCCCGACCCGCCCCATCGTTCGATATCGCACAAAACGGAGTGGGCACACCGCATGGCTGAGGGGAAACGCAGGTTTAGTATTCACTTTTCGACAGACGTTGAAGAGGAACTCGGCGTGCGCTTTGTTGGCCCTCTGGACCTCATTGTTCCGGAGGATCTGTACGATATCGAGGTCGAAATAGAATTGGACGATGGAGAAATAATCTCCATGCCGCTCTTTGCTTCGGTCACCGTTCATGAGCCTCGGTGATGCCAGATCTTCCGGAAGAGACGGGCAGCGTAATAGAGGTTCTGGAGATCCTTCGTCCTGCGTTGAGCGCCGGGGGCATCCAAGTGGAAATCGTCACGAAACCGCATAGACACGGGTTTCTAGTCTATTTCGTGCACGCCAATGATCGAATCCGCGAGATCAGTGACCCCAGCAAAGTGGTGGAGTACCTACACGGACTCGTAGATGGAATCCAGCTCGGCGGGCAGGACCCCCTTGCTCTCTTGGAAGCCGCGGTCAGGGCGGCCAAAAAGAAGGCCCGATGAAGATCCTGGCAAGCTCTTTGCAGGTCAGTCGGACAACCAGCCGTCAAGGTCATGTTTATCTCCGACATTACAGTCTCCAAGAAGGGCGATCGCGCCGCGATGTACACCATTCTTATCAACCTCAAGGACGAGGCTGATGCCGTTGAGCTGGCCGGCCGGCTTGGTGAAGAGCTTCAGACCGATGGTGTTCGGATGGGACTGTTCGTCTGGCGCCCATCAGATAGCCCGACGGTAGTTGACGCCTACACGTTCGAGAAACGGACGGCGGAGCAGGCCCTCAAATTCCTCGAGGGCATAGCGGCTGAATACATGATTCGCGCTGCCTAGGCCGGTCTCAGTCCAGTCATTCAGAGCGCAGCGAGTGGACCGGGTCGACCCGCGCCGCCGGAAGCGCCTGATATCCCACCGTGGTGTAAGCCAAGAGAATGAGCCCCCGGCTGACCCCAATAGGAGCGGCCACCCCAACTCTGCGTGGTAGGCAAATTGATCGAGCCACCGGTTCATCACCAGCCACGAGACCGGGAGCGCGGTCACGAGCGCGGTCAGGACTAGAGTAACGAACTCCCTCTAGAGCAGGCCCACAATTCTGGGCACAGACGCGCCTAGCACTTTTCGCACTCTGATTTCCTTGCTCCGGCGGGCGGCTGAGAACGCGGCCAGCCCGAACAGGCCCAGACACGCCACCACGATGGCCAGAATCATGAAGCCTCGCGCCAGGGTCTGAATGACGGCCACGCTTCTATAGATCTGCTCAAACTGATCGTCCAGAAACTGGGTCTGGACAGGCACCAGCGGATTCGTTTCCCGGAATAGGGACTCGAAGTGGGCTAGCGCCTCGGAGGTCTTCCCCGGAGCTGGTCGAACAAACATCCAATCGACGAACTCGGGCTCGAGCCTGATTACGAGTGGGTCTATCGGCTCGTAGAGCGACTGATAGTGGAAATCCTCGACTACGCCAATAATCTGCCCCGTCCGGCCCCACATTGTGACCGTCTCTCCCACCGGGTTTGCGAACCCCATCGCCCGGACCGCGGTCTGATTCACCACCAGGTTGAGCGAGTCACTGCCGAATTCCCTGGAGTAGGACCGCCCATGGGCCAGGTTCATTCGCATGGTTATCAGGTAGTCGTGGCCAACGGTTAGGACACTCTATAGCGTGTTCTCCAGATTCAGGGTGCCACCGATTACAGCGCGTGAGGCCTCCTGCGCCGAAGCGCCCTCGAAAGCATCGTGGAAATACTTCCGGGCCATTGTCTCTGAAAGGACGATTGACTCTGGACTGTCCAGCGCGGTAGCGGGGTCGCCAGCCAGGAAGTCGTGCTTCAGGATGCTGAGCAGGTCCTTGCCGGCATGGCGGCCGTCTTCCTGAAAGATGACCTCACCCGTACGAAAAGCGAGATTCTGATTCCAACTGACGAGTGCTGCGTGCTCGATGGCCGCGAAGTCTTCGTCCAGCACATGGTCCAACTTTGCCGTGATCGCGGGCCACGTGAAAACCTGTCCCTCTCCGTAGCTCGAAATCCGCATGACCCGGTACACCTGATCGACGTCATCATAGTGCGCGTCAAAGGCAGCCTCATCCCGGACCCAGAGCAAGATCAGGAACGCGGCTAGAAAACCGATCGACAGCCCCAAGACGTTGATGAGCGAGTAGGACCCATGGCGTCTCATGCCGCGCAGGGCGGCCTTCGAGAAGCAGCTGAACATGGGGATTCTTTGGCGTGCGTTCCCCTAAGAGACCATGCCTTCCTGAATTTGGTTGTCAGGCGGCCCCCTTTTTCCGGTTTCAGCGCCTTAGTAGGTGGACAACACCTCAATCCACGCTAGATGAAACTTCCAACCCACCAGGCTAACCGGATTCTGGGATCTGCAGATTGCCTTGACGGCTCCATAACCGGAGACGTGCAGAACCTCTCCGATTGGTACCTCACGGTCATGACGCTCGAGGTCTATGTCCAGACTGACGAGGGCAGCCGGCCCATTCGCGCGTCCGAATGCGTGATCCGGCTACCCGAGCCCGTTCCGCCCGGTGGGCACTTCGTATTCTCGCGAAAAGTGTCGCAATGCAGCGGAGAGCGGAGCTGGACTTGGCACATAACGCGGTCCTACGGTTTTCCCAAAGTCAAAGAAGCCGTCTAAACGCATAGTGTTTGTGCCCGTAGTGACCTAACATCCGTTTGTGCCGGGGTGGCGGAATAGGTAGACGCAACGGACTCGATTTTGGGTCTCCCACTCGGAAACGGGAGGGTAATTAAAGGGATCAAACTCGGAGAATCCTTAACAGGTAATGCTGATGGGAACGCCGAGCCAAGCCTCACTTAGACAATAGGTGAGGAAGGTGTAGAGGCCAGACGGTTCCTGCCTACGTTCTTAGGGATATGGTAAAGGCATGGTCCAGACCAGCAAACTGATAGGGCAGCGAAAGCTGTAGTGGTACGTAAAATCCGTTGGGGCGTATGCCCCGTGCGGGTTCGAGCCCCGCTCCCGGTACAAAACAAGGCCGGCCCCGCAAGGGGCTGGCCTTTGTTGTACATGGGGTTACGGCGATACTGGGCTTTTCTGATTGCAGGCCGGATTGTAGGCTGACCAAACTCATCGCCCCTTCAATCGCCTCCGCGTGTCCGCGCGTCAGCACGGTTAGTGGAATTCCTGCCTCTTCGCCGTCCTGGGATATCTGGGTTCGAAGGTCCTTGAAGCTTACGTGCTCCAATCCCGCCCGTCCCCGCGCCGCCTTCCATTTGTAGTCGAGATCCCGGTAGGCTATCGAAAACACCGGAGCATCCGAATCCTTACCATCGGCGAGTACGAGGAGGTCTGACGCCAGGTTCTGGCCAATCGAGACCGTACGCTCCCGCTTCGTCGGACGGGGGCGCGTGGCCAGGCCCATCCGGCGGCAGGCCCCCCAGGCGGTCGTGCGGTCAATGGGGCCATGGAGGATACCGCGTTCGCGGGCCCTCCGGATGAGCTCTGGGACCGACGCCCGCGGATCGGCCTCTTTCTCTGTCCTGAAGAAGGCGATGAGCGTCTCCTCAAGGACCACTGAAGTCTGGGTCCGCTGACGACTTTTGGGCTCGAGGCCTGCGATACCAGAAGCC
>JBLFXH010000224.1:0-5748 GCA_047611125.1 Rhodothermales bacterium
CAAGCGAGGACGTGACCACCGGAGACGGTGCGTTCGCGTATATGGGCGCTGATTTCGTCATCAGTTCTTCTCAGCAGGGCGCGAGTCAGTGGGAGGCCATCGGGACTGGAGGGACGCCCACTTTCCAATTAGGAGATCCCATCTCTCCCTGCTCCAGTTGTGGGGCTGCGTTCGTGAACCCGGGAGTCGTGGATCCTGTCGGAGAGAATACCTTCTTCTACCCGGCAGGTGCAGACCTGCATAGGTGGACCCGCTCGACCACAACGTGGGAAGCGCTCGCCAACCTATCCGTGCCGGGTGGATTCGTCATCTCGGCGCTCTCTATGAGCACGACTCCGGCCGGCCGCCTTTACTACGCAGCATACTCGGACAGCGACGTACCCAAGTTCTACCGGCTCGACTCGGCAACCACGGCAACGGGTGCGCCAACGGAGACGGTCATTACCGGCGCGGCCTCAGGAGCCTATGTCCTTGACATAGGCGTCAATCCCGCCAATGCAGACGAACTCATGGCCACGGTGTCGAACTACGGCGTCGAGAGCCTCTTCCACTCGGCCGATGGGGGTGTCTCTTGGAGTTCCATCGAGGGCAACCTGGCCGGAACCAGCGCTCAGGGACCCTCTATCCGTGCTGCGGAAATCCTGCCCTTCGGGGGGGACACCCGCTATTTTGTCGGGACCAGTACGGGTCTGTACTCCACCTCGACGATCAACGGCACGCAGACGGCCTGGACGCTTGAGGCCTCGGCGCTCATCGGAAACTCTCCCGTAGCCTGGATGGATGCTCGCGTTTCAGATGGTCGTCTTGCTGTGGCCACGCACGGACGCGGCATCTTCTTCGGCGATCCGCAGGCAGGCGCGGGCAACACCGCACCCACCGCAAACAACGTTTCAGCAACGGTTCTGGAAGACGGTTCGGGTCTTGTGACCCTAACCGGATCAGATACCGAAAACGACGCGCTCACATTTTCGGTAGTCGCAGCCCCAACCAACGGCACTCTGTCAGGGACTGGGTCCGCATTGACGTATACGCCGAATGGTGACTACTTCGGCGCCGACTCGTTTACCTACACAGCTAACGACGGCGCACTGACCTCAGCGGAGGCGACTGCATCTCTGACCGTCACAGGCGTCAACGATGCTCCTTCGTTCACCGCCGGCGCTGACCAATCCGTCGCTGATTCTGACGGAGCGCAGTCGGTTGCTGGCTGGGCCACCGGCTTGAATATGGGCGCTACCAACGAGTCTGGTCAGGTGTTGTCCTTCACGGTTACCTCAGACCAGGCCGGCCTTTTCTCGGCCGTGCCAGCAATAAGCGCTGAAGGGACCCTCTCGTTCACGCCTGCTGCTGCAGGTGCGGCAACCGTCACGGCCACCTTGATGGACGACGGTGGGACGGACAACGGTGGAGAGAATGCCTCTGCCGCCTCCACGTTCACTATCACGATTACGGGTCAGGCCAACGCCGCCCCTGTAGCGCTGGACGTCAGCGCCACTGGCTCAGAGGACTCGGACGTCACGGTCACGCTATCGGGAAGCGACCCCGATGGAGGCACCGTGACTTATGCGGCGGCCACACAGCCGTCTAGCGGCACGCTCTCGGGTTCCGGTCAGACTCTCACCTACACTCCGGCCGCGGATTTTTTCGGTACCGATTCCTTCACCTACACCGTGAGCGATGCCTCCCTGACCTCGGCTCCGGCCACGGCCACGATTACCGTCTCTGAGGTCAATGATGCACCCGGGTTCACGGTTGGCCCCGACCAGGTTCTCGCGGGTTTGACAGGGATACAGACGGTGACAGGATGGGCGACGGACATAAGCCCCGGGGCGGCCAACGAGTCAGGGCAGTCTCTGAGTTTTGACGTGTCGGTGGACCAGGGAGCGCTGTTTGCGACGGCGCCGAGCATTTCGAGCGATGGTACGCTTTCGTATGCCCCCGCTGTCGGGGCGCTAGGTGCGGCCACGGTGACGGCCGTGCTTCGTGACGATGGGGGGACTGCAAACGGCGGCGTGGACGCCTCGGTCGCAGCTTCCTTTACCATCACGCTAGTAGATGGCGCTACCACCATCACAGGCACTGTCCAGTTCTCGGTCAACATGAACCGCGAGCTTGCGCTGGGTCAGCTGCTTTCAACCGACGTTGTTGGCGTAAGAGGCAGCCAGGCTCCCCTGAGCTTCGAGTCCACATTTCCCCTTCAGGATGGGGATGGAGACGGGGTGTTCACGGGCGACGCCACCTTCACGCTTGAACAGAATGCGTCGGTGGAGTACAAGTTTGTGATCGAGGATCCCACCACGGGCGATGTGTTCTGGGAGGGCTCCGTAGGCTCGGGCGACCAAGGTAATCGCATTCTTCAGTTCGGTGGAGACGCGGCGCTGGACGTTGTGTTTTGGGACAACATCACTGGAGTGGGGACGGCCTCGGCCGAGATTCCGGTGTCGTTCTCGATTCAGGGAAATTACCCGAACCCGTTCAATCCAACCACGAGTCTTGTGATGGACTTGCCGGAGCAGGCCTTGGTCTCAGTGACGGTGCACGACCTCTTGGGCCGCGTGGTCTTGGTCGTTCCGGGGCGGGAGTTTTCCCCGGGTTCGGGCCGCTCTATTCGGATTAACGCGAGCGCCTTGGGGTCCGGGACTTACGTGTATAGCATCCGGGCCCGTGGAGCCAGTGCGACCCACGTTGCCGCGGGCACCTTCATTCTGCAAAAGTAGGTTATTGCGCCCGCCTGGCAGTGTGGCCTGGCGGGTGAAGGGAGTGTTCGATGCGCCGGGGTACGCCCTAGTGCCGCGTGCTCGGGAATGGGTATTCCCTCCGGTATCGTTGAAGGCGGCAAGATCGGCGGGCGCACTTATATCATCATCGCTTCCGCGAATGGGCTCAAGGACCACATGGACAAGGAGGCCCGCGTGACTGGCACGTCGGCTTTCGAAGGCGGAATCATCGCCAGCAAGGTTGAAGTCCGGGACGGAGATGCCTGGATTGACGTCACGCCTGGAGCAATGATGTAAAGGATGCGGAGTCGGCCGGGGGGCTAATGCTAGACTTCCGGCCCGTACCCGCACCAGCCAGCAAGCGCCAGGAACAATGCTAGGTACAATCACGCTCGTCGCAGCCTCCCTGATGGTCTTTGCCGCGGGTTGCGCTCGGCCAGAAGCTCCGGCCTCGGAGCCGCCACCCGCCGCCTCAGGCAGTCTTCTGGAGCCGCGAGAAGCGTGCTGCTATAGCATATGACGCGGTAGTGGACGGGAGCGCGTTGACGTTCCAACCCCAGAATGGCGGATTCCAGGACCAGGAAACAGGTAGTTTTTGGACGATCTCCGGTAGGGCAGTGGACGGTCCACGACCGCTTCTGTCTTCCTTACCGGAGCGGTCGGCCTTGTAAAAGGGCTGGATGCCTGGGTTCAGCCGCCGTATCACCGACTAACGTTCAATGATGTCTCAGCTACCCGCACCAGTGCAGGCCTCTATGCGGCCGCCGGCGGCTCGATTCGCGCGTGGACTTCCGTCCGTGGCGCCCTGCGGGCCGCTTGGAGAAGGCGGGATGCTGGCTATGGCGGTGAATGATGCACCCTCCACTTGTCGGCAGTAGCCGCGAAGGCCAGCCTATTCGTACCGCAGGGACCGCACCGGATTCCGGGTGGCAGCACGGACGGACTGAAAGGAAACGGTCAGCCAGGCGATCGCGAGTGCGGTCAATCCCGAGCCCGCGAAGACCGTCCACGTCAGCGTGGTTGAATAGGCAAAGTCCGCCAACCAACTTGACATGAGCAGGTAGGCAATCGGGAAGGCCAACACGCAGGACACGAGTACGAGGATCGTGAAGTTGCGGGATAGCATGACGACGATACCCGGCACTGACGCCCCAAGGACCTTCCTAACCCCGATCTCTTTCGTCCGCTCCGTGGTCACGAACGCAGACAGGCCGAAGAGCCCAAGGCAAGCGATCAGAATCGCCAAGATCGAGAACGAGGTAAAGATCGTGCCGAGGCGCTGCTCCTGCTCATAGAAGGCCTGGTAATCCTCGTCCATGAAGTAGTACGAGAACGGGTGCCCTGCCTCCCATCCCGTGTAGAGCTGCTCTAGCCTGGATAGTGTCCCGCTCATGTCGCTCGAGTTGACACGGATAGCCGCGTATCGCACGCCCCCGGAGTCCAGTTGGTGGCCAAAAACCATCGGCTGAACGTCCCAGCGCAGGGAGCGGAAGTGAGCGTCTCGCACCACTCCGATTACGGTACCCCAACGATCGGTTTCCTCCGAGAGACGGGCGATGCGCTTGCCCACCGCCTCTTGGGTAGTCCATCCCAACTGTCGGGCTGTCGCCTCATTGATGACCCACGCGTCCCGGTCAGAGGGGTAAGCCGCATCGAAGTCCCTTCCAGCAACGACCTCAAGTCCGAGAGTCTCGACATAGCTCTGGCTGACCTCGCCGAGCGCGGCGATAAGTATGTCATCCGAATCCATTCCCTCAGACCTGAACCCGGTGTTGTTGTGGATGTGGTTAGGGCCGGGCAGGATGCCGGCGGCCGTGGCCTCCACTACCTCCGGCAGTTCCTTGAGGCGCTGGCGGAAGCCGGCAAAGGAGTCACGCGCCGAAGCGGTCTCAATGGGAAGCACCACGACGCTCGTCTTGTCGAAACCAACATCCTGATCCTGAATGAATTGGAGCTGCTTGAAGACTACCGTCGTGCCGATCAAAAGTACTACGGATACGGCAAACTGAAAGACCACCAGTCCTGACCTGAGCTTGGAGTCATTGCCGGTACCCTTGAGTCTGCCACGAAGCACAAACGCAGGGGTAAATCCCGAGAGGAAGAAAGCCGGATAGATGCCGGCAAGCAGGCCGGTGAAGACGGCGACGAGGACAAGAATCAGGAAAAGGTCAAGGCCGAGGGTCAGTTCAGCACCCGCCACCCCATTGAAAAAGGGAATAACAGCGGCCAGAAGTCCGAGCGCAAAGACCATCGCGATGAGGCTGAGTGTCACCGACTCAGCAAGGAACTGCAGAATCAGCGGCCTTCGTTCGGAGCCCAGCGCTTTGCGAACTCCCACCTCACGCGCCCGTCCGGCGGCGCGCGCCGTGGCCAGGTTCATGAAGTTGACGCAGGCAATTGCCAGAATGAACAGAGCGATGATACCGAGCAGCCGGACATAGCGGATGTCGCTCGCCTGACCCATCTGGTCATCGGCTTGGTTGTGCAGGTACAACCCCGGCATGGGCACCAGCTTCCAGTCGTATCGGAAGCCTGACTCCATGGCTTCGTCAAGCGACATCCCCAGGAATTGCTGTACCTGAGGCCCAACGAATTGGCGAACCGCGGCTGGCATCTTGGCCTCCAGCCCCGCGATGTGATCGGGCGAGTCGACGAGGAGGTAAGTAAAGAACGAGTTGTTCAGCCAGACCGGGTTATCCGCGTCCGCGCGAGTATGGAATGAGGTGATCAGCTCAGGCGCAAAATGGGCAGCCTGCGGACTGTTGCGAAAGACACCGGTAACCTCCAAGTCGATTTCCTGGTCGGCCAGGATCGAGCGACCAATCGGGTCCGTATCGCCGAAGTAGCGTCGAGCAGTCTCCTCGGATAGTACTACGGTTCCAGGACGGGCGAGAGCCGATTCAGCCAGCCCGCGAGTCAGCGGAAGCGAGAAGACGGCGAATACGCTGGAATCCGCGTAGAAGAAGTTGGGCTCGTAGAAGCTTTGGTCATCGAATTCAATTAGCACGCGGGTCTGATCGTCAATTCGCGT
>JBLFXH010000225.1:0-5735 GCA_047611125.1 Rhodothermales bacterium
GGGGGGGCGCACCTACATCAAGGTGAGCCGGCAGGCATCACAAGCCAGCGAGCAATTCCGCCAAGACGGCACCAGTGGACCATACTCGGGCGGCCTGGATGCACTAGGGTACGAGGACAGAAGCGCGTACCTCTATCTGGAGCACGGCCTGACGGCGCGGACAACCGTCGTAGTCCTTGTGCCGCGAAAGGATCTTCTGTTGCGGACGCCGCATCCGCAGGCTTCGTCGGGACTACCGGGAACGGACCGTCCCATCGAGCGCTCCGCCGCTGGGCTGGAGAATGTGTACGTCGGCGTGCGCCGCGATCTGAACTCCATGTTCGGTTTGGCGTCGGACGGCCCGCATAGCTCAGCTCTAAACGTGGGGGTTCGCCTTCCGATGGGGTACGACCGGGAGGCGTCGCCGTCGGTGGGCTCCGGTCAGGTCGACCTGGATGTGATGGTCTACTACGGCATCAGTCTGTGGCCGGCACCCGGCTACGCCCAGATCGGGACAGGACTCCGCGTTCGTTCCGGCATCTATGCGCTGAGCTCCGGAGATAACGACAGTCCGGACTACGGGAATGAGTGGCTCATTCATGCTGAGGCCGGCGTTTCGATCGGAAAGTGGGCCCTTTTGCAGGGCCTCTTCTTTGGGACTGTATCCAATCAGCCACCCGAGCTCTCGTTCGACCCCCAGAACCCCTTGCCTACCCGCCAGCGGTATATAAAACCCGGCGTCGGGCTCACGCTGTATCCGGCGCGGTGGCTCGGTCTTTCGGCTCAAGTGTTCTCGACTCCCTGGGGCGCCAACACCGTCCGCTCGACCGACTGGTTCTTCGGGATGGAGACTCGCTTCTAGCTCAGCACCTGCTCCAGGTCTTCCAGCAGGTCTTCGCAGTCCTCCACACCGACTGACAACCGCATCAGGTTATCGTCGAGTCCCGCCGCGATACGCTCATTCCGTGGAATGGAAGCGTGCGTCATGGTGGCTGGGTGATTGATCAGGCTTTCCACGCCACCCAGGCTCTCGGCGAGCCGAAACACCTTGGTCCCAGAGAGCAGTTTGAGGGCAGCCGCCATCGATGGGTCGCTCAGCTGAAAGCTGACCATGCCGCCAAATCCGGACATCTGTCTAGCAGCAATCTCATGCCCTGGGTGCGAGGCCAACCCCGGGTAATACACCGCGCCGACAGCTGAGTGAGCCGCCAGATAGTCCGCAATGCGTCCGGCGTTTTCGCAGTGCCGCTGCATGCGGAGATGCAGTGTCTTGGTGCCGCGCAGAAGCAGGAAGCAGTCCATGGGTCCTGGCACGGCCCCAGCGCTCTTGATGAGAAAGCGCAGCTTCTCGTTCCAAGACTCATCGTTTGTGCAGACCACGCCGCCGATCACATCTGAATGGCCGCCGAGATACTTGGTCGTCGAGTGGACCACCAAGTCAGCACCCAATTCGAGCGGCCGCTGCAGGTAGGGCGTCGCAAACGTATTGTCGACCGCAACTGTGATCCCTCGGGCCTTTGCACGCCGTGAGAGCTCCGCAATGTCGACCACTCGAAGCAGTGGGTTTGTCGGCGTCTCCAGCCAGAGGAGCTTGGTTTCGGGGAGGAAAGCTGCCTCGACTGCGTCGGGGCTGCTCATGTCAATGAAGTCCGACTTGATACCGAAGGGGCCCAGCACCTCGCGCATGAGCCGGTAGGTACCGCCGTAGAGGTCATTAGAGGCGACGACGTGATCTCCCGGTCTAAGAGACCGTACCACGGCGTCTGTGGCCGCAACGCCGGAAGAAAACGCGATAGCGTCCCGGGCTCCCTCAAGCGCGGCCAAGTTGCCTTCCAGTGCGCTGCGCGTCGGGTTGGTCACCCTTGCATATTCATGCCCCTGGTGTTCGCCCGGCGCAGACTGGGCGTAGGTCGAAGTCTGGTAGATCGGCGGCATCACGGCCCCGGTTGTGGGGTCGGGCCGCTGGCCGGCGTGGACGGCCAGGGTACCAAAGCGTGCTTCGTTCTTGCTCATTGCGTTCGGACTGGGGAGACTGGTTCACCAAAAGGAAAAGGCCCAAGTTCACGTGAACCCGGGCCCTCTCCTGAAAAAGACACGACGGGATCAGCCGTTGTTGCCCGCACATTCGGATACTTCCTCGGCCTTATCCAGAAGATTGTTCTGGACGTAGGACTGGAAGAGTGCCTGGCAGACGCCGGTGGCATCCTCGCCCGCCGACTCAAAGAGGACGTGAGCAGCTTCCAGCGGCGAGATGGCGGCTCCAAACAGCGCACGGCGCTCGTCGGCCAACGCATCGATCTCAGCTTCCATCGCGGTGATCTCGGCGGATGACATCGTCGGACGGTTCTCGCGCAATGCGTCGTCCTTCGTGTTGATGCTCTCGTTGACGTTTACGGCCTTGTTGATGTAGGCGGCTCCCAGGTTGTAGTGGGCATTCGCATACTCGGGATCCAGCTCGGCTGCTGCGCTAAGCTCCGTAATGGCGTCGTCATACCGCTCAACCTGAACCAGAAGCGATCCGTAGTTGTAGCGGAAGAGCTTGTTATCCGGATTGTCGGCGACGGCCTGGGCGTAGGTCTCAAGCGCCCGATCAACCTGCCCAGAGACCTGGTAGGCATTCAGCATCTCGGCCTGGAGGTCAGCGTTGCCGGGATACATCTCGGCAGCTGTCTCCAGAAGCGTCACGGCCTCACCCTCGCGATCGTTGGCGATGTAGATGCGGGCAAGGAACCGGTAAGTTTCAATGTCCGTGTCTCCGAGTTCGAGTGCCTTCTCAAAGGGCACCGCGGCTTGCATCTCCGCACCTGCGTTCAGGTAGGCATACGCCTGGTTGACGTAAGCACCGGCAGAATCAGGCTGGATGGTGCCTGCTGCCCCGAAATAGGTAGCGGCAGTCATGTACTCGGCTGAGTCGTCGGAGCCGCGGTTGAACGCCTGGATGCCACGCTCAAACTCGCGGACATAGGCGATAGCCATGCTGCGGGTTACCGCCCCGGTAAGCAGCGGGTCGATGGTCTCTGCACGACGGAACGCCGCCGACATTTCGTCGATGAGGCCGACATGCTCGTCGACTCCTACCGTCTCGAATGCCTTCTCTGAGAGGACTTGGCCCTTAAGCTCCCAAGCCTCCGCATTATCGGGATTGGTTGCAATCGCGGTCTCAAGATTGCGGAGAGCGCGATCGTAGTCTTTATTCCTGAGGTCAAGCTTTGCTCCTTCGACGTTTGGGTCGCTCGAGCAACCGTCAGCGCCCATGAGAAGAAGCCCGCCGAGGAGAAGGCACAGAAGGCCGGGAATGCGCTTCATGTCTTAAGTTTGATGTCTATTGTGGGTGGGTCTTTCTAAATTCGAACTGGCGGCTTTACCCGCGTATAGGGGTCCAAAAAGCCGATTTGCAAGGTAAGGTTGCTCCCCCCGGACCGCCAATAAGTTAATCCAGAGTTCTCAAATTGGTTTCGTATCCTCGTGGCGCATTACAGGCATCGACTACCTCCATTCCATGAGACGACATCCGCTTCTTGACGGCCTGGTAGACTACGCCGGACTCTTCCCTCCCGCTAGCCTAGACCTGCCCTCTGCACTGCGTCAGTACGCTGGTCATCGGGGCGAAGGGGCATCGTGGATGTTGGGCCACTTCATTTGCCCGGTCGGGCGATTGGAGGAAGTCCTCCCGTTCGGCCTGCTATTTCCGGAGTCATCTCCGCTGTCGCTCAGTCTCCTTCCGGGCCCTGGCCCATCCGCCTCGGCTCGGGTTCGGGATTGCGTCCGGCGCTTTGAAGAGTTCAACGCCGAGTTTGACGGTGCGGCCGAGCTCTCGGTGATGGAGCTCAGACTCCCGGAGGATTCCCCGCTTGAGTCGGACCTCCTGGATGCCGCCGGCGCAGCGGCGGGCCGCGAGGTGTTTGTCGAGTGGAATCCCCACCTGGCTGACATTACCGACCGGCTCACGAAAGTCCAGGCAGTTCGCAAGCGCGGCGCCGAGAACCTGGGTGCAAAGATCCGCTGCGGCGGAACGGAGGCAGCAGCCTTTCCCAGCGTTCACGATGTGGCTCGTTTCATTCGCCTGTGTGCTCTGCTGGACATCCCCTTTAAGGCCACAGCGGGCCTCCACCATCCGGTGCGCCATGATCGCGACGGCTTCACCATGCATGGTTTTCTGAACGTGTTTGGCGCCGCTGTGCTGGCTAGGAACGGGATGGAGGATCAAGAGGCGGTCGAGTCCATTGTAGCCGAGAGAGATCCAGCGGCCTTCAGGCTGACAGACGGCGGCTTCGCCTGGCGTACCCACTCCGTCTCTGCGCCGCAGGTGGCCGCGGCCCGCCGCATGGCTCACGCATACGGCAGTTGCAGTTTTTCGGAGCCCCTCGATGATCTCGGGTCGGCCGCCTGGTTCGGTTTTCGCCCTTCTGACACCCTGTAGATATGCTCAACAAATCCTTCGTCGGTGTACCGGCGGACCATCCCTTCCCGCTCCAGAACCTCCCTTACGGCGTCTTTAGTCCGCGTGGACAGACTCCCCGATGTGGCGTGGCCATTGGAGATTTCGTCGTCGATCTGGCGATGCTGGTTAATGCCGGCCTGTTGACCCACCGGGAAGCCGACCTGCGATCCGCGTTTGAGGCGCCGTCCCTCAACGATTTCATGGCGATGGGCAAGCCGGTCTGGCACGACGTCCGCCGGCGCCTTCAGGAACTGCTGAACGAGCACACAGCGGTACTCCGCGACGATCCGTCTCTGCGATCTAGGGCTTTCCATCGCCAGGACAGCGTGAAGATGCACCTCCCCGCCCAGATTGGCGACTTCACCGACTTCTACTCCTCCCGGCAACACGCCACCAATGTGGGGACCATGTTCCGGGATCCGGAGAATGCGCTCCTTCCGAACTGGCTGCACATTCCAGTGGGCTATCACGGACGCTCCAGCTCCGTGGTGGTCAGCGGCACGCCCGTGCGACGCCCGCTGGGTCAGACGAAGCCCGCCGACGGTCCTCCGATGTTCGGCCCTTGCCGACTCCTGGACTTCGAACTCGAGGTAGGCTTCTTCACCGGCCCCGGCAATGCACTCGGCCATCCGATCGGCATCGAGGATGCCCGCGACCACATCTTCGGCCTTGTGCTCGTCAATGACTGGAGCGCCCGGGACATCCAGAAGTGGGAGTATGTCCCCCTCGGGCCTTTCCTGGCCAAGAACTTCGCGACGACCATCTCGCCATGGGTGGTACCGCTGGAAGCACTTGAGTTTTGCCGGGTTGAAACCGGTGCGCAGAATCCGGAGCCTCTACCGTACCTGCAGGGTGACGACAGGGGACTCTACGACATCAAGCTGGACGTGGCCATACAGGCCCCGAATATGAAGGCACCCGACGTGGTGGGCCGATCGAACATGCAGAATCTCTACTGGACGATGGCCCAGCAACTCGCGCACCACACGGTGGGCGGCTGCAACGTCCGGCCCGGTGATCTGATGGCCTCAGGGACAATTTCAGGAGCGGAGCCCGAGAGCTACGGCAGCATGCTGGAACTGGCCTGGCGGGGGACGAAGCCCGTGAAGTTGTCGGACGGCTCCGAGCGGAAATTCATCCAGGATGGCGATTCGGTGGTGATGACCGGATATGCGCAGGGTGGTGGGTTTAGGATTGGCTTTGGACAGGCCGAGGGTACGGTGACGCCGGCGCGCGAGGGCTAAGCTCGGCGGCGGCGGCCTGAGTTCGGCGGGTCTGCCGAATCTTCAGGCCACTGAAGCTTCGGCAGACCCGC
>JBLFXH010000226.1:0-5712 GCA_047611125.1 Rhodothermales bacterium
TTCACTCACACCCCCCCACCGCGCACGTGATAACCGAACGACGCTTGGATCGGGGGGTCAACAGCCCCCTATCGGCCGAAGTTGAGCAAGAGCGAGAATCGCATCGTATTGGCGAGCGGCGAGTTCTCTTCCAGCGCATAGATGTACGAGAAGTCGATTCCGATAATGTTGTACCGAACACCTGAGCCGAGCGTCATGAACTTCCGATTTCCGTTGTACGGGTTCTCGTAGAAGTAGCCGGCGCGAATGGCGAAGAGGCGGTCGTACCAGTATTCCACTCCAGCCCCGATCGTCATTTGGCTGAGGACGCCCAGCGTCTCGAGCTCAGCACTGTCGTCATTGAGGGCATTCGTCTGGATCTCAATGGCTCCCCAGGAACTGAAGATGGCCTTGTAGAACGGATCGGCAGTGCGGCGACTGCTGGAATCAGAACTCGAGTAGTGAATCAGATCCTTGTTGAAGTCCGTCAGCACCGTCAGCGAGTTGTACTCGTCGAAGTCCATCGTGAAGGCATAGCCAAGACGCAGGTTGGTCGGGATGGGATCGGCCTGATCGCTGTCCGAATACTGGATCTTCGGTCCCATGTTGGCCAAGTTGAAGCCAAGCGCAAGCTGCCCTTTCGTGCTTCCCATGTTGAACTTGGGAGTCTTGTACAGTCCCGCAATGTCAAACGCCGTCGAGATTCCAGCCTTGGTCTCCTGCGCTCCGACAACCTGACCAGGGGCCAAGTTGGAGTAGATAAACCGCAGGCTCGTGCCCAGCGCGAAATTCGGCGTCAGCTTGAAACCGTAGGATCCACCCAGAGCCATGTCGTACGACTTAAACGTCCCTGTGGGGTTGTTCTGGGCATCGCGGCCTTCATGCTCTCCAAGAAAGAGATAGGTCAGGTGCGCTCCGAACGTTCCCCAGCCTGGCACATGGTGCTTCGCTGTCAGATACTCGTAGAAAAGACCGGCGTTGAATTCCGGCAGCCAGTTCGAGTGTGTAATCGAGGCTTCTGTACCGGTCTGGAAGGCAAGACCTGCCGGATTCCAGAAAATGGCCGACGCATTGTCAGCCAGCGCGACACCGGCGTTACCCATTCCGGCGGCGCGGGAATCGGGCTCAATTTTGAGGAAAACGACGGCGGAGCCGCCAACCTGGGCGGACGCTGTCCCGGCGAGGGTACCGGCGAAGAGAAAGAGGGCGATGGCAAGCACAGAAAGACGGGCCGCTCGGGTCCGGTTTCGGGCTTTATGCTTCAAAAAGTACATTGTCGTTCGGATCGACTGGTTATTCAAACTCGGCCTGAATGCTGACACTCGTCAGCGATCATTCGTATCAATCTCGATGCGTCTTCCTTTCTCTTAGCGAATGATGGCGAGTTTCTCTACAACTTCCGAGGTCTGGGTCGTCCCGTCAGTGGCATCAACTTCCACGCGTAACTGGTAGAGGTAGATCCCCGTGGCGATTCGATCCAGATCATCGTCCAGCCCATCCCACAAGATCTGTACCGGTCCTGATGTGAGAAGGCCTGCTGGCAATGCTTCTTCTGTGTTTATCGTCTTGACGGGAGTTCCGTTGAGGGTATAAACCCGTACCCTCACTCGTGCGGTCGTTCCCGGAGCCTGATTGTGGTCAAACACGAATCGGGTCCGGCTAACCATCGGATTGGGGTAGTTATACACGTTGAACAGGCTCAACACCTCATCCTCGGTGACAACAAACCCCAGATCGGCCGTGGCCGAATTATTCAGCACGTCCCACGCCCTCACCGACAACGTCCCCGGTCCGGCCTGAGCCAGCGTGATTGGACGCCGAATCTCACCCCGCTGGTAGGAGTCGGGTTCCGAGACAAAAGACTCACCGATGTCCTGCGCGCCTGACTCGTCGCCGTTGACCACCAGCAGGATCTCGTGCCCCACACCCGCCCCAACGGTATTGATACCGCTCTCGTCGAAGAATTTGACAATCAACTCCGCACTAGGAGGCGTCGACTGCCCGGCCGTAAAGGTGGTGTCATTCAGGAAGAGCCTAATTTCGGGCCCAGATCCGTCGTCGGGTGGGTTGTCCGCCGTGCCGCCTACAATGAGCGATTCCGTGAACCCGAATCCCTGTTCGACGTCCGACACCGCATAGGCCGAAACTCGGCCTCGCTCGTTGCTGTATGAAATGTCCTTTGGTACGACAAACGTGGCGGCCCATCGGCCGGCGGTGGCGCGCGCTTCGCCGCGCCAAATCAGGTCCTCCCGGATCCGGTAGTATGGTAGCGGCATCTGGACCTGCTTGAGCAGGGGCACATTTCGCACGGCGTCAAAAACAGTGAGGTTCACCACACCGGTGAATGCCGGATCCGGGTTTCCAAAGCCGTCCCGAATGCTGCCCTCGATGGTCACGCGATCCAGCGCCTTGAGGGGTGCCTCGCTCGCGGCGAGGTCGACCCCGTTGATGGACTCCACGACCACCTCTCGTGGGGGGATGCCCAATCGCATCGACGGATCTCCGAGCAGATTGAATTTCCGGCTGTTCCCCTGAAGACCCACCCTGGTGTTCTTCGTTGACTGAAGGGCGTCCCCGAGCCGCCGGGCTCCGCCGTCCGCATCGGCCTTGAAGAGCTCGATATTCAGAGCCCGATTCAGTCCGGCGTTCAGCGATGTGGTGTCCCCTGATGTGTAGACCAGCCGTACCGTAGTCATGAGGGCAATCGCCCCGCCATTCGGATTCAGGAGCAGTGCCTCGGCTCCGCTCTGCTCATTCTGGAGATCCCACCATCCAAACGAGCAGGTGGCCGTGACGAAAATGGCGAGTTTGTCCCTATTGGTGAGGGCCTCAGCATCCAACTTCGTAAAGATATTTTCCTGCGCGAGGCCGTCCGGACCGCCGTGCCCGCTGTAGTTGAACAGCAGTGTGCCCTCGTTCAACGCGGCGTTTACTTCTGCTTTCGCATCCGGAATCCTGAATCCGTTAAGGAAGACCCGTTCGAATGACTCAGCGTATATTTTTTTGACATTGATGGCCGGGAAGATCCCCGACCGGATAAGCTCCGCCACCTGATCCACGTTCTGAACGTGGAGATCAGCGTCGTCCTGGGATCCGTCCAGACCAGTAGGGCCGTCATCCGCCACGAATGTGTACTCCGTCCGCCAGCGACCAAAGGTCTCCGGGGACTCGTAGCGCCGGAGTTTGCCCACCACCATTAGCGCCTGTTCGAGCGACTGGACGGTAAGCCGTCCGATCCCGATGTCAACGCGCTCGAAGGACACCGCCGAGAAGTTGGAATAGGCCCAGACGCCTTCGTTAGGATCCAGGAGGCCGAAGTAATCGTCGCTCGTGTAGGTGGCGTCCGTATTCAGCGACTCATCGGTCTCAAACGGGAATACCCAGTTCTGCAAGGAACCCTCCCGTTGGGCCAGCCCGCGGAAATCGTAGTGGCCATCTCCAAACATGAGCCCGTAGCGAAGGGTCTCTGAGTCCGTGGTCCCGCGATCGTAGAGGAAACGGAAGTAGTCCCGAACCGCCCTCATGTCAGGGACGCCGCCGGAGAACTCGTTATAGATCTGCGCAGTCTGGGCAACGACCACCGACAGACCTTCCGCACGCCGCATCTCAGCCAGTTCTTCTGCTGCCTCGAGAAATTCCGGAGGCGTGACAATGGCCAGATCCGGGAAGCCGGTGATGCCGTGCAGGTTCTGATTGGGTACCGGCGCGATGAGGTCAGCAGTGAGTGTCTTCGTGGCCGACTCAACAAACGCAACCAACTCGCGCGGACTCTCTCCGGGAGATCGATCCAGCCGGACACGGGCGACGTCCAGGAAGTCCTGAGGGGTCAGGCTGCGAATCAGGCGCGGGTCCGTGACATCCCAAACGTGAGGCGTCCCCGTGAATCCCGAAAATTCCAGGGCGTGCGGTCCTGTAACCGTGTCTGGGCCCGGCAATCGCACGTATCCACTTGCACCCGAGAGGGACATTGGATAGAACACCTGAACGTAGTCGACTGCCGCCTGGGGCTCGTTAATCTGGTTCACCAGGCGCATGGTGAGATCGAGCGGCTGGCCGGCCTGGACGGGGCCCGTGAAGGTCACGGTAAAGGGAGATGCCGCTGGCCTCTCGGGCCGGTTAACCGTGATGTTCGGCGCGACGCGTTGGGCAAGGATCTGACCACCGGACTCAAAATCCAGCTGGGCGCGCGGGTTGGAAGCGATCGCTGCCCGCGCCCGGTAGGTGGCCTGGCCGGAAAGCATGTTCGGCGGCGTGACACTCTGGAATAGCTGTCGTGAGCCGGAAGCGCGGATCGTGTTACTCATCCAATCGGACCCGGACTCGTGATCCCGGCTCCAGATGGCCTCCTCTATATCTGTGACGTGGCGACCGGTGGCCTGCTGGATCACCGGCATGCCCACATCGTCGACAAATGGAACGCTGGAGACGCGAACGCCTGCCTCACTGCCCACACGAAGGAAATAGGCGTTCTCGACCGAGTACGGATGCACCGTATGCTCCCAGCCGTCCGTAATTGACCAGGTCCACGTCACGGGTCCCGATGCAAAGAACAACAGCACATCGCCGGAATCGAATTGGCCATCGCCACCACCTCGCACAAACACCGGATTCTGCGCCAGATCGGCGATCCGGTCATCGCTGTTGAGCGCTGGAACCGGACGCCCCCCGTTTCCAAGAATCTGAAGGTTGTTCGGCTCGATGTTGTCCGGATTCAGACCGATGGCTAAGATCAGGTCGCGGTCAATCCGATAGACCCCTTCCTCCGTAATCGGAATGCGAAAGACTTGGCCATCTGCCAGCACGCTCCGCGAGACATTCAGGTGCGGATTCGTGATGAAAGCGCCGGCTCGCGTCGCAGACACAGCCTCGTCGGGGCGGGATACCCCGTCCACCTGGAAGGTGATCTGTCGATAGCGGCGCAGGCGACCTGCCGCAGCGTCGAAGGTCACCACTGGCGCGGTCAGGTTGGCGACGTACCGCTTCCTAAATACACCGACGTCAGACACAGAGGCGCCTGGAGTAGGAACGCTACCGGTTTTGAGTGCCGGTCCCGGGGGGAGCGCAATTTCGTCGAAGTTGCTAGCAATGATCCGTACCGATGGCGCCGACTCTGCGGCCGCGGTCAGCAACTCGTCCGCCTCCGTCAAGCCTGAGCCAATTCTGGCGAGATCACCGGGAGACAGGACCACCAGTTGCAGTGAGTCAACCGTTTCGCGGAGCGACCGAGGCCAATCCAGATCCATCCTCACTTCGGCGGAACGATCGCTGGTCCATACCCATTCCGTGTGCACAGTCTGCCCCATAACGGGGGCGACTGTCACCAGCAACAGGGCAATTGGAATCCAGAATGGACTACGTATCACGAAAGGGACCTTGGCTTGGAGGAGCTTAAGGAGCCGGAAGATCAGTGCTCTTTCGAGCGACCAGTCCGGAAGGTTCGTATCCCTTGGTGCTATAGGCCTGTGTTTTGGTACTGCGTGAGCGTAGTGCAATAGAAAGTACGTTTCTAATCGCCGCATTCCGGATTCGGTGCAGCCCGGTTCTAGATGATCCCGGCTGGTTGGTTCCTCACGGGTTGTGAATCGACAGCCCTTACTCGTCCGCGGAATCGATGCGCTCATCCAACAGCGCTCGGAGTGTCATCAAGCTCTCAAGTGGAGCTGTAAAGCCCGCGACTCCGGTATGCGCGTCGGCGATGGAGTCCATCATTTCCTCGGGTGGCAAACCGGCCTT
>JBLFXH010000227.1:0-5640 GCA_047611125.1 Rhodothermales bacterium
CCGCCGCCCCCAAACGCAGCGGCCCCCAAACACCCCAGCGTCAACAAAAACATCCGATGCGGCTTGGCCATCGGCCCGTGAAACGGATGCCCTGCCCCAATCCCCGCTCCCAACGCTCGCACGTAAGCCGTCAGCAAAGCCAGCACGCAAGCCGCCCAACCCACCATCATGGCACCAGGGTAGGGAGCGCCAGCCGCCACATACCCCCCCGCCACAATGAGCAGGATATCCTCAATCCTATCCGGCACCTCATTGAAGATCCCCCCCAGTGGCCCGGCCAGTCCGCCCTCCACGGCCACGAGCCCATCCAGCATATTTGCCAGGAGTCGAAGCTGAATGCACAGCGCCGCCGCTACAAGCGCCCAACGCTGAGCTGAAGGATCCGCGCTTGAAGCTGCCATCCACAAGGCGCCGGCGCCGAGCAGAGCGAAGGCAATTCCCGAGACAGAGATGGCGTCCGGAGAGACCTTTCGACTCACGAAGAATGCCGCGACAGACCGCGCCCAGGATGCACTTCGGGTCTTGATGGGACGTCTCGATTCAGTTCCCTGAAAGTCAGCCATCGGAGTCCGCCGGTTCGTGGTTGGTAGGAAGCAGACTTGGAGTCTGCTGGAGCGAAAAGACAGCTTCGCGGAGGTCGGCGCAGACGTGTCGTACGCTGTCCTTGGATGCAGGAAGGCTAGCGTAGGATCTCGGCTCCCCAATCCGAAGCGTCACCTTGCGCGGCCTCGGAAAACGCGCGCCCTTGGGGAAGGCGCGGAACGCGCCTTCAAGGTAGCAGGGCACGACAGTGGTCTCCTCACCGACAGCCAGGTGTCCTATGCCCGGAAGAAAGGCGCCTGGCAACCCGGTAGTGCTCCGGGTGCCCTCAGGGAAAATGATTAGGATGTTGCCAGCGTTTCGCAGCAGTTGGCGACACACAACCAGACTGGCCGCCCCGCCACCCTTGCGGTTAAACGGCAGTCCATTGATAAAAATGGATGACACCGCGGCCCGAAAAGCGGTCGAAAAGAAATAGTCTGCCGCTGCTGCAGGAAACGCTCGGTGCAGGTATCTGAGCGGAATCGAAGCCGTGAGCATCAGGGCGTCGAGGTGGCTCTGGTGGTTCGACACCAGAATGAACGAGGAGCCTATCGGCAGCCGGGATGCGTCGACGATTTCAAAGCGGTGATACAACTTGAACCAGGTACGCAGCAGGAGCGCCGCCGCCGAGCGGAGTGCGTAGAGTGAGATGTGCGGCTCGCGGGGGAATCCGCGAAGCTGCTCCATGACGCTCTGATCCAGGTCCGCTGCGGGCTCGTAGCTCCAGTTGGTGGGCTCTGCGTCCGCATGTTCGCTAGTAGATGTCATGGAACCACCGGACCATGTGGAAGAAGAGCGGCGCGACGAAAATCAGGCTGTCCATGCGGTCTAGAATGCCGCCGTGCCCCGGGATCAGGGCGCCCATGTCTTTTCGGCCCAAATCACGCTTGATCATGCTAATGGTCAGATCTCCCAGCTGGCCTCCGATGCCGACGATCAATCCTGTGAGCACGAGTTCGGGCCACCCAAAATGCGGGAACGTGAAGTGGAAAATCCACGGCAGGGCCATCGAAACGGCAAACGCTCCCAGCGATCCCTCAATGGTCTTGTTGGGGCTCACCTCGCTCCTCAGCGGATGCTTCCCAAAGGCCTTGCCGAAGGCAAAGGCGGAGACATCGTTCAGCTGGACGGCGAACACGAGAAATAGCACATACCCGTAGAAATCGAACGAATTGGCCAGAAAAGCCAGATGACCGAACATCCAGCCCATGTAAATGAATCCGACGATCGACAGGGAGACCAACTGCAGTTGGCCCTTCACTCGGTTCTGAAAGACGGGGATAGTGAGCAACGTCGCGATGACAAAAACGGGGGTCGCCATGAAGAGGCCATACCAGCCGGGCATTCCGGTCCTCGGATCCTCCATGAGTTCCAGAAGACCAAGACAGAACACAGCCAAGTACACCACGCCGGTAAACCACCAGTGACGGTGAAGCCCGGTCGCACGGGCGAACTCCCGAAAACCGAGCAGCGACAGGATGCTCAGGCCGACAATGATGGCCGTGCGACCAAGCCAGAGGGCGGCCAGGACGGCGGGCACCATAATCAGCCATCCTTTGTAGGAATCCCAAGCGCTAGAGATGTCCTTCTTGAGCCACGGCCCAAGGACCAGCAGCGCGATGGCGCCGACCCCCATAGCGGCGAGAATCAGGACGGTGTAGGTCCAGAGGATGGGGTTCTGAGTATCGGCGAACAGCGTGTTCATTTGCCCATGAAGTACATGCCGGAAACCAGCAGCACCATTCCGAGGATGTTGACGGCCCGAATGGGCGTTCCAAAAGCCATATAGCTAATCACGGCGGCAAAGATAAAGGTGCTGGCATACACCGGGTAAAGGACGGCCAACGAGCCCCCTCGCTTAAAAGCCGCCACGAAGAGCACCATGACGACAATGTAGCAGACGACTCCCGCCAAGATTCGAACGTTGAGGACGTAGGACAGGAGTCCCCCCGAGGCGGCATCAGCGCCTCCTTTGTAAAGGAATTGGCCGAGCGCGCCGAAGACTGAAGCGCAAAGGAACATCACTATGGACGAAATCGGCGTTTGCATGGGGGCTGTTGTCTGTGGACGGAGGGTCTGCTCTTGGAAACGTACATTCTGCGACAGAAAGATCAAGACCACCAGAGAATGAGCGTCGCTACACTGCGATGTTCAGCGACTAGCCGCGCGATTCGGGACGCGACGGTCTCGCCAACTCCAGAAGCTCCCAATATGCGGGTCGGTGGCCGTGCTCAGCCTCAAACGCAGTGGCTCGACGGTCTACAGATACGACGAGGGCCGCATGCTTTTTCGAGAACGCAGCGACTCTCAGGGCCGTGATCACGCCCATTCCCTCCGGCACCGGACCGTGCCTGCCGACCATGTTGAGCAGCCAGGAGAGAGCCTTCGCGGGACCAACCACAACTGCCTTCCACCAAAAAAAGGGCAGGTCATCTCCACGCTCAGCGCCCTCGAGAAGCACATCCGTCACCACGCTATCCAGGTGATCTTTCCAGAGGGTGTCGGGATCGGCCCACTCGGCAACCACTGCAAGCTGCGGGTCATAGGCAATGTCGCCCGGCTCTTGAGTCTCAAAGAAGGTCACACCTAGTAGTCCCAGCCACCGCTTGAGCCCCGGATTGGAGATGGAGGACATCGCCATCCAAAGCCGAAGCCCCAGAGCCTGATAGGCTGAGGAGACCACTTCGGAGCAGAACATCCTGTCCGAATTCGTCCAGTCCAGCTGGAAGTCATATGGGATGTGCCGCGAATGCGCCTCCGCCCACGCGGCTTCGGCCGCCAGATGTGGCAGCTGGGGCTCGGCCAGCAGGGCGGGAAGATCGGAGCGCACACGAAGGACAAGAAAGCGCATCTTCTTGTCCTTGAGATAGCCGGTGGCGTCAGTCGCCATGACACCTCGGGCAATGTGGGCCTCTATCACGGAGGCCTCGCCGGTGTCCTGGTGCACACGCGCTAGGGCGACGTGGGAGAAATTGCTGGAATAGTCGTTTCCGCGCGCTATCAGCGCGGATACCGCGGCCCCGCCGCGAGATAGCAGGATGTCACCGCTCTGAATTTGGACGCCGAACAGATTCGCAGTTGGCACTGCCGGATTCAGTGCTGCGCTGCCGAGAACTACATCTCTTGCATGGTGTCCAGGACCCTGCAAGACGGCCTCTTCGATGGCCGCTCGCGAGCCGTAAAGCAGCCGGTAGAGCCGCCTTCGATCCAAAGAATCCGACATGTCCCAACCGATGGACTGCCGCTTGACTGCCGCTCTGAGCGCCTGCCAGCTCTCTTGATAGCGGGGGAGGCGGTCCCGGCAGACAGCAACGAGAGGGGCGGCCTCGAAGAATGCCTCCTCAAGAGACGCGAAAACTGCTGCCGAAGAGTCCTTCTGCCCGTTGGCTATCTCCTTGATCAGAAGCCCGAGTCTGTCAAGCAACCTATCGGCCGCGATTTCCACCTGGTCCCGCCTGCTCTTTCTGGCTTCGAGAAAGGCACGCGTGTAGGCCTGCCACCGCACGTCGTCGTCCCAGAAAAAAGCCGAGGAGGAGGTCATGGCACCCGTGAAGACCGGAAAACAACAAGGCCCGATCTCCTTCGCGGGGATCGGGCCTTGAAAGTTCAAACGCGCGCGACAAGGGTCGCGAGCGGAGGGCGACTAGTCCTTCTTGTCCTTGTCGCCGCCTTCCATGGCGCGGGCCGAAGCGGGTGTGAGGACGTTATCGATCAGTCCGTACTCCTTGGCCTCAGCTGCGCTCAGCCAATGATCGCGATCGCCGTCGGCTTCAATCTGGTCCTTACTCTGACCGGAGTGGTCAGCAAGAATCTGGTAAAGGGTCTGCTTCATCTTGACGATCTCACGAGCGTGGATCTCGATGTCGGACGCCTGTCCCTGCAAACCGCCCATCCAGGGCTGATGAATCATGACGCGAGAGTTGGGTAGCGCGGCCCGCTTTCCCTTTGCACCAGCTGCCAGGAGTACAGAGCCCATCGAGGCCGCAAGGCCAATACAGATGGTCGAACACTTAGGCTTGATGAACTGCATCGTGTCGTAGATGGCCAGACCGCTGTCGATCGACCCTCCGGGCGAGTTGACGTAGATGCTGATGTCGCGATCAGAGTCTTCGCTGGTCAGGTAGAGCAACTGGGCAACCATGAGGTTGGCCACGGCATCGTTGATGCCGGTCCCCAACATGATAATCCGCTCCTTGAGGAGGCGGCTGAAAATGTCGTAGGCCCGCTCACCGCGAGAGGACTGCTCCACAACCATCGGCACCAGAGTGCCCATTGCTCCCTTATCCAGGGGGCCGCTGTAGATTTCGCTCGGAATGTGGTCAAGTCCTTTTGCGAACTTGATGAACTGGTCGACCATGTCTTTTATCCCGTGGGTTTTCGGCGTCGAAATAACCGGACCGCTGTGGGCCGGTTCCTATCCACACGCAACCGGCGTGCCGTGTTCACTACCGGGCTATTCTCCGCGCTCAAGGGCGGCTTCTGCCTGGATGGCCTCGCGGTCTTTTCCGACTATGGTAGCCTGGGCGGCAAAAAAGTCCAAGGCCTTCCTGGTGATCAGCATGTCTTCCAACTGCTTCATCATCTGAGGCATCGAACGATAGTACTGCATCATGAAGTCTGGCGTGAGGCCGTCTCCGCTGGCAGTCTCCTCGAAGTACGCGATCCGATCCTCTTCGGTCACCTCGTATCCCTCGTCAGCCACAACCCGGTCCCGAACGAACATCCAGCGGGCCTGGCGCTCGGCGTCGTCCTTGCCGGCCTCTAGGAAGGCACCCTGGTCAAAGTCAGCGGGCAGGCGGTCTCCGGCCTGCTTCTTGAACTCCTCGAGGCGACCCTCCAGGTACATATCAACCACAGACTCGGGCACGTCGAAAGCGTTCTTGCTCAGGACTGCGCGGATGAGTCCACCCTCGAAGAGCTCGCGGCTGGAGTGATCCACTGACTTCTGCATCCGCTCCTTCAGCTGAGTGCGCAGTTCGTCCAGCGTCTCGATCGCGCCTTTTGAGGCAGACTTGGCAAACTCGTCATCGAGTTCAGGCATATCGCGGAGCTTGTTCT
>JBLFXH010000228.1:0-5635 GCA_047611125.1 Rhodothermales bacterium
TGGGCGCGGGCGCTGCCGTGGTTGACGTAAACGGGGACGGTGCCGAGGATATCGTTCTGGTTGCGGGCGGCAGCTGGACAGAGACTCGTGAGCCCGCCCTTCAGGTTTGGATCAACGACGGTGAGGCTAACTTTACCAGGGATCTTGCCGCCGAGCCCGAGGGCCTGGCCGAGTATGGTTTCGGGGTTGTGGCCGGAGACCTGGACGGCGATGGCGACGCTGATCTGGTCTACACCGCTATGGGCACTGACGCCATCCTGCGTAATGACCGTGGACGATTCGAGAATGTCACGGCGAGTTCCGGGATCGCCACGGACGCGGCCTGGAGTTCGGCCGCCACGCTCTTCGATGCGAACGGCGACGGCTGGCTTGACCTCTACATTGCCCGCTACGTGGACTGGACGCCGGAGACCGACATCTATTGTTCGCAGGATGGTCAGAACAAAGGCTACTGCACGCCGGAGCTCTATCCCGGCGTTCCGGGCCAGTTCTACCAGAATCGGGGCGACGGCACCTTTGAGGACCGGACGGCGGCCGCCGGCTTCGGCGAGGCCGGGGGCAAGACGCTCGGAGCACTGGTCCTGGACCACAACCGGGACGGATTTCCGGACTTGATGTTGGCCAATGATACCGAGCCGGACGAACTGTACATCAACCAGGGCGATGGGACATTCGAAGAGATCGGCGTGATCTCCGGAATCGCCTTCGACGAGCGAGGGCGTGCTCGCGCGGGAATGGGCGTCGCCGCTGGTGTTGTAGATGAAACGGGAGAGGAAACCCTCTTCGTCGGCAACTTCTCGTCGGAAATGATCGGCGTCTACCGCCACCTTGGAAATGATGTCTTTCTGGACCGCGCGGCCGCCTCAAAGATTGGTCGCCCTAGCCTACTGACGCTGACCTTTGGGATTTCGCTGGCCGACTTTGACCTGGACGGGGATCTTGATTTGTTCACGGCCAACGGTCACGTGCAGCCTCACATTGAGCAGGTTAAGGAGAATATCCGGTTTCGTCAGGCACCGCATCTGTTTCAGAATCGCGGAGACGGCACCTTCGAAGATGCCTGGAGCGGTGCCGCCTCGCTCGAAGAGGCTCCAGAGGAGACGGCCTGGCTAGCGCGCAGCGTGGCCTGGGCCGACTTCGACAATGACGGAGACCCTGACCTCTTGGTCACGGAGAACGGAGGTCCGGTTCACCTGCTGCGGAACGACACCGGCTCTGGGCGAGGGATCACGGTTGACCTGCAGGGGCAGAGCGTAGGGGCAGAGGTTCAGGTGTGGCTTGGCGGCCAGTCTCAGCGGCGGTTCGTTCGTGCCGGAGAGAGCTACCTGGCGCAGTCCCAGCTGAATCCTGTATTTGGGTTCGGGGAGGCCGTGTCGGTTGACTCGGTTGTGGTGCACTGGCCGTCGGGAATCGTTTCGAGGGAGGCCGAGGTGGCAACCGGCATTCGGTTGGTTGTAACCGAGGCGGCTGGGAACGACTAGGGCGCCCACCTGGAACGACTAGCGCCCCCATGCAACTAGCGCGACTGCCTCCCGATATGCTCGTGGATCGGCTGCGATTCACGGTTGACGTTCGGGTCTTGGCCGCGATACGTGCGAGCCAGCGCCTGTGATGCCTCATCGGCCTTGAACCTCAGGTAGCGCTCTTCGTGGGCCTGGGCGCGGCTGTTTTCGCCAAGGGCTCGGAAGATCAGCATCAGGTTGTAGTGGGCCATCAGGTCTTCGGGATCGATGGCCAGGACCGCCTCGAAAGGAGGGACGGCCTCCAGCAGGCGAGAATCCAGATAGCGCACACGGCCAAGCTGATTCTGAACTACGCGGTCACGCGGGAATTGGGCGATGACGGCGGAGAGGTCCTCGTCGGCGCGCTCATATTCGCCGAGCGTCTTCCAGTATAGCCCGCGGAAATACAGCGCCTTGTAGAACCCGGGCTCGACCTCAAGGGCGCGTGCCAGGACGCGTGCGGCGGGCTCCACATCGCCTTCGGCCGTGTAGACACGGGCCAGATTGACCCAGCCGTCCGCATAAGTCGGATCGAGCTCGGTAACCATCTTGAAAGCGGCTTCTGCGCTCTTCAGGTCACCCTGCCGGAGGAGTCCGATGCCGTAGTCGTTCCATTCGGTTCGATCCGAGGCATCTCGTGTCGGAGTGGGACCAACCGCATCCGCAATTCTGAGCAGGAGAGAGTCCGAGGCCATGGTCACGACCGGGACGTCCGGTACCTCGGTGAGACTGCCTGTCACGTCCAAAACTTGGTCGGCCAGTGTCCAGGTCCGATCATCGTAGCCGACCGTGGGGGGTGGGCCCGCGTCGTCCGTTTTTCCGCGGAACGAGAAGTGGGTGTACTCCCAGGTAAACTTGCGATAGTGGAGCTGGGCTGTGACGGCCACGGACCCGGTCAGTCCCTCAGGTACTCGAAGCGTGAAGTGGGCTACGTCAGCGGCTCCGGGAGGAATCAGATTGACGTAGACCACGGCGCGGGAGGCGAAGGCGTTTCGCTTGTCGATGGGATTGCCGTGGGCGTCCACCATGAAGTTGCGATAAAAGTGCGCCTCCTTGTCCACCCGCCCGGCCTCGTCTCTGGAGCCACTCCAGAGGAGCACCTGGCCGTCGTCGGCAACCGCCTTGAACTCGAGCCATGCCTCCTGCGCATCCACGGTGCCGGAAGGGAAGAAATGGCCTAAGCCCAGCGTGCGAACCACCACGTCCAGCCTGATTTCCTTGCCGGGTACCAACACCGCATCGCCGTCGGACAGCGGTGCCGTGACGGTTCGGGCCTCTCGGGTTAGGCCAGCCAACGCGGCATCTCCGCCCTCCAGGCCCACCGCGAAGGTGGTGGCCAGTTGTCCCATCGCATCGCTAGGCGATGCCGACTCCTCACTAATCTCGGTGGGTTCGCCGGCCGCGAAGATATCTACTCGAATCTGGTTGGCCTTCAGAAATGCCTTCGTGGCCTCCAACTGTGTCTGGTTGCCATGGGCCGTAGCCAGGGCTGTGTTGGCGGCCGGGAAATTGTGTGCCTTGATGTACCCGCCTTTGGAAGCGGCGTCGTTACTGGGCACATCCGGCATGTGGCAGGAAATACAGTTTTTGGGATCTGTGGGCTGGTAAAACGATCTCGCGCCCTGGCCGGAGACACCGCTGGCTTGCCAATTATCGTAGGTGTTGAAGCCGCGCAACCACCTGTAGTCGTTGACCGGCTCGTCTAGGTGGACCTTGTGGCAACTCGAACAGAATTCGGACGGCTGATCACGCATGAACGGCCTGAGGAAGGTCTCACGATGTGGGGCCGGGTCCAACTCGAGCAGGACATCATGGATCTTCTGAATGATCGGATTATCGCTGGTCGCCAGCTCATGCAGCGGCGGGAATTCGAGCGTGAAATCTGCATTGCCCATCGTGCTGTGGACCTGCTTGATGGCGTGGCAGGAAACACAGGCCAGTCCGGCTTGGGCCTCCTCAGACCTGACGAAGTCGGCTACAGGCTGCGCCATCTTACCACTGAAGAGCAGCGCGTGGTCGTGGCAGCCGGCACACCATTGAGGACGGTCGAGTCCCGCCACATCCTGCATGTACTCGATGGATTTGCGGTACCACTGATTGTTGAAGCTGGAGAGGTGATGCGCCGAGGCTTCCCACTGGGCCGTCACGTCCCCGTGGCAGCCCGATCTCCCGCAGGTCTGGGATTCGAGGAAGAACTCAGACGGAATGAGCTTCCCGTCCGCGGTCTTTACGGCGCTGGGGAAGAAGGGCCCATCGGCCCCGCCCATGGCCTCGCCGGCCATTGTGACCGGGGGCAGGAGGGGGTTCGTAATAACGTCCGCCTCCGGCAGGGGTAACCGGGGTACGACCACTAGCGCAATCAGACTCGTAGCTCCTATGGCTAGCACCACGCCACGGGCTATGGGGAGCGCCGTATGCAGCCACCAGAGGGCCGCCACAGCACCGAAAGCGGAGAGTCCAAGGTGCGCGTAGAGGATCCCACGATTGGGGATCAGGTTGCCCTCCTTGGCCAGTAGGAGTCCACTCAGGATGATGAGTACCGCGCCCACCGCGGTGGCGCGCGCCGGCCAAGACTTACCCGATCGGAGCCAGACTACGCAGGCTGCAACGCCAACCACCAGGTGCCCGACCACGTTGGCGATGTAAAACAGACTCGCCGCATCCTGCAGATACAGGTAGAGGCTGTTTGCAATGACCAGGACGGTCAGCCACAGCGCCAGGCGGCCGGGAGTACGATGAGCAGATTCGGGCATCGCCGAATCTAAGGCAAGCCGACCTCAGTCGGGCATCTGTTCGGACTCAGCCGCGATCTCCGCCAGGCCTTTGAGTCCCAGGCGGCGGACACGATGGCGAACAGCGCTCATGAACCGATCGCCCGGGTCAGATTTTTCAGTCCGGTAGTCGGGGTCTGACTCGAGCCAGAGAGGATGCTGCTCAAACCGGCGGTACTCGTGGTGTCCAATCAAGTACTCGATGGTGGGGTACTTGGCTGCCAGGTATTCGACCAGCGCTGCGTTGGACGTGATCTGCTGGCCCGTGAGGTCATCGACGCCATCGACGCCCCCCACGTTCTCCACTCCAATAGCGACGTGGTTCAGGCCAATCACATGGCGGCCCATCCAAGTCTCGGGCATCAGTCGAAAGGTCTCGCCATCCTGGCCCACCAGAAACTGGACCGAGACGTTGACGGCGCCGGCCGACGCGATTTCACCGCGGGCACCGGGGAGCGTCTCGGGCACGAAGGCCGCGTAGGAGTCCTCCAGGGTAGGGATGGCCGTCCAGTGCAGGACAATCACCCGAGGAGTGATCCGGTGGGTCTCGAGGCCGTACCGGGCCCTGGCGTAGGACTCGGTGTGCGCAATCCTGGCATCGGTGAACGGGATCGGCCGATCACGTATTTCGAACTGCGACGCGCAGCTGGCCAGGGTCAGTCCTACCAGGGCGAGACCGAGGGCGCGCGCTGGGAGTCCACTTGTGGTTCTAGCTGATGACACCGTGCTTCCGGCCAATGCGGGTGAACGCATCCACCGCCTTTTCGAGGTGGGCCTGCGTGTGAGCCGCCGAGATTTGCACTCGGATTCGAGCCTCGCCGCGAGGGACAACCGGAAAGCTGAAGCCGATCACGTAGATGCCTTCCTCGAGCAGATCGGCCGCCATGCCGGCCGCCAAGCGTGCATCGTAGAGCATGATTGGCACGATCGGGTGGACGCCCGGCTTGATGTCGAAGCCGGCCGCGGTCATCGATTTGCGGAACCACGCCGTGTTGGACTCGAGGCAATCTCGAAGCGTGGTCGTCTCGCTGAGCATCTCAAGAACCTTGATGCTCGTGTACGTGATTGACGGTGCCAGCGAGTTGGAAAAGAGATACGGGCGGGACCGCTGACGTAGAAGTTCAATGACTTCCTTCTTGCCAGTGGTGAAGCCTCCCATCGCTCCCCCGAGTGCCTTGCCCAGCGTGGAGGTGATGATGTCCACTCGATCCATCACGCCACAATGCTCGTGTGTCCCGCGCCCGGTGGGGCCGAAGAAGCCGGTAGCGTGGCAGTCATCGAACATGACCATAGCGCCGTACTTGTCGGCCAGGTCGCAGATCTGGTCCAACTTCGCGACTGAGCCGTCCATGGAGAACACGC
>JBLFXH010000229.1:0-5610 GCA_047611125.1 Rhodothermales bacterium
AAGCCAAACTCATGCGCCGCGCCATTGCCCTGGCAATGGAAAACGTGCGGGATGGGGGCGGGCCGTTTGCGGCCCTCGTGGTCAAGGACGGGCGGGTAGTGGCGGAAGGGGCAAATCGGGTTACAGCGTCCAATGACCCGACGGCCCATGCTGAAGTGATGGCTATCCGGGCGGCGTGCAGGGCCATTGGCACGTTCCAGTTAACTGGGTGCGATCTGTACACCACGTGTGAGCCTTGTCCCATGTGCCTGGGCGCCATCTACTGGGCGCGTCCAGATCGGGTCTACTTCGCGGCGGGGAAGCACGACGCGGCCTCAGCCGGGTTCGACGATGCTTTCATCTACGATGAGATCGCGGTGTCACCGGCAGATCGCAGGATCCCCATGGACCAGTTGTTGGAAACGGAGGCCGCGGCCGTCTTCGCGGCCTGGAAGGCTAGCTCAGACCGAACCGTCTACTGAGCCGTCTTTGACTCAGCTGCCCCTATAGGTTGAGTAGCCGAAGGGACTGAGCAGAAGGGGCACGTGGTAGTGCTGATCGGTATTGCGAACTACGAAATCGATGGTCACGCGTGGATGGAAGCTGTCGCGGCCCGCATTCTCATGGTAGACCGCGAGCTCAAAAGTGAGTCGATAGGATCCCTCCTGGAGGGCGTGGCCAGCCTGCAAGAGGTTGTCGATTCTGCCATCGCTGTCTGTGGTGCCGGCACCCGCCGGATGCCACTCGTCAAGATGCGCCTGATACTCCAGCCTTGCAGGAACGCCGGATGCCGGCGACCCAGATGCCAGATCCAGTACATGCGTTGTGATAGGACCTTTCATGAGCCTGCTCGCTGGGCCAGAATCCTCCCGAAGGAGCGTAGCCGGATTTCATCGAGGCTGAGCCCCGTGCGGGCCGCCTCCTCTGGGGTGATGGCGCCGCAGTTCAGCGCCCGTAGAAAGTAGTTCAGGAGGCCTTGCCCGGTGGCCGCGTCGTCAAAAACGTCGCCGACGAGGGAGGCCTGCGCGGCCTTATCCACGAATGACCGAAGGCGTTCGGCCGCGGCTTCGTAGCCATCTAGGAAGAACGTGTAGACGGCGGCATAGCGAGCCGGGAGCTGCGCGGGATGAAGGTCCCAGCCCTGGTAAAAGGCATTGCGCAGGGAGTGCATGTTGTCATCGAAGCCCAATCGCCAGGCGCGATGTACCGATCCCGTGTTGGCGGCCTTCTGTTCGGGTGTCAGGTGCTCGCCACGATGTGGGGCCACGGGCATGATGTTGGTAGCACCGTCCGATAGCCAGACGCCGGTCCCGGCAAGGGAGACTTGCATGACGTGTCGAGCAAAGTCGCAGGCGGGATGGCCCATCGTCTGGTGCGTTGCCGTGATGTCCATCCCTGCTGTGTAGTCGTAGACGCCGAAGTGGGCGGCGGTGCATCGCCCTCTAGCCGCCTTGACCCAGGCCGGGAGCATGGCATGGCCATCCTGACCCAGTATCGAGGTCGCGGTCTCAACCATGAACTCCAGCCCGATGCTGTCCTGGGGAAGTCCCGCGGCCTCTTCAATTTGCGAAAGGGCATCGCCACACACGCTGACCTGATCCTCGTGGGTGATCTTGGGCAGGGTCACAAAGATCGGCTGAGGCAACTGACCGCCCGTCTGCTCCAGGAGGGCCGAAAAGAAGCGGTTCAAAGTCCCCAGAGACCGCGCCGCGTACTCGTCGTTTAGGGGCTTGATGCGGATCCCGATGAAGGGTGGCAGCACACCAAGCTCCATGGCTTTGGCCACCTCGCCCGCTGCCCGGGCAGCTTCGGCGCGTTCCTCCTCAACAGGCCGCACCCCGAAGCCATCCTCGAAGTCAATCCGGAAATCCTCAACCGGCTCCCGTCGCAGCTTCTCCAGAACGCGCTCGTACACAGCAGAGGCCAGCCAAGCAGCCCGGTTAGTATCCGCGGACGGTGGTGCGGCGAGCAGGCTCTCGCGCTCCCGCCCGGACGTGGGCAGCTCTTCGTATCCGGGAAGATGGAAGGCGTGGGCGAAGGTGATGTAGTCAGGCGCGAACGTGTCCATCACGCGGAGGGCCACCCGTCCCATCTTCTGAGCGAGGTCAGCTTTGAAGAGCTGAGCCCCGCCGTAGACCGTGTGAACGGGCTGCCGATCTGTACGCGGACCTGGTCTGGCCGCTGCAAAGGCCTGGTTCGCATCGGAGAGCGAATCGAGATAGCTCTGTAGGGCGACTTCTGAAATGAGTTGACTCACGGGTACTGGGTTCTTTCTGGGTGACCCGCCTGAGGCCGGGACTGGAAGATAGCCGTTCACGCGATCGGGCCGCATCAAGACGCATCAGGACGCATGCTCGGCCAGTATTTTCTCCAGTCTCAACCGCGTGATGCGCGCCTGCTCGGCAGCCGCGAGCCGAAGTTCGAACTCTGGGCTGTTCTCTAGGCGAGCACGAAGCGCTGCCAGCATCTCTTCCGCGGACTTACCTGTGGCGCAGATAATGAAGATGTAGCCGAAGCGGTCTTCATACAGGTGGTTTGCGGCCGCTAGTTCGTCGAGCACACGGTCCGAGGCACGAGATGCGCCGGCCTGCTCATCGCCTGCCCATCGGTCCCTAGAGAACTTCGAACGCAGGGCCTCCTTGTCTCCGATTTTGGGGTGGGCCGCAAAGGCATCCAAGTAGCCGGGCGCCCCGACGCTGGCCCAAATTTCTGCCGCTCGTGTCATGAGATGACTCGAGTCCTCGAAGGGGCGTGCGGCTGTCATTTCCGCAACCCAAACTTCAGATCCGCAGCAGGCAAAGAGATGCGCGGCGGCCTCTGGGGAGGGAAGGTCGTTCAGCCATTTCATGCCAATCGTCCGAGCACTCTGAGCCGAGCGACACCACCATCTGGGTGAATGGACATGCGGACGTGGTCAAACGTGCCAGAGTCTGTGGGTATGTCAAAGGTGTGGACCGCGTCTGCGCCGAGTTTCTCGCTGCCGGTGAGCGGCTTCCAAACGGCGGTTTCGGCGTCGCCAAGGCATCCTTCCAGGACACAACTGTCGGGAAAATTGCCTTTGTAAAACGCCGTATCCAACAGAATGCGGTCCAGGTTCGCCGGTCCGGCCAATCGGATGATTACCCAGTCGTGGCCCGGTCCGCGTCGTCGGCGGGTCTCCCAACCATCGCCCATATTTCGGGAGCCATCGGGGAGAAGGAGATTCCCGACACGGCCAAAGTGCTCATCTGAGCAGGAGACACAGAGTCCACCGTGGGCGATGGCGCTCAGTTCGATTTCGCGGCCGTCGGTGGGAAGAATGGGGACCACGTCTCCGAACACCCTCAATCTGGCCACGCCGCCATCGGGAAAGATGTTGAGCCTGACGTGGGTACAGGGCCGCTGATCGGCCACCGGGACGAAGTTGTGCGAGTCCTCATCGATGGCGGTCCGTGGCTGCACCTCAGTCCATGGACCATCACCATCGCGACCGTCGAGCGAAACGTGGGGAGGGTGGTTACCCCGAAAATGGCTGGTGTCTACATCCAGACCTCTGATAATCCCGCGAAGTCCCAAAGAGATCACGGCCCAATCGTATCCCGGACCGCGCTTGCGTCGAGACTCCCAGCCGTCCATCCACTTCCCGTTGTCGGTGTAGAGGCCTGGCTTGAACACGGCCTCTTCCTGCTTGATCAGGTTCTCCTTCTCGGCGAAGAAGTCGTCAGTGGCTTCCAGGACTTCGCCCCCCAGACGCAGGGCGGCGAGATCAATGAGGGATGTAAACGAGGGAGTGCTCATGGGCGCAATACGGTTTGACCGATGGGTTGGTAACGGAAGTGGTCCATTCCGCGTCCGGTTCCGCGCTGAAAAACACATCGGCCCGAAAGGAAGGTGTGCGTGACGGCGCCGGTAAGGACCTGACCCACATACGGGGAAATCTTGTGACGGGTATGGAGCATGTCGGGTGTGATGTGCCGAACGGCGTCGGGGTCGAATACGGCCAGGTCAGCACGCCGTCCGACTTCTATGGCGCCCCGATCCAAGAGGCCAACCAGATCAGCCGGACGCTGAGACATCCACTCCGCGAGGCGCTCTGGACGCTCTCGGCGCAGGAGAGTCCAGATGACGGACGGGCCCAGGTCCAGGCTAGCAACCCCTCCCCAGGCCGCCAGAAGGCTGCCCGTCTTGAGGTCAGGACTCGCGGGCGAGTGATCACTGGCAACCAGGTCGATATCGCCATTGTTCAGCGCCTGCCAGAGCTTGCGGCGGTTGCTGACGCTGCGAATGGGCGGGGCACACTTGAAGAGAGGGTCCTGGACGTCGATGCCCTCCAGCGCAAAGTACAGGTAGTGCGGACAGGTCTCGACGGTGATTGGCAGACCCTGCGCCCGGGCTGCCCGCAACGCAGGTAGCGCCTTTGCCGCCGCCAGGTGCACGATATGAGTAGGCGTCTGATAGGTCTGACAGAGGTCAATCAGCAGATCTATGGCGTCCTGCTCCCAGTGTTGGGGGCGGGACGACGCCCAGGCTGTCGCTGTGGGTCCGGGTTTGCGTCCGAGGCCTGCCACTTCGGCGTGAACGAGGAGGGGCTTCCCGTGCCCTGCCAGTGCCCGCATCGCGCACCGCAGTTCATAGGCACCCGACGCTGGGAATTCCGGAATACCGGAGTCGATCATGAACGCCTTGAGCCCGAGGACGCCGGCGTCCAGGAGTTCATTCAGGCGGGCCGCATTTTCAGGGACGACGCCTCCGTAGAATCCCACATCCACATGCAGTTGGCCGCTCGCGGAGTCCGTCTTGGCCCTTAGGGCATCCGGCGTCGTGGTGACTGGCAGCGAGTTGAGCGGCATGTCCACTAGGGTCGTTATCCCTGCGGAGGCGGCGGCCCGTGTGGCGGTGTCGAATCCCTCCCAGTCAGTCCGGCCGGGCTCGTTGATGTGGACGTGGGTGTCCACGAAGCCCGGAAATAGCATGTGGCCTCCAACGTCAAGAGCCCCTTCAGGCACATCTGTAGCGGGAACGACGTCCGTGATCAGCCCGTCGGCAACCAAAACCGCACCATCGAACACGCCTTCTGGTGTGATGATGCGGCGGCTTCGGATTGCGCCCGGAGCTGCCTGGTCAAATAGGGTATCCGTATCCATCAGACGGCAGGCTGGGTCAATCGATCGCGTTGAATCAACTGCGCGGTCACGCTGATGGCGATTTCCTGGGGTGTCCGGCTGCCGATTGGCAATCCAACAGGCGCCGTGATCCGGGAAAGGGCCTCGGGCCCCAATCCGCTGTCCGTAAGGGCCTGGCGGATGCGACTGATCTTGGCCGGGGCCCCCATGAGACCGATGAATGGGAAGGGACGGCGAAGCACTCCCGAGAGCGACTTGAGGTCTGACTCGATGTCCGTGCCCATCGCAACCACAGAAGTCAATTCCGGAAACGCGATCTGCCCCGCGGCCTCGGAGAGGTCACGGAGCGAAAGGCACTGGTGAGCCGCGTAGTTGTCCCGAAGCGTGGCCAGATTCGCACGGTCATCCGCAACGGTCACATGGAATCCGGCCTCACGAGCCACCTTCGATAGCGCTAGGGCACAATGCCCGCCGCCAAGAACCAGGAGTCGGCGCGGGTTCAGCAACGGTTCGGTGTACAGCCACGACT
>JBLFXH010000230.1:0-5609 GCA_047611125.1 Rhodothermales bacterium
TCAAGCGTGCCCGGGGCAGAACTACTTGGGCAGCGGCAAGAGCAATTCCTCCAAGACTGGGCAGACGACTGGACCGGAAACGTCTGGATGAAGGTGGTGCTTTCGCAGACCCCGTTTGCCAACGTGGCAACGATTCCGGCCGAGGCAACAAACGGCTCGGTGATTCCCGGACTCCCTAATCCCCTACCAGGTGAGTACCTGACGGGATACAAGAAGGCCGCCGATCACGATTCGGGAGGGTGGCCCCAGATCCCCCGGGATCGGGCCGTCGTATCCATGAGGCGAGCCTTTGCCGTCCATATTGCAGGTGATCAGCACCTGGGTACTGTGCTGCAGTATGGCGTGGACGAGTTTCGGGATGGAGGCTATGTCTTTACGGTGCCGTCCATCGCCAATATTTGGCCTCGGCGGTGGTTTCCACCAGAACCCGGTGCCAATCGGGCCGCCGGGAGCCAACCCTACAGCGGTGACCATCTGGACGGATTCGGAAATCGGATGACGGTGTGGGCCGTGGCGAATCCCGTGGACGCTGGGGTAGAACCAAAGGCGCTGTACGACCGCACGCCTGGATTGGGCATCATCAAACTCGATCCAAAGAGCCGGCAGGTTGTCTTTGAGGCCTGGCCGCGTTGGACGGATCCGGAGGAGGTGGATGCTCCGCAGTATTCGGACTGGCCGGTCACATTTGGCCAGCAGGAAAACTACGGGCGAAGCCGCGCCGGTTATCTGCCGATGGTTGACCTGCCCGGCTCCCGTCTTCCTGTGGTCCGGGTGGATGACGAAAACACGGGAGAGTGGCTGTATACCATCCGCGCGGATTCATCCCATTTCCGGCCGTGGGTGTTCGACCCGTCGCACACGTACCGTGTGCGGGTGACCGATCCGGATGCGGACCTCGAGCGAGTTCTGGAGTCGGTGTCGGTCGAAGGGTTGCCGGACCTGCGCTAGGGGCCTGGGCCTTTGGTATGGAGTCTGCATCAAGTCGAGCAACACATTACGCTCCATGCAGACCAAGACGGCATTCACCACCACAAGCCAGACACCACGTGTCCACCGGATCGTGCGATTCTGCGCGATTGGGCTGTTTCTTGTGCTTGGCCAGGGATGTGGCAGCCCTTCACAGGCTCCGGCCGAAAGCGCAATCGTCACCGCCGCCGATCTGGGCGCCCCGGCAAGAACCGACACCGGAAAGGCAAATCGTGCCCGTGCCGCCGCCGAATCGGTGACTCCAAGGCCCTCGCCAATTCCGCTCCCCGCAGGGGTCATTGTGGCCGCCTACAACACTATCGGAAACTTCGCTGCCTTCTTTGAGATCGGAGCAGCGGCCCATCTGGACGGGACGGAACGCAGAATTTGGATTCTACCGCTTGTCCTGGGTGGCTTCCTGGTCAGTCTGGTCAGCACGTCCCGGGCGGTTCTCTCCCAGTTGTTGCCCAGAAGGAGCCGAGCATTTCACTGGGATAAGACCGAGCGCTTTCGCGAGGACGCACCCGTGCCTGTGTTTTCAGCCCAGCCTGCCATGGCGTCTTCAGGAACTGCGCCAAAACGCTCGGCCGCCATTCCCCAGATACCCACGCCAGAGTTGGCGCCTGCCGCAACGCACACGCCGCGAAGGGTCCGTCGCCCAGCCGATGTCGCCGACCGCTCCGCCAAGCGGTCGACCTCCAGACACCAGATTCGCGTACCTGGAAAGCCCACGTCATGACGATTGGACTGATCATACTGTCGGCGGTCACGCTAATCGTGCTAGTCCTTCCGGCCCTGCCTGCATTCGCAGAGTGGCGGACTGGAAACGACAAGCATCCACTGACCATTGCCGAGACCTATGCAGACGATCATCACGTCGTGGCCAAGGCCTTCGGCACCGAAGTGGCCTCTCAGTTAGAGAGCCTGGTTGCAAGTTTCCTCGCTTCGGGAGGTCAGCCCACGTCGGGCCACGCCGACCTGAAGAAGCACTATGATGTGATTGGACCCCACGCATCGAGCACTCCCGATTTCCAGAACGGTGTCCTTCCGCTCGTACTGGTCCGCAACACGCTGACCCAATGGCCCGCGGGCACTGCTCTGACGCGCCAGACCTACATCTCGGGAGCATTCGAATGTGGAAGCGATGCCCTTATTGAGCGTCTGTTCGTGGATGGCGACGCCTACCTGGGCGAAGAGACCGTGATCGATTCTTGGATGCACGCCCGCAGAGACCTGCGCGCTATGGCAGGCTGCGAGCTCAACGGGAGCGTTGCGGCCGGAAGGATGCTCCAGGTTTGGCCGGCCTGCCAATTTGAGAGATTGCAGGGTGGCGAGATTCGATTCGGTGATGAGTGGCATTGGCCGGAAGGGCCGGTCCCGTCACGACACGTTCCGCTAGACTTGCCGCCTCTGTTCCGTCTCAACGGTCGGGCCCTCCGCCAAGGTGCCGCCCACCAAGTTGAGGGCAATCTCACGATCCCGCCGGCGCACGTCTGGACCGGTGATCTGATCGTTCTCGGGAATCTCCGCCTTGCCCGAAACGCCCGCATTGAGGGGAGTATCAAGGCAGAGGGGACCATCACGCTGGAGCCGGGAGCCTCCGTCGTGGGCCATGTCTTCTCGGACGAGGGGATAGAAGTCCGAACCGGTGCCTGTATTACCGGTACGGCGGCCACAGAGGGCACGCTTCGCGTGCGATGGGGAGCCGAGATTGGCTCTCACAAGATCCCATCCACAGCAACCGGTGCCGAGATCCTCATGGAACAGGGTTCGCGCGTCTTCGGAGTTGTGATGGCGGTCGAGGCGGGCCGGGTGGCCCTAAGAACCGTGGCGCGGATTGCGGCCTGATTCGGGGCTCCTTTTTCTTGAGTGCCGGGATGCTCAGACGATACTCCTCTTGTTGCAAAAAGCTACAGGACGACACTCGTTGGCATGCAGAAGAAACGGATACTGCTATGTATGGGCACAAGACCGGAGATCATCAAGATGGCTCCCGTCTATCACGCCCATCCAGGATGGGCCGCTTGATCCCATAGTCCTGCACACGGGGCAGCACGAAGAGATGGCCTGGCCGGTCTACGAATTTTTCAACATGCCGCCCGACCACACACCGAATTGAAGCGCGACCGTCCCACCCTCGGTCACCTGGGTGGGAAACTGACGGACGAAGTCGATGCGGTGATCTCGCGCGAAGAGGCCACAGCGGTCTTGGTTCACGGCGACACGTCTTCCGCCCTCATGGCAGGCCTCGCCGCTTCTTATGCCCAGATACCTGTGGGACACGTCGAGGCTGGCCTCCGTTCTCACAACATGCTCGATCCGTTTCCGGAGGAGCAGAACCGAGTTCTGATCTCGCGCCTGGCTCGTTGGCACTTCGTTCCGACCGAGCAGGCCAAGAGCAACCTGGAAAGCGAGGGAATGACCGGCTTTCCTGCCTCGTGGACGGCGAAGTGAGCCTGGAGATCTACGATGCATTGGGTCGTTCAGTGGGACGCTTGGTCCAAGGGTTCATGACTGCTGGCCGACACGAAATTCCGTTCGACGCATCACGCTTGGCGAGTGGAGTCTACCTCTACCGGCTTCAGGCGGGCGGGAAGTCGATTGTTCGACACATGACGCTGCTTCGCTAAGGGGCGTCCTTAGCCCTGCGCTTCTCGGCCCCGCTGCGCTAGCGATTCCGCCACTCCGGCGGTACCGCGGTCAGCCAGCCAAGCTCGAGAACACCCCAAGTTCCCACTAGAATGGCCTCCGCGGCGTCATGCTTAAGTGAGGTGGGCCGAGGGGCTCCCGACCATTCAATGATTCGGCGGGCGAGTTTTCCGGCCGCCTGCTTGGCGTCTGACCCCGTTCGCTGATCCCTCGGCAGTAGCAGTGATTGACGCCACGTTGCGGCGTCTACAAACCGAGCCCGGATTCCGGCCCGATGCGCGGCCGCACTCCAGGCTGGAGCCAGATCCCCGCCCCCTTCGACAACAAGGTGTGTGGTTTCCGGGTGGGACCGGATCAGGAAGGACGCCGCGTTCTTAAGGCGGGCTCGGCTCCCGAAATTCCGTGAGCGATACCACTGAAGGCGGCCATCTTCACTAAAGAACGCGAGGCCGGTCTTGAGTCCCAAGTCAACGGCAAGCAGAGAGGGCATTCCGGAAGGTACTGAGGCCCCCAGACGGAAACACAGAAGGCCCACAGTGATACACGCGTGCCCCAGCCTGACTTCCTATGCTTCGATTTCTGCCTGTCCTGCTCCTTCTGCTGACCGCTGCCTGCCAGTCGTCGCCCCCCTCAGACAATTCGGCTCCTCCGGTCCGGGTTGCGTCTTTCACGGGGGACGCGTCCTGCGCATCGTGCCACCAATCTGAAACGGCTAGTTATGCCTCTCACGGGATGGCAAACTCGTTTCATGCGATGGTGCCTGAGCGGGTCATCGAGGATTTTGATGGACCACCGGTGTACCACGAGGCGACCGATCTCTACTATCGGGCCATCAGAAGCGGTGAGCGCTTCTTTCAAGAGGAATACCGTCTCGATGAGGCCGGAAACCGGACGCACGAGCTTGCCCGAAGGATGACCCACGTGGTTGGCAGCGGCAAGGCTGCTCGGACGTACGTCTCCGAAGAAAATGGGCGGTACGCTGAGCTCCCTCTGACCTGGTACGCCCAGGCCGGTATTTGGGACTTCAGTCCCGGATATTTAGCCGCGAATCAGCGCTTTGACCGTACCCTTACTTCGCGTTGTATGTCCTGCCACACCAACGCGCCTCCGGTTGTGGCGGGGACCGACGATGTGTTCGAGTCTGCGCCCCTTGCTATCAGCTGCGAGCGCTGTCATGGTGCGGGCGGGGATCATGTGGCCGCGCGCCTTGCAGTGCCCGAGCCTGCCGGGGACTCCGACCCGACGATCCTGAATCCGGCAGACCTTGAGATGAGTCCGCGACTGGATGTGTGCCAGCAATGTCACTTGAATGGGGCGGTGGTGATGTATCCGGACGGGGATGACCCGTACAGTTTTCGACCGGGAGACGCCTTGGCCGAGCACCAGATCATGTACGTACCGGCACACGACACCGGCCTGAGCGTGGTATCTCACGCTGACCGTATGAAGCGGAGCGCGTGCTTTTTGGAGTCGCTCGACGGTCCGCGCCCTATGGAGTGCACCACCTGTCATGATCCGCATGACGGGTATCGCGACAAGGGACCGGACTATTTCAACGCCACCTGTCGCAGTTGTCACGCGGGGATCGCGGAGTCGGTTGCTCCTTCCGTGCAGTTGGATCATGATGCTGCTGCAAATTGTGCGTCATGTCATATGGCCAAGCGTGAGGTTGAGAATGCACCGCACAGCTCATTCACTGACCACTTCATTCGCGCGAGTGTCCAGCAGACCGAAGACGTTGCGGAAACTGACGAGGCCAACCTCATTCTGGAGCCGATGTCGGGCGAGGGTAGCGATGCCGAACTCGCCGCCGCGTATATGACGTATGGCTATGCTCGTGGAAACCCCGACGTGCTGTCTCGCGGACTCATTCTGGCAGACCGAAACCGGGACGCCTTTCTCGACCCGTCCAACTCGAATGCCGCGGTTACATTCGGAAAGGCCCTGCTGCTTGCCGGGCGTCCAGCCGACGCCATTGAGCCGCTTCGCATTGC
>JBLFXH010000231.1:0-5600 GCA_047611125.1 Rhodothermales bacterium
GCATCGCCAAGGAATTGGAGGTATCAGAGCCGACAATGCGATACCCCGTGGACGGCATGGTCTTTCAGATGGACCCTCGCCTCCCCCCTGACGCACAGTCATTGACGCTGAGCGCAGACCTCCCTGGCGGGCTTGGGCCTGCCCGCTTTTTTATAAACGGCCGCCCCCAGCCTACGGACGAGTTCCGCTTGGCACCGGGGCGCTTCACGCTGGCCGCCGAAGGATTTGATCCGACGGCCGGCATATGGACCAGGAGTCCTGACGCGACGGTTCGCGTGCTCCGGCCACCCCTACCCTACCATGAATAGGATTCCATCCGCCCTCCTGGCCTTTCTCTTACTGGCGATGACGTCTTGCGGGGGCGGAACCCACCCGGATGGTGGCGTCCCGTTTCGCGTGGCCTCGGTTGAGATCGAGGACTTCACCGCTCAGCAAGTGCACTACCCTGAACTGGATGGGCCCTTGCGCGTGATTGCGTGGTCACCTGCGGGTCCCGCGGTGCCAGGACGTCGGGCTGGACGTGTCTCCGTGGTGTTCTCGCGCCCCATGGTTGCGCTAGGTTCGGCCGATGTGCCCGACCCAGGAATGGTCCGCTTCACCCCGCACCTTGAGGGGTCGCTTTCGTGGGAGGGCACACGGATGCTGGTATTCACGCCGGCTGAACCGCTGCAGAAATCCACCGAGTTCGCGGTCACGGTAGGCCCGCTTCCGGCGCTCGATGGGACGGAGGTTTCGCACGCATGGACCTTTGAGTCAGCCCGACCCCGCCTGGCCGAATCATGGCCGGCGAACGGGGAGCGATACTGGGAGTCTCCCACCCCGCTGCGGCTGCGGTTCGATCAGCCTGTTCTAGCCCGCGGCGCCAGCGTTTCCCTGGAGACTCAGGACGGACGGGGGGTCCCAGTCCGCGTTGATCAGGCGGGCGACTCGACACTCGCCATTACTCCGTCCGGAAGGCTAACCAGCGGCGCCCACTACCGGCTGTACGTAGCTGAGGGGTTGCCTGCCACGGTCGGCACGCTTGGCACAGCCCAGGGGACCTCGATAGGATTCCGAGTACTGCCGGAAGCAGGGCTGATGGCCATTGAGCAACCCGAGAATCGATGGGGACAGCAAGACAACACGTTCCGCCCAGACCGGGCGGTGCTTCTCCGTTTTTCCACCCCGGTGGAGTGGGATAGCGTAGCTGCGCACCTGAGCGTTTCGCCGTCTGTCGACGGACTGGACGACGCCTCCTGGTATGGCCCGACAGAGCAGATTCGGCTGCCGAGCCCGTTTTCTCCCGAAACGGAGTACACCGTCCGAGTCACCCCATTTGAAGACGCCTACGGACAGCCGGTCGCGGCGCGAACACTGACATTTCGGACGGGCGTCCTTCCTCCCTCCCTGACGATGCCCATCGGAGTCATGTATGTCGAGGAGGGGAGCCCCCGACAGATCCCGCTCAGGACTACAGGCATCAGCCAGGTGCAGGCATCGGTCGTGACTGTAGAGCCTGAGCAGCTCTTCACACTCTTGCGTGCCTACGATGCCAATCATTGGTACGGAGAACTTGGGGAAGGCGAGCTTGAGCCTTCCCTCCTTCCCGCAAACGAAACACTGACGTTTCCAGTCGAGGCGGGCCAGCGCCTGGAGTCGGCGCTGGAGTTGCCCGAAGGGCCTGGCGTCCACCTTTTTCGTCTGGATGTGCCCGAGACCTCCGGCTTCGAGGGTGCTCGCCAGTTTTCTGGTATCGCCGTGGTGAGTCCACTAGCTATTACGGCCAAGTTCTCCCCGCATGAAAGCCTGGCCCTCGTAACTCTGGTGACCGATGCGTCCCCGGCTGCCGGCGTGACGGTTGAGGTGTGGAGTCGAGATGCCCGCCGCCTGTGGAGCGGCCAATCGAGCACAGATGGGACGGTAGTCTTTCCTGGCTGGAGCGCGCTTGGTCTGGAGCCGCTCTCGCGGTGGAACGAACCCATTCTCCACCTGGTGGCCCGGACGGACTCCTCCTGGACCTTCACGTCGAGCAGACTCACCGACGGGATCGAGCCCTATCGCCTGAACGTACCCTATCAGTGGTATCCCGAGGCCAACCCGGTTGCGGGAACGATCTTCTCCGATCGGGGCCTTTACCGCGCCGGGGATACCGTGCACCTGAAGGGTTACCTGCGAACGAGAGCCGCGGGTGACTGGACACCACTGCGGGACAGCATGCGGGTAATGGTTACTGACCCGATGGGGCAACTGGTCGTGGACCGATCACTGCTGCCTGGCGAACTGGGTAGCTTTGACCTCTCCTGGATATCGCCGCCCGGTTCTGCACAGGGCGTGTATCGCATTCGAGTGGTCTCGACGGCCGATGAGGAGGCGCTGACTCGGGAGCCGTGGCAAGACGGTGACCTCACCAGTGGAAGCTTTCGCCTGGACGCCTTCCGGACCGCCACCTTCGAGGTCAACGCTACGGCCACTATGGATTCGTACGTGACGGGAGAGTTGTTTGAGGGACTCATCGAGGCCCGGTATCTCTTCGGTTCGGCGCTTCAGAACGCGCCGGTGCAGGTCTCACTAACCCAGCGTAGTTATTCCTTCCGGCCACCGGGGTTTGACCGTTTCCAGTTTGGCCCGAAAGACGGCTACATGTACGAAGAGCTGGCCAACGTTGACACGACGCTCTCGGCCGATGGGACCCTTCGCCTTCCACACCACCTGATTGAGCCAACGAGCGAGCAGCCGACCCAGGTGATGCTGGAGGCCTCCGCGCAGAGCCCGGATGGTCAAGGGCAGTCCGGGAGGCTATACCGGGTCGTGCACCCGGCGCTCCACTACATCGGCATTCGAACCAGTGCGGGCTTCGTGGATGTATCCGACGATGACTGGGTGGAAGCAGACCTAGTGCTGGTTCGCCCGGATGGCTCTGCCGCCGAGCAAGCAGAGGTTGACGTGGAACTGGTCCGGCGCGAGTGGCGCAGCGTCCGAGAGCTAGGATGGGATGGCCGCACACGCTGGCGTAGCGAGACACAGGACACCGTGGTGGGTCAAGACCGGGTCACCCCGGAGCCCGGCCGCGCCGCCCGCATCGGCTTCCAGATTCCGAGCCCGGGATACTACCTGATTCGCGCCAAGGGCGAGGACATTCGCGGCAACCAGACACGCTCTGAAACCTCCCTCTGGGCCGTCGGTGGTGGGCGAGTGGACTGGGAGCAGACGGACAACGACATCATCGAACTGGTGACTGACCGCGCTGCCTACAAGCCGGGACAGACGGCCCGAGTGCTCGTTCCTTCTCCATTCGAAGAAGCGACAGCGCTTGTCACCGTGGAAAGAAACGGCGTGCTCAGCCACGAGGTACAGACGATTACCGGCGGCGCCCCGTACGTGCGGATCCCCCTCACGGAAGAGCATCTACCGAACGTATTCGTGGGAGTTGTGCTTCTGTCGGGGCGCGTATCGCAGCCCAGCGCAACCGGTGACATTGGCGCTCCCTCCTTCCGCATAGGCTATGCAAATCTTCAGGTGAGCACCGACGTGCGGCACCTTGAAGTGCAGGTCACCCCCCCTGCCGAGGAATTCAAGCCGGGAGAAGAAGTGTCGATTGACCTTCACGTGGTGGATAGTCGCGGGCGGGGAGTCGAGGCCGAGGTAGCCTTCTCTGCGGTAGACGCCGGAGTCCTGAACCTCATCGGATACCGACTCCCCGACCCGTTCGACGCCTTCTACGGCATCCAGCCATTGAGCGTGACCACGTCGGAAACTCGGGCTCACCTGGTCAGGATGCGGTCATTCGGCCAGAAAGAGGAGGACGCCGGAGGAGGTGGCGGTGATTCCGAGTTCATGCTCCGCAAAGACTTCCGTGCCCAGGCTCACTGGGATCCCGCTGTACGAACCGACGCTTCCGGGCGAGCAACGGTAACGTTTAGACTGCCGGAATCCCTTACCACGTTCCGGCTCATGGCCGCTGCCGTGGCTGATGGGAATCGGTTCGGAGGCGGATCGTCCCAGGTGGTGACCACACAACCGCTGGTGCTGCAACAGGCTATCCCACGCTTTGCGCGCGTCGGAGACACTTGGGAGGCCGGCGTGCTGGTCACGAATCGCACCGAAGTGTCTCTAGACGCGGCCATCTCGGCAGAGGGCAGCGTGTCCTTCCAGGGTACCACGCAGTCGACACTCCCACTCGGGCCCGGCGCGACCGCACTGACATCATTCCCCGTTCGAGCCGATGAGGCCGGCACGGCACGGCTGGTGTTTTCCGCTACGGCGGCTTCGGAATCAGACGCCTTCGAAATCGAGATCCCTGTGCTGGAGAACCTGACGCGGGTCTCGGCCGGGATGTTTGCCTCGACCGATGGACTGGTCACAGAGCAACTCGCCTGGAGAGACGGCCCGGCCGACCGGCGGAGTCTGAACGTGCGGGTCTCTAGCACCGCGCTCGTGGGGCTGGATGGAGCGGTCGAGTACCTGTTCGATTACCCCTATGGCTGCCTTGAGCAGCGGACCTCTCGGGTTCGGCCGCTCGTGCTGTCCGGCGAACTCATGGACGAGTTTGGACTCACGGTGTTGGCCGGCACACGGGAGGAAATCGTGGCTGAGTGGCTGGCCGACCTGAGTCGATACTGGACCTCGGACGGGTATAGCCTGTGGGCCGGTGGGACAACGGCCCATCCCTGGGTGACTGCCTACGTGCTGAATACCCTGACCGCGGCCCAGAGCGCCGGTTATCCTGTGGATGATGCCGACGTTAACCGCGTTGCAAACGTCCTGGAGCAGGCCGTGCGGCAGTCCTCGACCCGCCCGGAGTACCTGTCAATCGGCGCGTGGACAGATACCCAGGCGTTCATCCTTCGCGCGCTGGCGGAGGCCGACCGGTACCTGGAAACAGAGACCGTCCGTGTGACAGATGCACTTCTGGCTGATCCTGCGGCGTCCGTAGAAGGCATGACACAGATGGTGATTGTTCTGACCGAACAGAACCGTTTCCCGGACCGCCAGGCCGCGCTCATGGATCGAATCAGCAGCCGGATTCGGCCTGAGGCGGGCTCAGCCTATGCAGCAGCTCCAACCTCCTCTGACTATGCCTGGATTTTCAGCTCTGACACCCGCGCCTCGGCCTCCGCGCTGACTGCGCTCTCCCGAGTGGGCTCCAATCGCGAGACGGCTGAGCTCTTGGTTCGCGGCCTGCTCGAGCGCCGGGATGGTGGTCACTGGGCCAACACGCAGGACAATGCTTCGGTGGTGGAAGCACTCTCTGCGTACCGCGCGGCGTTCGAGACGGACTCGCCAGACTTGGATGTTGAGGTTACCCTAGCCGGCCGCTCGCTGCTGGAGGCCTCGTTCAACGCGCCGACTCTGGTTGTCTCCAACGCCACGGCTGATGGTGCCGCTCTAGCCACGGCACAGCAATTTCAGGTACAGGCCAGTGGCACGGGCCGGGCGTACTACAGTGCACTGGTTGACCAGTGGGTCGCGCCGCCGACCGAGTCCATCTCTCAGGGCCTGCAGGTGAATCGCACCATGGAACTCCTGGACGATACCGGCCAGCCGTCCGGTGCTGTGATTCGTGGCGGCGACGCGAACCCTCAGGTGGCCTCAGGCGAATTGTATCTGGTTACTCTCAGGCT
>JBLFXH010000232.1:0-5578 GCA_047611125.1 Rhodothermales bacterium
AGTACGCATCCGCTTCGGGGTGCCATTTTCGAGACATGCGTCGCAGGAGAGTTACTGAAGGAGCGGGTTCACAACGGGAAGGATTCGAACACGTTCTTCTGGCGCGACCGCTCCGGGAGGGAGGTGGGTTTCATTCTCGACACCCCTCAGGGCTCCTTACCGGTGGAGGTCAAGTCGGGTCAATCGCTGGGCTCTGATGCCTTTAAGGGACTCGCGTGGTGGACCGAACGACCCGACTCATCTTCTCGACCCGGTCGTGTTATCTACGGCGGAGACCCTAGCTACGAACGGAGCGGGGCCGCAGTTGTGGGCTGGCGGGCCGTCTGGTCCCTGAGACCTCCTTACGGCACGCAGTAACCAACATGCCAGAAAGGCTCCGTCAGCGCACAGGTGATCGGATCGTAGATGATCTCAGAATTCCGATGGAGGGCAGAACGCGAGCTAATGCATCACCAGTTCCGTCAAGACCGGCCTGTGGTCGGACATAACCGGATCATCCAGCAGCCGATGCTGAAGTACGCTGAAGGCCCCCGACGGTCGGACCAGAACGAAGTCGATCTCGCGCACGGGATCGAACGACGAGAACGTGTATCGGTCATCTCCTTTGTCTAGCGTAGTCCAGCGATCTCCCAGGTAGGTCATCACCGCGCTGCCTGGCTCGGAGTTGAAGTCGCCAGCCAGGATCTCGGGCAGATTGCCCTGCGCGAGGATTTCCTCCAGGGTCGTTGCCTGGGCCAGCCGCTCCTCTTCGGTCCTGTAGAAGTGGATTCCCGAGAAGCGGAGTTGCCTGCCATTGGGAGTCCGTACCGTTGCGCTGACGGATGTCCTGGGCTCATCACCATCCGGAAGGCGAAGGTTGTCGGACTCCACGATTTGCAGCCGCGAGAGCAAGGACATGCCGTAGGCACCGCCCTGGTAGGCCATGAAGCGTCCGAAGACGGGCTCCAGGCCCGTAAGTCGGCCCAGTTCCGCCGCCTGGTCGACACCGTTGGTGCGGGTGACCACGCTGTCCACTTCTTGAAGGGCGACGAGGTCTGGGTTCACCTCTCGAATCAACGCGGCGATGCGATTCAGGTCGGTGACCTCGTCCATCCCCTCAGCGTGATGGATGTTGTAGGCCAGAATCCGCAGCGTGTCGGGCGGTGCAGTGCCCTGCGTGTCGCCAGCTTCGGGACCGCACGCGGCTGCCAGGACAAGTATCAGGAGGACGGGGAGTAGACGCATGCGTCGAAGTCGGATGACAGATTGTGACTGGATGAGCCGGGGTGGTTGACTCGCCAAAATACGAGGCCCGAACGATCCGCTCCTACGGGTTCGCTGCTGGGCTGACGCTCGGAAGCTGAGGCGTCTCTCATAACCTATAAGGGATCTCATTTCGGCCCCGTCGACACCAAGTCGCCGGGGCCGACTTCTATCCTTCAAATCCGAGAACCAGCCATATCAGCAGGTGTACATGTGGACACCTCAACGCTCAGTTTGGCACACCCGGAATATGCGCGAATTAGCCTAAGCCTAGCATCCGCCATGAGATTCGTCACGTTGCTCGCCGCTCTGGTCCTCCTCGGAGGGTGCTCGAGCTCCGACCCAATGGCCGAGGAGAGCGAGCTCTTTGGCCGGTGGTGGCCTTCCAGCCCGCGGTTCGGCGGGCTGATTGTGTCCACGGCCGAGACTAGTTCAAAGGGTCGAACGGAAACGGAATACCTGTTTCAGCTGAACTACGTGGTCAAACTGGATCAGACCGACAATCTCGTGACTGTAGCGTTCGACCAGAACCTCGAAGGTCCGCGCACCGACTACGTCTACAACAAGGATGGTACGTTGGCCGTCAGGCTAACCTCCAACGTGAAGACCATGGAAGGGGCCACCTGGGGGCACGTCTATTCCGGCCGGGTGGAGGCCGACGGGGCGGTCTCCACCCTTATGAATGGCGATGGACACGGTCTGGCGGTGTCATTCATCGACGGCAAACTGCGATTAGAATTCGAGTACTACCCAGGCCTGTTTAACTCGTTTACGCGGTCGTTTTACGACTTTCGGTCCGGGTCAGCTCAGCCGACGGCCTTCGTCGCCCACTTTACTGCTGACCCCTACGTGCTGGAACTGGACTACGACCGGGGTCCGTAGCTGAGGCCAGCCGGGCAGCGAGTGGCGACTACCTCTGCTCGGCCTGCAGCGCGTCGGCCGAAGGGTCAATACGAGAGAAATGCTGGTCAAGCGAAGCCGGGTCTGAGCCCTCCGCGTACGGATCAAACTGATGGACCTGCATCAGGGTGTAGTAGGCCGCTCTAGGGATGAGTTCGAACTGCTTCCGTTCGTCTGTCGGGCCCTTGGCCATCACCCCCCACCATTCCTCGTTCATGTTGTTGCCGCCTGGGACGAAGTCGTAATTGTAGGCTGCATTCGGCCAAGAGGCGTTGATGTCCTGGACATCCAGGTTGACCTCCTGACGAAATTTCCACCAGCCATCTGACCACTGGAAGGTCAGGCCACCCAGTGAGATACCCGTACCTCCCATGCCGTCGGCCTCCGCGTAGATCTCTTGCCACTGACCCTTGAGGAAACGGGCCTGATTGAGTTGGTCCTCCCGCTGTTCGCGGGCGTTGTAGGCGTCGGCTCCGAACTCGGTGAAGAGCATTGGTAGCCCCAGTCCTGCTTTCGCAGCGGAAAAGAAATCGCCGAAGGAGATCCCCCGGTAGACATTGGAACCCATGATGTCCAGGTCAGGGACCTCTTCAGCAATAAGGTCCATGTACTGGAGGTCGCCGTTGGCCATGGCCACAGGCCGGAGCGTGTCGATTTTCTTGATTGCCTGGGTGGCGAGACCAAAGGTCTTGTACAGCCACCGCGCCCGGGTCTCATCCCGCTCACCTTCGGGGAGAGCCTCTGTCTCTGCAGAGCTCCAGACCAGCCCGTAGTTGTTCTCGTTGCCAAGAAGCCACATGAGTACGCCCGGCGTTTCCTCGAACTGCTCGACCATCTCCCTCACTTCGTTCACCAACTGCTCCTGAGCTCGCGAGTCCGAGTAGTCCGTGGGATCTACCCAAGCTCCGTCGATGGTCACTCCGTATCTGCCCAATGGGTGATTGAGGATCGTATAGATGCCGTACTCCCGCCAGATGTACTCCACCCAACGAGGCGGAATTCCCACGTACTGGCGAATTGCGTTGACGCCTGCAGTCTGGAGCAAAGACATCTCCCGCTCCAGCGCCTCTTCAATCACATCATCCGGCTGTTCCCAGGGCACGAAGGCATAGTTCGTCCCCCGTGGGAAGTAGTCCCAGTTCATACCGTTGACGATGAAGTCGCGCCCGTCTACCTGAAGGCGAAACCCGGTCTCCGACGAGACAACCTGGACGGCTTCCACATGAGGCGTCACCGGGGGCAGTGTCTGAGTGCAGCCGTCTGCGCGAGCAAAGAGAAGCGCGGCTACCGGGACCAGAAGGAGGGTCCAGAGGCGTGAGGTCAAAGGCAAAGTTGACATGGCGAGCCGATGCTAAACTGCAGGCACGAGCCCCTCTGCGGTCCCGCCGCGACGCTGGTCCAGTTCCGCCCGGATTTCGTAAGCGCGGTCCTCGGTGATGGGGAATCTGGCCACGGCCCAAATCGCAATGGCGGAAGCCAGTATTGGAACGCCCACGTCAAACAGGCGGAGTAGGAAGATGGTGTTCTCCGTCTGTGCACCTTCCAAAGCAACGTCAAAACCGGTGGCGTTTAGCAGGTAGCCGCCGCCTGCGAGCGCTGCGGCAATGCCCAGTTTGACCACCCACCAGTAGATGGACCCGTACATGCCCTCCCGTCGCTCGTGGGTAGACAACTCGTCCAGATCCACAACGTCGGCCACCATGGAGGGCATGAGGGTGAACAGGCCCCCGAGACCGAAGGCCATAAGCGGTGCGGGAATCACAACCAACCACGGAATTTCAGGGTTGTAGCAAACCCACTTGAGTGCATAGCCCACCATGGAGACGGCGGTAGTCACCATCAAAGCCTTCCTCTTTCCAAACCTCGTCCCTAGCCAAGTCGAAAGAGCCACCACGCCGAATAGGGCAATCCCTTGGGCGGTTCCTGCCCAGCCGGCCCACTCCGCGCCCAAGAGCTGATCTCCGCCAAATACGTAGTAGATGATTACGTAGAACTGGAAGGACGAGATCAGCATGAAGCCGTTAAAGACCAGAAACGTCGCCACGCACAGGAGCACGAAAGGCTTGGTCTTGAGGACCAGGGCAAAGCCCCGAAAGAAGTCGGTCAAGTTGGCCAGGAGGCCGGAGCCCTGCTTTTTGTCTGCCCTGACCTGAGCCTCTTCAGCTGACTCGGAAAACCGCTCACGAAGGAAGATGGCCGGCAGAATCCCGATGCCGATTACCACCACGGCAATGATGATCGCAAGCCCTTTGGCACCCTCCTTTTGATCGGCGAAGAACCCCTCGTACGTCATGATCAGGAGGAACCACGGAGCGACCACGAAGGCTAACTGCCCAATGAAATTCTGGACGCCCATGAGGCGAGTCCGCTCGTTGTAGTCAGGCGTGAGCTCGTATCCAAGGGCAACCCACGGGGTTGCGAAGACTGTGTAGGCCAGGTAGAAGATGATCGAGCCGATCAGGAAGTAAATGAAGTACCAGTTCTCACTCTTTCCATCCGGCATCTGCCACAGCATGGCCAAGACGATGCCGGACAAAATGGCGCCGATGAAGATGTAAGGCCTCCTTCTGCCCCACTTGCTCCGCGTGTTGTCGGAGATGTACCCCATCAAAGGATCGGTCAGTGCATCAGTAAGCCGCGGGAGTGCGCCCAGCAGGCCAACTAGAGCCGGATTCATCCCGAACCCAAGGTTGAGCACGATCATCATGCCCACCATTGCCTGGCCAAGCAGGTTGTTGGCAAAACCGCCCAACCCGTAGATCACCTTATGGCTGAATGGCACCCGGTCTTCGGGGGCGGTCGTGTACTGTTTGACTTGGCTCATCGTCGCTTTGAATGCTGGGGTAGGGGCCGGCGCCCCTTGGGCCTGACCACGTCAGGAGGGCGCGGCTGCCGAGCATAGCGACCCTAATGGGCTCCTGTCAAGTAGAGCTTGTCGGCTTCTCCTACAGCCTCCGCAGGGATTCCCTTACGGCCTTTCCAGATCCGACTCCGTACCCATAACAAAGAAAAGCTAGTACGCATCGGAAGGTGCGGGGAGGGAGTTACCATGACGACGCCAAGATCCATGGATCGGATGCTTTCGGAGCAGATAGGTCTCTGGTCCATCGAGTGGAGAGCCGCCCGCATCGCCCATTCGGTTGCCCTCACAACCTGGTCCCTGACCACAAGTGGCGGATCATGGGATGCCCTGCCGGACCCGTTTGCAGTAATCGTCACCCCCGTAACGAAGTCTGCATGCCGGTCAGCGCCGGGCTGCGGCCGCTTCCCGCACCAGCTACCCCCTATGGGAACTGAGCAGGATGTTCGACTATAGCCGCGCCAAACTGGCCCGATGACGGGCGGGGTTTCGACGCGGCCCGGTAGGGTCCGCGGTGTACCTGCGATCACTCAAGCTGACAATGATCCAGACGCAGGCGGCCAGAGCAAATAGGTT
>JBLFXH010000233.1:0-5545 GCA_047611125.1 Rhodothermales bacterium
AATAACCTCGATCAGTGTGGCGTAACCGTTGGTAGCCTCATCAACCGCATTGTCGACCACCTCCCATACCAGATGGTGCAGGCCCGGCTTGCCGGTGCCACCGATGTACATGCCAGGCCGCTTCCGGACAGGATCTAATCCCTCCAGAACCTGAATATCAGCACCGGTATAAGAATCTGAGGCAGTCAACATGCGCTAGGACCCGTTTCCGTTTCTCCGGATTTCCACCGGTTGTACAATCACTTTGACCAGCGAGCCGCGCTGAATAACCAGGCGGCCTTTGTTACCGCGGTTCGCGATTTCGAACTTCGTGGTTCGCACTACCTCTCGCCGTCCCCGCGTGGTTTCTACTTCAAGGCCCTGACGGGCGGCCTCTGCCAGAGCGAATCCGAGAACCGTATCCTTCGGGGTCAGTCGGATGGCACGGACGCCCTTGGCCGCGCCCTTCATGACGGGAATCTGACTGACTGGGAATATCAGGGCGAAACCAGCTCGGGTAGCCAGGCAGACGTTCTCTGAGCCAGACGCCGGCTTCACGGAAAGCACCACGTCCTTGCCCAGCAGCCGCATATATCGGCGGCCCACCCGGGTTGATATATCGGAGAACGTTGCCAATTGCAGTCTTATGCACTGCCCTTCTTGGCTCATGCTGACCATGAACGGCCCTTCCTTTCCGGCTTCGGGCTCTGAGCCAAAGAGCTCGGGCTCGACCTCTTCGGAAACCTCCACCACCTTTTGCGGAAGTGCATCATGGTCCATGGAGACGACGCCGACTATCCGCTCACCATCAGAAAAGTCGAACAGTGCCTGGATGGGAGCCCCATGCCCTGTAGTGCTGGGCAGCGCTTCAATACGCGTGGTGTAGGCTGTCCCGACGTTGGTAAAGAAAATGACCGCCTTGCGGGTCGACCCCGGGAGGACATACTGAACGGAATCCCCGTCGCGTACGCGGATCGAAGCCAGATCCGTGTAGGACTTTTGGCGCTTCACCCAGCCGTCCTTGGTGACGATGACACACACGTCCTCGTCAACTATGTAGTCTTCCTCACTGTACTCAATGGCCTCATCGGGCCCAATGATCAGGCTGCGGCGAGGGTCGGCATAGGCCTTTCTGATCTCGCGAAGCTCGTCCTTGATGAGCTTCCACCGAGCGACCTCGTCATCCAGCAGCGCCTGGATGGCGGCAGCCTTCGTCTCTTTGTCCTCCAGCTCGGCCCGAATCGCGTTGATCTCGAGTCGCGAAAGCTTGTAGAGCTTGGTCTCAAGAACGGCCTCGGTCTGAATCTCGTCCAGATCAAATCGGGCCATCAGCTTGGCGGCCGAGTCCTTCTTGTTCTTCGAACCTCGGATGATTCGGATGGCCTCGTCCAGGCCGTCGAAGATCTTCTCGAAGCCGCGGAGAATGTGGATGCGCTTTTCGAGCTCCAGCAGGTCAAATCGTAGTCGCCGGACCACCACCTCCATGCGGAAGTCCAGGAAATGCTGAAGGACCGTCTTCAGGTCCACCTTTTCGGGCGCACAGACTTCAGGATTGTCGGTGGGCACGAGGCACGTCATGTTGACGTGGAATCGCGTCTGAAGGGCCGTGTGCTTTAGCAGGTAGGCCATCGCCACTTCTGCTGGGGCACCCCGCTTCAGCTCCAGAACAATCCGGACAATGTCGGTAGACTCGTCCCGGACATCCACCACCTGCGGGAGCTTTCCCTTGATGATCTGATCTGCTATCTGTTCGATCAGACTGCTCTTGGTCAGTCCGTACGGTATCGAGTTGATGACGACCCGCGACTTTCCTTCGCTCTCGTAATCGCCTCGGAGTTCAATCGGCCCTTCTCCCTTCTCATAGATCTGAAGGAGCTGCTCCGGCGTGTTCAGAATCCGCCCGCCGGTCGGGAAGTCCGGCGCCTTAATGAACTTCTCAACCAACGTCGAAATGCGCGGATTCGGATTGCCCACCATGTAGATGAGCGCATCCACGACTTCGCCCAGATTATGGGGAGGGATGTTGGTAGCCATCCCCACGGCGATTCCCGAGGAACCGTTGACCAGCAAATTGGGAAAACGGGCCGGGAGAACGACAGGCTCGTTTAGCGTGCCGTCGAAGGTGGGCCGAAAGGCAACGGTCCCTTTCTTAATTTCCTTGAGTAGCTCCATGGCCACAGGCCGAAGCTTAGCCTCGGTGTAGCGCATGGCGGCCGGGCTGTCTCCGTCCAGCGAACCGAAATTGCCGTGGCCGTCCACCAAGGGCGCTCGCAGCGCGAAGTCCTGGGCCATCCGAACCATAGACTCGTAGATAGCCGAATCGCCGTGAGGATGGTACTTGCCCATCACCTCTCCGACCACTGTGGCACTCTTGCGATACCGCCCCTCCGGATACAGATGGAGATTCGTGTACATGGCGTACAGAATCCGTCTGTGAACCGGTTTTAGGCCGTCCCGGATATCCGGGAGCGCCCGGCTGGTAATAACGGATAATGCGTAGTTGAGATACCGCTTACTGGTGGTTTCATGCAGCGGGACTACATCGACAATGGGCATGCGCTTAGCACAATAACGGATACAGGCCGTCGAAAAGACAATCTACGGCAGTGGTATGACAACTACGCGTCGCTCGGTTACGACGCCCGCCTTCGGGCGAGCGTGAAGTAATCCCCACCCAGATCGGGATGGATTTCGAGCAGCTCTGCGCGTGCTAAGAGTACCAACGTGTGGCTGGCGCGTTTCGCCGGGATCGAAGCCAATTGAGCGAATTGCTGGACCGTAATGCGCCGGTACTCTTCCAAGTAGCGCATCAGCAGCAATTCCTTTTCCCCGAACTCGAACTTGATGTTCGAATCGGTTCCGGCACGCATGAGTCGACGGGCCTCTCGCGACGCCTCGATGCTCATGTCTCGCACCCGGACGTAAGCAGTCCGCTTAGTGCTGTCTTCCGGTTCCATGACGAAGTGGGGCTTTTCTTGGCTCTCGCGGACCTTGATCACGATTACCTCTCGGGTACCGGTCACCTCCACCCGCTCCAAGGCATAAGGGACTGGCGGGTCGCAGTACCTTTCCAGCGCACCAGAGAGGGCGAATATTTCCTCGTGGGCGTCCCTGAGGCCAACCACAATGCCGGCATCGCTCACGCCAACCAGCAGGTTGCCGCCACCCGAGTTCGCGAAGGCTACAATCTCCTTCGCCAAACGGCGCCCCTCTGGAACTCGCCGCTTGAACTCCAGGAACTGCCCTTCGCCGATTGCGGCCAGTCGTTGCACATCGCGTATGGAAAGCGTGCGCTCGAGCGGAATGCCGTTCTCCATAAAGGTCAGTCGTCGACTAGTCTATGCTCCTGCTTGGCCGACCGAGTCATCAAATCGTGAACGGCGGCCCGCGGCGCCATGCCGTGAAACAGAATGGAGTACACCGCCTCGGATATCGGCATCTCCACGTCGAACTTCTTGGCCAACTCGTGGACCGAAACGGCAGTTTTTACTCCCTCTGCCACCATGTTCATTTCGGCCTTGATGTCCTCCAGGGACCTCCCTTTGCCAATCTGCTCGCCCACGTAGCGATTGCGCGAGTGCTGACTCATGCACGTCACCACTAGGTCTCCAATCCCGGCCAGCCCGGAAAACGTCTGCTCTCGGGCGCCCATGGCTGCGCCTAGGCGCTTGATCTCGGCGAGTCCGCGTGTTATCAACGCCGCCTTCGTGTTGTCGCCGTAGCCCACTCCGTCGCAAATGCCTGTGGCGATGGCCAGTACGTTCTTGACGGACCCGGCAATCTCAACGCCCAGCAGGTCGCAGTTCGCGTACACCCGCAGTCGTAGAGACATGAACAGGTCCTGGACGTGCTGGGCAACGTCGAGGTTCGGCACCGCAACCACGACAGCGGTCGGCAAGGCAGCGCCGACCTCTTCGGCGTGACTTGGGCCGTAGAGCACGCCAATTCGGTCTTCCGCGACCATCGGGACCACCTCTCGAAGCACACCGGATGTGGTTAGCAGCGTGCCGTTCTCGATTCCCTTCGCGACCGACACAAGAATGTGCTGAGGTGTGGCGTGCTTGGCGACACGGCCAGCAACCTCCCGCACTGACTGGGAAGGTGTGGCAAACAACCAGACGCCGCGGCCTTCTATGGCGGATTCCAGATTGTGCGTCACCAGCACATTGTCCGGAATGATGGCCTTTGGGAGGTAGGTCGAATTATGCCGCTCGGTCCTCATGATCTCCGCCGCCTCTGGGCGCCGTGCCCAGATAGAGACATCACGGCCGCCTAGAGCAAGGCTGATCGCCAGAGCGGTACCCCAGCTACCTGCACCAATCACCGCAATCTTGTCCGGATCCGGATCTACTGTCATTTCTCACTCCTAGTGGGTGATTTCAGAGCTCTCCCTTTTCGCGCATGCCTTTGGCCGGCTTGAAGCTGCCCACCCTGGACTCTGTCCCTTTTCGCAACCGTTGGATATTCCCTCGGTGGCCGTAGAAAATGCCTGCCGCCATGATCAGGCTCAAAAACAGCAAACTCGCATCCAGATGTTCGACGCCGAAGACATACTTCCTGAGCGCAATCGTGACCGGGAACGCAGCCGTCGCGGCGAGACTCGCCATTGACACGTAGCGCGAGGTAAACAACACAAGGGCAAAGACGGTGAGGGCGATGGCCATGGAGATTGGGGTCAGCGCAAGTAGAACACCTGCAGCGGTGTTGACCCCTTTGCCGCCACGAAAACTCGCCCAGATCGGGTACATATGACCCGCGATGGCCGCCATCCCTGCTACCAGACTAATGACCGAGCTCGCTTCCCAGAATCCCAGACCTTGCGGGATCACATCGATTCGGATGGTGGCAATGACACCGGCGGCCAGCAAGCCTTTGCCGACATCAATTACGGTCGCCAGTACACCCGCTTTCCACCCCAGCACCCTAAACGTGTTGGTCGCCCCCGCATTTCCGCTTCCGTGCTCCCGCAGGTCCACGCCATAGAAGGCCTTGCCGACGGTTACGCTCCCTGGAATAGATCCAATGAGGTAGCTCAGCAGGATGATTACGGCGAACGAAAGCACGTGGAATTGGGCTGGTGAAAGAGGACGTGGGGCCGCATCCTAGATACGAAAACGGGGACTCAGGTTTCTGAAGCCACTACCACCCGTCCCATGTCGACGGGGCTTTCGCCCATCTCACGCCAGGTCGCCATGGCCTTGTCCGCATGTCCCTTCGGCACGACGGCAATCAGGCCGATGCCCAGATTGAACGCGCTTCTCATGTCGTCCTCGGGGACGTCGCCGATGGACTGGATGAGTTTGAAGAGCTCCGGTCGAGCCCAGGCCCGCCAGTTGATATCAAAGGTTAGCCCCTCGGGCATGACCCGGGCCGTGTTTCCGGGGATCCCACCTCCGGTCACGTGGACAAAGGCACTCGCCACATCCGAATCAGTGAGGGCCTTGACCGCCGCAAGATAGGAACGGTGAACCGCGAGAAGCGCCTCGCCTACTGACTTGCCCGACAACTCCTGCGGCCGGTCCTCGATCTCGTATCGCGAAAAGAGGACTTTGCGGGCCAAGGAATA
>JBLFXH010000234.1:0-5542 GCA_047611125.1 Rhodothermales bacterium
CAATAAGCTTGGCCCAGGCTCTTCAAAGAGTACGGATGTTTAATCAGTATTAGCCGCCGCTCGGGCTAACGGGACATCAGGCTAATACGAAGTCATACAGCGGAAAGCGATCGCAGAGCGCTCGGACGTCGTCCTTTACGGTCGCTGCCAGCGTTTCGTTGCCCGGGTCCGAGAGAACGCGGTCCATCAGATCAACCACCTGCCCGAACTCATCTTCGGTGAAGCCTCTGGTGGTCATGGCCGGGGTCCCGATTCGGATGCCGCTCGTCACGAAAGGGCTCTGGGTGTCGAAGGGCACCATGTTCTTGTTGACCGTGATTTCGGCACGCTCGAGCGCCTGCTCGGCCTGCTTCCCGGTCAGACCCTTATTCCGGAGATCGATCAGCACCAGATGGTTGTCCGTGCCGCCTGAGACCAGGTCGTAGCCCTTCGCGATGAACGCCTCGGCCATAGCCTTGGCGTTGTCCACCACCTGCCGGGCATAGTCATGGAAGCTTGGCTCGAGGGCCTCGCCGAACGCTACGGCCTTTGAGGCGATCACGTGCATGAGCGGCCCGCCCTGATAACCGGGGAATACAGCCGAGTCTAGGAGCTCACTCATTTTCTTCACGCGGCCCGATTTGGCAGCCACCTTCCCGAACGGATTGTCGTAGTCCTTGCCGACCAGGATCATTCCTGAGCGCGGGCCTCGCAGCGTCTTGTGCGTCGTGGTAGAAACAACGTGGCAGTGCGGCATTGGGTCGGCCAGCACGCCTGCCGCGATGAGACCCGCCGTGTGAGCCATGTCCATCCAGAGGTAGGCACCCACCTCGTCGGCAATCTCACGAAACGCGTGGTAGTCAAAATCACGGGTGTAGGCGCTAGCGCCGATCGAGATCATGCGGGGACGAACCTGAAGAGCGCGTGCCCGAACCTTACCCATGTCGATTCGGCCGGCCATCGGGCCATCCTTCTCGACACCGTAGTACTCGGCGTTGTAGAGCAGACCCGAAAAATTGACCGGGGAGCCATGCGTGAGGTGACCACCGTGCGCCAGATCAAGCCCAAGAAAGGTATCGCCCGGGCGCATGAAGGCCAGATACACGGACGCGTTGGCCGAGGCTCCGGAATGGGGCTGCACATTGACCCAGTCGCAGCCAAACAGGCGCCGGGCCCGCTCGCGGGCTACCTCCTCCAACTGGTCGACAAACTGGCATCCGCCGTAGTAGCGCTTGCCCGGTAGGCCCTCCGCGTACTTGTTCGTCAGGGGCGTGCCCATCGCTGCCATTACGGGCCGCGACACAAAGTTTTCGGAGGCGATCAGTTCAAGGCCATTGTTCTGGCGATGGACCTCCTTCTCGATGAGGTCGAATACCTGGGGATCCGCCTGCTGCAGATGGGACATACGGAGTGGTTGAATGGTGGCGCAGATCTACGATAAATGTACGGCTGGGTTCTACTCCGAGTCTGGCCCGGACAGCTCAATGAACTGCTCGGCGATGCCCAGGAATTTCCACCCTTCGTCCGGATTCCCATCGCCCCCGACATCCACCGTGTAGATGCTGAAAATCTGGAAGTTCTTCCGCTTGCTTACGCGGGCCGCAAGAGAGCCCACTACCGAGGAACCCATCTCGGTCAACAGCCTCCCGAGACGATTTTCAGTGCCGCCGTCCTTGCTGAGGCGCTGCTCGACACGCTGCTCCACATACCGCTCAAACCGCTCCGGAGTGGGATTCAGCGCGTAGAGCACCGCGCCGAGGGCTAGGGTTACAACAATGGGAAGAACTGACTTCATGTGCTCGGATTTTGTGGGTGGGATCGGGCGCCTACCGCATCATGGCGTAGGTGAGAATGTTCGTCCCCATCCTCAGCGCGGCCTGCCTCAATTGCGGCGCATCGTTATGGACGGCCTCGGGCTCCCAGCCATCGCCGAGATCTGACTCGTATGAGTAGAAGACCACTACGCGGCCATCGTCATCCAGAATGGCGAACCCCTGCGGCGGAGCGCCGTCGTGTTCGTGAATCTTGGGGAGCCCCCCAGTGAACTCAAACTGATTTCGGTAGATGGGATGCGAGAAGGGGAGTTCGACCAGCTCTCGGTCAGGAAAGACCTTCTTTAGTTCGCGCCTGAAGTGGCGGTCCAGGCCATAGTTGTCGTCTACGTGGAGGAAGCCGCCCCCCAGGAGGTAGCGCCGCAGGGTCTGTGCCTCGCGCTGGGTCAACACCATGTTGCCGTGGCCCGTCAGGTAGATGTATGGGTAGGTGAACAGGTTGTCCGAGGACAACTCCACCGTTTCGGGCTCCGGATCTATATCCAGAGCCGTGTTTGCGCGGACGAATCGGATGAGTTCCGGGAGTGATTGCGGATCGCTGTACCAGTCTCCACCGCCTGTGTACTTGACGCGCGCGATGCTGAAAGCATGATCGCGCTGGGCGGCCGCTTGCTCCGCCGGCAGGGCGACAAGGATCAGAAAAAGGACCACAGGGATAAATCTCATGCGCTTTCCTACGGAGGATGGCGTTTGAGGTTTTGGGAAGGGAGCCTTCGTCGGTACATTTTGGGATGACCAGAGTCGAAGACATCATGACCCGCCACGTTGTCCGCGTTAACGCAGACGATCCGCTTAGCGTGGTGCGGCACAAACTCAACCAGGGCGGGTTTCATCACTTGCCAGTCATGGAGCGTCAGGATCTGGTCGGAATAATCTCGGACCGAGATGTACTGAGCGCCTTGAGTCCATTTCTGGAGTCTCCGTCCGAACGCACCCGCGATCACCGGACTTTGGACAAGAAGGCCCACCAGGTCATGACACCCCAACCGTTCACCATACTCCCGTCTGGCACGGTCAAGTCCGCTGCAGAGATGCTGTTGGCGCTCGACCTTTCGGGCCTGCCTGTCATCGATCTCGATGGCCACTTGGTTGGAATTGTGACGTGGCGTGACGTGCTCGACCACTTCGTGGACGGAACCCCGGACGCTGCCGGCTGACCAGCACTCACAGAATCATCCGGGGCGACCGCTCCGATCCAGGCCCAACAGGCCACCAGCCAACCTTATGCGCGACTACCTGTCCGCCCAGATTATTGCCGCCCTCGAGAGCATGGGCGGAGCGCCCGATGACTTTTCGGTGGACTTTCAGCAGCCAAACAATCCTGACCACGGTGATGTCGCGACTAATGTGGCATTGCAGTTGGCCCGGCATTTCAAGAAGTCACCTCGGGCCATCGCCGACGAGTTGGCCGCAAAAATAGAACTCGACCCGAGCCAGATCTCGGCAGTCGAGGTAGCAGGACCGGGCTTCCTCAATTTCAGGTTTGCCGCCGCCCACCTCTCCACGGCGCTTAGGGGCATGTTGGATGCAGGGGCCTCTTTTGGCCGAGTAGAGTCAACCGGGAAGACGGCAATTGTCGAATTCGTCAGTGCAAACCCGACGGGCCCGCTGACGGTCGGCCATGGCCGCAACGCGGTGCTCGGAGACACCATAGCCACCCTCCTTGAATCACAGGGATACTCGGTTACCCGCGAATACTATTTCAATGACGCCGGCCGCCAGATGCGGGTCCTTGGCGACTCGGTCCGCGCCCAATACCAGGCGCTCGTGGATTCTTCCCACGGACGGAAGACCATCGAGGCCGCCGGAGGTGAGCGCCTTGAGGTCCCGGAAAGCTTCCCAGAAGACGGGTACCAGGGAGACTACATCCTGGAAATCGCCCAGAGCCTGAGAGACGGCAGCGGCGATGCGCTATTGTCTGGAGCCGACGCCGACGTTTTCAAGAACGCGGCGCAGGAGGGGATCTTCAAGGAGATCGCAGCCACGCTTGAGCGGATGGGCATCAGCATGGACTCGTTCTTCAACGAACGCAGTGTCTACGAGTCCAATGCAGTCTGGGACATCGTTGAAGAGCTTCGCCGAAAGGACCTCGCGTACGACAAGGATGGAGCGGTCTGGTTCAAAACCACGGACTTCGGAAAGGACCAGGACACCGTGCTGGTGAAAAGCTCGGGCGAGCCGACCTATCGCCTGCCGGACATTGCCTACCACATCGACAAGGTCTCCCGCGGATTTGATCGAATCGTGGACGTCTTTGGTGCCGACCACATCGCTACGTTTCCTGACGTTCTCTCGGGGGTGCAAGCCATGGGCCACTCCACCGACGGCATCCAGGTGGTAATCTACCAGTTTGTCACGCTGGTTCGGGGCGGAGAGCCGGTCAAGATGAGCACGCGGAAGGCCACTTACGAGACGCTAGACGATCTGATGGACGAAGTCGGCGAGGACGTGACCCGCTTCTTCTTCCTGATGCGCTCCCCGAACACGCACTTGGAGTTCGACCTGGACCTGGCCAAGGAGGCCAGCGAGAAAAATCCCGTCTTCTACCTGCAATACGCGCACGCCCGGATCGCTTCCATTCTGCGGAAGGCCCAGGAGGTGGGGTTCAGTCTCAGCGATGACGCGCCTCTTGAGCTGCTGGTTCACGATGCGGAGGAGAACCTCATCAAGGAGATGATTCGCTACCCATCTGTCCTGGCGCGCGCCGCGGAATCCTTCGAACCGCATCGGCTGGCCAACTACCTACGCGACGTCGCGGTTGCGTTCACGCAGTTCTACGGCAACTGCCGCATAATCGGAGAGGCGCCAGAGCTGGCCTCTGCCCGGATGCTTCTGGCTCGGGCCGCCCAAGGTGTGCTGGCAGGCGGGTTGGGACTGCTGGGGATCTCGGCACCGGACAAGATGTGATGGCTGACCGCGAGCGCATAGCGTTTCAGGGCGAGATCGGGGCCTATTCCGAGGAGGCCGTGCTGACCCTCTTCCCCGACGCCGAAGTGGTGCCGCGAGCAAGTTTTGAGGCCGTCTTCGAAGCAGTGACAAACGGCGCGGTCGATGGCGGTGTGGTACCCATCGAGAACTCCTTGCACGGATCGGTGCACGCCAATTATGACCTACTGAGGGAGCACGAGGTGGCGATCACCGCTGAAATGCACCTGAGAATTCGCCATCACCTGCTGGCCCCCGCGGGAGTCCGGTTGGAGGACATCCGGCGTGTGCATTCTCATCCACAGGCATTGGGACAGTGTCGAGACTATCTGAAGCGGGTGCTGCCGGACGTAGAAGTCGTTCCGGCCTATGACACGGCAGGCGCCGCAAAGAACATTGCCGAGCGACCCGCGCAAGGCGACGCTGCCATCGCCAGTCAGAGTGCCGCCGCGGAGTACGGGCTGTCCATTCTGGCCTCAGAAATTGAGAGCGACCCCAACAACTTCACCCGTTTCCTGGCGCTGAGAACGCGCGATCAGGCTGTGCCCGCCGCAGATGGCCAGATAAAGACCTCCATTCTCTACGTACCCGGCCACAACATTCCGGGCGTCCTGTTCAAGAGCCTCGCGGTCTTCGCCTTGCGGGACATCGACCTCTTCAAGATCGAGAGTCGGCCACTCGTAGGCAGTCCCGGCAAGTACATCTTCTACCTGGACCTGGCAGGCTCGAGCGAAGACACAACGGTGGCGAATGCCATCGGCCATCTAGAGGAAATCGCTGGCTTCGTAAAGGTGCTGGGATCTTAC
>JBLFXH010000235.1:0-5539 GCA_047611125.1 Rhodothermales bacterium
AAGGATCTTGGCTTTGCCAAGGAGTCGATTGTGAGCATCCCGACAGAAGCGTCTATTGAGGAGGGTCAGGAAATCGCCGACCGACTCCGTTTCAGACTGGCCGGTGACCCGGCGGTCATGTCGCTGACCTCTGCCGCCATTCTCTTCGACCAGAATGGCTGGGCCAGGGTTGGGTATACGGCCACGGACGGAACGTACAAGCGACACTTCGCCAATGTGGTCGATCATGACTTCGTTAGGACCCTACAGCTCCGCGTTCTCCAGGGTCGCGATTTCGACCGAGACCAGCCCGGAGACATGGACCGCGCCATCATCGTCAATGAGGCGTTCGCGGCTGCCCATAATTGGGACGATCCGCTGTCCGCCAGCCTGCCTGGGGCGGGCTTCGATGAGCACGAGATCATTGGCGTGGTAGAGGACTTTCACTTTGCATCGCTCCACACCCAGATCCTGCCGGCGTTGTTCGTGCTTAGTCCGAACGTGGCGTTCTCCGGAGCGCAAGACTCTGATTACAGCGGATCCTTTGCGCCAGAGGTTGCTCTCCGGATTGCGGGCTCGAACGTGCAGGGCACCATCGAGAAGCTCTCGACTATTTGGGCCGATGTCGCCCCCGAGATGCCCTTCTCGTACTCCTTCGTGGATGACAACATCAAGCAGCAGTACCGCCAAGAAGCTCGTCTGTCCAGCATTGTGAGCCTGGGAGCCCTCCTGTCGGTACTGATCGCCGGTCTGGGCTTGTTTGGACTCGCTTCCCTGTCCGTATCGCGCAGGAGCAAGGAAATTGGCCTACGGAAAGTCCTCGGATCGAGCATCGCCGGCATCGTGGGCCTGTTCACGCGTGAGTTCACCGTTCTGGTCGGTATCGCGTTTCTCATTGCGGCTCCATTGGCATGGATGGGAATGAGTAGATGGCTGGGAGGGTTCGCCTATCGGGCTCCCGTTGGGGCCGGCCCCTTTCTGATAGCTGGAATCGTAGCCCTGGTGGTGATGTTGGCAGCTGTCAGTTACCAGGCCATTCGCGCGAGCATCGCCAATCCGGTGGATGCCCTGCGTAGCGAGTAGTTCAAAGGAGACTACTCGTATCTCAGTGATCGAATGGGGTTGGCCCTCGCTGCCCGGATGGCATGCATGGCGACGGTGGCCATCGACAAGCTGTAGGTGGCATCATCCATAGACGTGCAGAGGACCTGGCCCAGCGCTCCCGACCAGTCACCCTCGGTGGCACCAAACATCGCTGATGCCGCCTCTCGCCGGAACGTGATGGGTACCATCTCACCATCCGGAGGGCCGATCTGCTTGTGTAGGTCGGGGATGGGAATGCAGATTGTACTCATGACTTACTCCATGGGTGGTGAAGCTTCTGGCTTGTATTCTCGCTCGATTCGGCCATCCATGAGCTCGATAACACGATCTCCGATGTTGGCGTATTCCTGGTTGTGGGTGACCTGGACAACTGTCACACCATCTTCCTGATTGAGCTCTCTGAGGGTCGCCATGATCTGATCACCCTGGGACGAATGCAGATTGCCCGTCGGTTCGTCCGCGAGGATGATCTTTGGCTGAATGACCAGGGCGCGGGCGACGCCAACCAACTGCTGCTGTCCGCCCGACAGCTGACTGGGAAACAGATCCTTCTTGGCCACCATGTTGAAGCGGTCGAGGGCGTCGGCCACGATGCTCTTGCGCTCAGCTCCTTTGACCTTCCGGTACAACAGGGGCGTCTCGAGATTCTCGTAAACGGTCAGGTCCTCGATGAGGTGATAGGCCTGAAAGACGAAGCCGATGTTCTCGCGATGAAGCTGGGTCTTGCGGCGATTGCTGAGCCGGTGCACTGGCTGATCCAGGAAGTAGTACTCCCCGCTGGTTGCCTCGTCCAGCATGCCCAAGATGTGAAGCAGTGTCGACTTGCCAGAACCAGAGGGGCCCATGATCGACAAAAACTCCCCCTTCTGGACCTGCATGCTGACACGCCGGACTACATGGGTCTGAGAAAGCCCGTGATCGTAGGACTTGGTGAGATGTTCAACACGAATGATAGGATCGGGCATGTGCTACTCGTAGCGAAGGGACTTGACCGGATCTGAAGCGGCGGCCCGGATGGAGTGGAAGGCGACTGTCGCCATCGCGACTATCAAGACAAGCAATCCAGCAGCCAGGAACCACCAAGGCGCTAGGGTCACTCGGAAGGCAAACCCTTCCAGCCATCGACCGAGGCCAAAGTAGGCCAGCGGGCCGCCGATAAGCGCAGCGACAACCACGAGAACGGCAAACTCGCGGGAGACCAGAAGGGTCACGCTCTGGACGCTGGCCCCAAGGATTTTCCGGATGCCGATTTCCTTCGTCCGGCGGCCGACGGTCAGGGCAGCCAAACCAAACAAGCCCATGCAGGCCGCGTGAGGCCATGTCCGGGCCGCACTCAGGTCCTAGACAGCGGAGGCCTTGGACATGAAGTTCTCCGTGACGACGTGGCCGTCGAACAGGTGGATTGTGCGATGGCTGTATTCGGCATCAGCCGGGGAGTGCGTAACCATCACGATTGTGGTTCCAGCCTCGTTCAGCTCGGTCAACAGCTTCATCACCTCCTCCCCATTGGTGGAGTCCAGATTTCCGGTAGGCTCATCAGCCAAGATCAGCGCAGGATTGGCAACCACGGCACGAGCCACGGCGACGCGCTGCTGCTGACCACCCGACAATTGCTGCGGGAAGTGATCCTTCCGGTGCATGATTTGGGTGCGCTCAAGGGCAGCACCCACACGCTCTTTTCGCTCAGCAGCTGAAACGCCCAGGTAGAGCAGCGGCAGCTCGACATTCTCGTACACCGTCAGTTCGTCGATCAGGTTGAACGACTGGAACACGAATCCGATGTTGCCCTTACGCAATTGCGCCCGCTGCCGCTCAGAGAGGGTCGCCACCTCGGTACCGTTGAACACGTAGCTCCCGCCGGACGGACTGTCCAGCAAGCCAAGGATGTTCAGCATAGTGGACTTCCCACAGCCGGATGGTCCCATCACGGAGACAAACTCGCCCGGTGTGATATGAATCGACACTCCGTTTAATGCGGTGGTCTCGACTTCGTCGGTTCGGTAGGTCTTCGACAGGGTTTCTGTCTTGATCATGTTGCTTCAGATTGTGGGCCTTTGGCCCGTTATTCCAGGATCAATCGGTCTGCGTCTCCGAAAGAATTGTAGCTCGAAGTAATCACCCGCTCGCCAGCCTGTAGCCCTTCCATTACCTCTAGGTATTGGGGATTCTGGCGACCAACGCGGATGTCCCGGCGAACGGCCTGGCCATCGTCGGTCATCACGAATACCCAACTTCCCCCGGTGGTCTCAAAGAAACCACCTCGCGGAAGCAGTAGGGCATCAGCTGAATCGCTCATCTCAAGTCGGAATCGAATGGTTTGACCGCGGCGGATGTCCGGTGCCGTAGAACCGACGAACTCGAGATCCACCTCGAAGCGTCCGTCAAGGACTTCAGGGTAAACCCTAGTGACCACCATCGGGTATTCGACACCGGCAACAGGCAAAGTGGTTGCAGACTGACCAGAAGCAACTCGGGCGATGTAAAATTCATCCACCCCTGCCCTAATGCGGAATCCGCTGAGTTCGTCAATCTGACCGAGGCGCGAACCGGAGCTGTGCAGTTCCCCGAACTCGACGTTCAACGCCGTCAGCTGCCCGGTAATCGGCGCCCTGACAATCAGGTTGTCGAGGATGCGCTGAATGACGTTGAAGTTGGCGCTCATCCTGTTAACGGACGCCTGCATCTGGCCCAACTGGCTAGCCGTCCTCAGCGAGTCGGCTTCATATCCCTGCAGAGTCAGCCGCTTCGTGGCGAGCCAGTAGTCATACTCGTCCTTCGTGGTGTCGTAGTCCTGCTGGGAAATTACCTGCCGCTCGAACAGGTCCACGTTTCTCTCGTGCAGCTTCCCAAATCGCTGGATATTGTAGTCCATCCGGGCTATCTGCTGCCTTAGGTCAAGCGCATTCTGCTCCATGCGGAATTGCGTGTCCTGGACCCGATTGATCTGCTCCATGCGCTGTGCATCCGCATTGATCAGGCGTAGTTGGAGGTCGTTGTTCGATAGGCGAAGCAATGACTCGCCGGCCTCGACCTGCTTGCCCTCCAGCACAAAGATCTCTTCGACCCGTCCGCCCTCAACGGCATCCAGGTAGACCGTGCGGCGAGGCATGACGTTGCCGGTGACCTGAGCGTATTCCTGGAAGGGGCCGATCTGTACGGTCGAAACTGTCAGGCGCTCTTCTTGAACACGCAGACGCTGTCCGCCAACCGAGGAGACATATGCGTAGCCAAGTAAGAAGATTATGATCACGGCGGCCACCACCATCCCAATCCGGCCCCGCGTGAACATCGGCTTCTTGACCCGGCGATCGGCACCCTCTCCCGTGGTATTGCCGCCGCGTCGTGGCGCGCCTCCACCGGTCGAGCCGTCTCCGATCTTGCGCGTCAGGATCGATTCAGAGCTTGTTGCAAGGTCTTCGGACATGCGATGGGGGCGAGTTTGGAAGTGAGCGGCCATGAGCCAGCCCGTCTCTTTGCAAGGCATATGCCAGTTGATTAAAGCAGCCAAAAACAGCGATTCTGATGCTGGGAGTGAGCGGGCGTGTACATCGGGTGTACGATATCGGACAATCGGCGAGGTAGCCAAACCGAGTCCGAGGCCATTCTTTTTTCTACCGAAAACTGTACGCTTTCGTACACCAGACCCGACATTACTGGCAGCAGCACGCACCTCAAGAGCACCGCCTGTCCCCGCGGTACGGATTTTGGGCCAGGCCTGACGAACCAACCAAGAAGTGATGAGCACCACCCTCGGCAGCCTGTTGATCGTTGACGACGATGCGGACGTACTGCACGCGCTTCAGCTCCTACTGAAGAAGCACGCGGTCCGGGTCCACACGGAGAAAAACCCTGAGCGCATTCCATCCCTTGTCAGGAATGAGGATTACGACCTCATCCTGCTGGACATGAACTTCAAGGAGGATGTCACCAGCGGCCGTGAAGGCTTTCACTGGCTGGGCCAGATCCTGGAGCATAATCCGTCAGCGGTGGTGGTCATGATCACAGCCTACGGAGATGTGGCCACGGCCGTGCGGGCCATCAAGGAGGGCGCGACCGATTTCGTGGTTAAGCCCTGGCAGAACGAGCGCCTGCTGGCCACGCTATCGTCGGCCAGTCGCCTGCGGGAGTCGCGCCAGGAAGTCGGAGTTCTGAAGAATCGTGGACGTCAGCTGGCGCGGGACCTGGATCACCCCTATCAGGAGTTTATCGGGGGCGCGGCGCCCACCATGCAGCGGGTCTTCGAGACCATCGACAAAGTGGCGGAGACCGATGCAAACGTCCTCATCCTGGGCGAGAACGGGACCGGAAAGGAGTTGGTGGCGCGGGCACTGCATAGAGCATCCCTGCGAAGAGATGAGGTCTTTGTCACCGTCGACATGGCAGCCATTTCAGAGTCTCTTTTCGAAAGTGAACTGTTTGGCCACACCAAGGGCGCCTTCACCGATGCTCGGGAGCA
>JBLFXH010000236.1:0-5444 GCA_047611125.1 Rhodothermales bacterium
GCCTGCAGGTGAATCGCACCATGGAACTCCTGGACGATACCGGCCAGCCGTCCGGTGCTGTGATTCGTGGCGGCGACGCGAACCCTCAGGTGGCCTCAGGCGAATTGTATCTGGTTACTCTCAGGCTTATCACTCCCACGGATCGCCACTACATTGTTGTCGATGATCCCCTTCCGGCCGGGCTAGAGCCGGTAAACACGGCATTTACCTCTACACGGTCCGACCTGTCTGGGACCACCGGAAGTGATCGTTGGTGGGGGTCCTTTAATCACACCGAACTGCGGGATGAGCGCGTGCTGCTGTTTGCCGACTATCTGGCGCGGGGCGAGCACGTGTATCGGTATGTGGTGCGGGCCGGCGTGGCTGGAGATTTTTCCTGGCCGGGTGTGCAGGCAGAGGCCATGTACGAGCCGAGCGTTCGTGGGCTTGGGGCTGCAGGCCGGTTGGTGGTGGCGCGTTGAGGGCGAAGCGTTGACAGAAAGAGCCAATGGGCGGTCCTGCTCGATCCGAGTGGGGCGGCGTTGGGGCTCATCCCTGTCGTCCCGGCCGACGCCATCCGCCCGACTGAAGACGAGGGGGCGCCTGCCGGTTGCATCGCTTGGTTGGACCTCACAGTCGCCGACGCTTCGGCAACCCGCGACTTCTATCGGCAGGTGGTTGGCTGGTCTGTAAAAGACGTCCCTTTGAAGGACGCAAACGAATCCTACTCCGACTACGAGATGTTGGGCGGTGACGGACGCCTGGCTGCGAGTGTTTGCCATGCTCGCGGAGTGAACCTGGGCCTACCGCCGGTCTGGTTGATCCACCTCCCCGTTCGCGACCTAGCAGAGAGCGTCCGTCGCGTGCGAGACGAAGGGGGCAAAGTCATCAAGACGACGACCGGGGGCGACGGAGAACTCGCCTGTGCCGTGATTCAGGATCCGGTAGGGGCGCACCTTGCATTGCTACCGGGCTGACGGACTCTCTGCAGCACCGGCGGGAGATTTTGCCGTTGCCCTGACAAATTTTCAGGGCCGCAACTCCACTTGCAACCCCTTCAGAAAATACCTCAAGATCTGGTTGTTCATCTCGCGGAAATTCTTGTGCCCCGGTCGGCGAAAGAAGGCACTCAGCTCGTGATTGCTGAGATTAAAATCCGCCAGGGCAAGCAACCGGATCATGTCATCGCCCTTCAGATTCAGGGCAATCTTCAGCTTGTTGGCAATGATGTTGTTGTTCAGGCTCGTCTCCGGCGCAGGCTGTGGCCCCGGGCGCTTGCCGCGCCTGTGGTTGATCAGGCCGTTGAGAAATGCCGCCAACTCCGGATCGCCCAGCGGCTCGTGCAGGGGGCTGTCTTCGCCCTCGAGCCATTTTTTCACCTGATCCTTGGTGGTGGCGTGCTCAGCTGCCGCAAAGACAGTGACCATCTCAGCATCGCTGTAGTCAAACATGTAGCGCAGGCGGATCAAAACATCATTGCAGGTCATCGGCTCTTCCTTCGGGGTTCATGGTTGGCTCTCGGCAGCCCTTGGTCGCCAGAGATCGAGATAGTTCTTCCTGGCCGACCTCCAACGCTGGTCGTTGGCGCGGGTGTTCCTGATTGATGTCTTGGACGATGCTTGTTATTGGGACCTATCTGTTTGTTCGCACTGCAAGGCCCCATGAATGGAAAGGAAGACTTGCGATTTCCTCGCTTCTTGCGCTGGTGGTTGTGATCTGGTCAAGTCAGCCGTTTTCTCCCCCGCCACCCAGTTCTGGCGCTATCGCGTTGGTCGGTCTTTCAATGTTTCTGCTACCCCTGTGGGGAATGTGGATTGACAACACCTCAAGGTTGCGTCCTGACACGGCGTAATTGAGACCGCTAATCGACTAACCGTTATCCTGCGGTGGCCCCGTAATGCTCTGGCCGCTGGCCGTCGCAAACCGGAGACCGCATAATGCAAGCTTTTGCCTGGCAATCCCGAACCTCCCACCATGATCAACATCAGACTCCGCTTACTCCTGGCCATGGGGCTGCTCTTTACCGTCGTCGCAATCGGGGGGTGTCAGTCTAACGACGGTGCCAGCATGAGCCCCAACACACTCTCCGGAGACTGGGACTACTACCGGATGCTCGGCGGCGAATCACGGGAAGGGTTCGAGGCCAAGCGGCGATTCGGCTTTGCCCACTTCGAAGGTTCCAACGCTGAAGGGGCGCGGCTCCACCGCAGAACTGGGGGGAATCTGGAAGTGGTGAATGGACTGACCCTGAAGGGAGACTCCCTCCTCTTGGACTTCGAATCGGGCCGATCCGTCCGGGCCGTGGTAGCGGGTGACACGATCACCGGCCGCATCTACCGAGACGGGGCTCCCGTGCAGCGCATGTGGCTAGTTCGACGAGACACACCTCCGGTCTACGAGCCGCTCTTTCCACTCTGGTCGGGTCCTGTTTCCGATTCCTCGTACGCCGTGGAGATCGACGAGGCCGTGCCAATGACGGCCCGGGACGGCACGACCCTCATGTCTTTCGTTGGTCGCCCGGTGGGTGACGGCCCCTTCGGCGTGGTCATGGAGCGCACACCCTATCTCCGGTTCGACAGGAGAAGCGCCAATTTTTGGGCCTCCCGTGGGTTCATCTATGTGAAGCAGGATGTCCGCGGACGCGGCGGCTCCGGTGGCATCCTGGACATGAACGCGATGCAGGAGCAGGACGGGTATGACGCCGTAGAGTGGGCGGCCTCGCTCCCCGGGAGCAATGGGAAGGTCGGAATGGTCGGTGCCTCGAATCCGGGACTCTATGCTTGGTATGCGGCCATCGCTGCCCCGCCTCACCTGGCCGCTATCGCGCCGACGGTTGCCACCGCCGATCCGATCCGACTCGTGCCGTACATCGACATGATCTTCTCTCCCACCATCGTGCCGTGGCTCTGCTTGACGGCGGTGAAGGAGACCCTATCGGACATGAGTGATCTGGATTTGGTGTCGGCCTTCAAGCACCTTCCGGTCATCGAAGCCGCCGAGCGCGCGGGATGCCCGAGGCCGCAATATTGGGACGACTGGTTCGACCATCAGGAGCTCGATGATTACTGGCAGAGCCTGTCCATCGAGGCTCGGCTGAACCGGGTCCGGGTTCCGGTCCTGGGAATGGCCGGCTGGCACGATGACGCGCGGGGGACCACCCGTAATTACGAGCGCCTGGCCAGGGTTGATGAGCACCCGTTCCAGCGAATCGTCATGAGCGCCGGTGCCCACAAGGGCATCGACTATGTCAATGGCGATTTCGGTCCGCACGCCCGCATCAGTTATCGCGACCTGCAGCTCCGCTGGTTCGACCACTACCTGAAAGGTCTGGACAACGGCGTGGACACCGAGCCCCCGGTGGATCTGTTCATCATGGGCGACAACGAGTGGCGCCAGGAAAACGAGTGGCCACTGGCCCGGACCGAGTACACGAACTTCTATCTCCACTCTGGGGGAAACGCCAACGGTGCCCAAGGAGACGGGGCCCTCAGCACCACACTCCCGGGTGCCGATGAGCCTGCGGATACGTACACGTATGATCCCGGCAATCCCACACCCTTCCTCGTTGACGCTCGGGAGTTGGAGCTGAGTCTGAACGAGGACTATTCGGAAGTCCACCGCACCCGCTCCGACGTCCTCGTCTACAACACGGAGCCGCTCACCGACGAGATGGAGATCACCGGTCCCATGACCGCCACGTTGTACGCAGCGACAGATGCCCGGGACACGGACTGGTATGTCATGCTGCTGAATGTCCATCCGGACGGGACTGCCGAGAGGATCCAGGAGGGAGCATCCCGCGCACGATTCCGAGACGGATTCGACAAGCCGTCTCTCCTCGAGCCGGGCCGGGTCTACAAATACGAGATGGACATGTGGTTCACCGGAATCGTCATACCGGCCGGAAACCGTCTGCGAGTGGTGGTCTCGTCGGCCCTCTTCCCCAAGTACGATCGCAACCTGAACACCGGCGGGGACAACGAGAGGGATACGGAATTTGTGTCGGCTAGGCAGCGGATCCTCCACGGTCAGGAGTATCCTTCGCATGTGACGCTTCCGTTGATCCCCAGACGGTAGCCTCACGAGCATATTGCCCCACTCCACAACGACCCGACAGCCGCATGAAGTCCCTCCTCCCGCTCGGCCTTCTCATTCTCGTATGCGCCGCGTGCACAGACTCCAACCGCGGGCACGACAAAGCGGAATCCGAATCGACGGCCATCGCCACCTTCGACGCCCCGCTAGGCGTGCAGCTCTGGAGCTTCCGCGCTAAGGCCCAGGAAGACCCGCTGGCCATGCTCGAAATGGTCAACGACATGGGCTTCGCCCACGTGGAGACCGCGGGCCTGTATGACATGGCTGCCGATTCGTTTGCCCAGGCCATCTCCGCCGCGGGGCTTCAGGTATCGTCCATGCACGTCTCCCTGGACGAGATGAAGACGAACATGGGCGGTGTGATTGCCGATGCGAAAGCCGTCGGGGCCGGATATGTAGGGACCGCCTGGTATCCTCACGAGGGCGACTTCACCGAGGCCGACGCGCGCCAGGCCATCATGGACTTTAACGAGTTGGGCAGGGCGTTGAAAGATGCCGGGCTCCAGTTCTTCTACCACAACCATGGGTACGAACCCCGCCCATATGGGGATGGCACATTGCTGGACCTCATCATTGACGAGACAGACCCAGACCTTGTGGCCTTTGAGATGGACGTACTCTGGACCTGGCTCCCGAATGTCGATCCGGTCGCGCTCATCCAGCGGCATCCCGGGCGATTCAAGCTCATGCACATCAAGGACATGCAGCCCGGAATCGAGCGTGGCTCCCTAAGCGGTGGACTGCCGGCAGAGCAGAAGGCGGTCATCGGCCAGGGGCAGGTAAATTGGCCCGCGCTGCTTGAGGCCGCGCAAGCAGACGGGTTTGAACATTTCTATCTGGAGGAAGAGTCCACTGACCCGATCGGGAACGCGCCGAAGAGCGTGGCCTATCTGAAAACGATGACGTACAGAGAAGACCGGGAAGACCGGCAGGCCGAGGTAGCCGCGGCCGGCGCGTCCGTCATGGCTTTCGACCTGGACCGGACCACCCACGTGTTTGAGCCGACAGAAGACGGCGGACTGCAGACCGTTCTCTCCGACGACGGCGATGAAGAACAGGTGGCTCTCATTCGAGCGCATCTAGCGGAAGAAGCCGAGCGGTTTGCCCGTGGTGATTTTCACGATCCGGCGATGATCCACGGCGATGACATGGCCGGACTCCACGCTCTCATGACTGGCCATGAGCGCATGGACGTCGCCTACCAAGACGTGGCGCTGGGTGGCGAAATTCGATACCAATCCGAGGACGCAGACCTTGTGACGGCCATCCACTCTTGGTTTGAGGCACAGGTGCGGGACCACGGGGACCACGCACAGTCTCACGAGTAGGCTTGGCCCTGACGTCACTCGATTTCTCATGGATGATGGAGC
>JBLFXH010000237.1:0-5442 GCA_047611125.1 Rhodothermales bacterium
ACTGAGTCCGGCTTCCCCAATTCCAGCAGGTCGTGATAGGCCAGCCTGGAACCGTTGTCCACCACCATGTGGGTCTTGAAGCGAGTCTGGGACCCGGCGTTGGAGTACTCCCACGCGTAGCTGGAGGTCGGGGCAGAGTACCAGGCATCTAGGCCTCCGTGGGCGTTGACCGCGTCAAGAACCATTTGGCCGCCCTCGGACGCACCAAGCCGGGCGGTGGTCTCTGATACGGCGCCGTCAACCGGCGAGGGCGTGTCCGCGGGAGCGGCGCAGCCGAGGAGAAGGACTGGAAGGAGAAGGAGGGCGAAGCGCATTCGATGGGCCGAAAGTTAGCCCAAGGTACGGCTTGGTCAGTCGGCCTCGGGCTCGTTCGAATCCCGCTTCAGACGGAAGACCATGACGTCATCATCAAAATGCTTGCGCCCTGATGCGGCCAGCAGGCTGTCCGCGAGATCCTGAACCGTACCAGACTCCCGAGCAATGGTCACGAGCAGATCGGTGCCCGACAGCGCGCCGCCCGCGCTCCTCAGCTCGGTGAGGCCGTCGGTGTAGAGCAGCAGGGCTTCCCCTGGTGCGAGTTGAAGGATTTCGTCATGGAAAACCGTGTCGGTGCGCAAGCCGACGGGAAACTCCCCATTGGTCCGAAAGCCAGTGCGGGTCCCAGACAAGAGCAGCGGTTCGCAATGGCCGGCATTGGCATAGCTAACTATGTGGTTGACCGGATCCCACCGCATCAGGAGGATGGAGAAGTGCTTGCCCGCGAGCATGCGATCCTGAGTCGCAAGACGATTCACTACCGATAGCACCTCTGACGGTGCCCCGCGTCCCTGATCCACCGACGTAATGATGGCGGCCCTGATATACCCCTGATAGGCAAACGCAAACGCACCGGCGCGCATACCCTTGCCCTCGACATCGGCGATGGCGAAGTACAGCGACCCATCCTTGGCCTGGTCCCACATGAAGAGGTCGCCCCCTCCAGGACCCAGCGGTTTCCTGTAGATGTCAGTCTCATACCCCGGGAATTCGGGCAGGGCCGGCGGGGAGAGCAGGTCATCGAACTCTGAGCCCAACTGAATTCGAGAGTGGGTCGCTCTAAGATGATTGGCCACGGTGTCGGCGGTGGCTGGCAGCGAGAGCACCAGGTCTACTCCGGAATCATAAGCGCGATTGATCAGGTCCGGATTCGGGGTCGAAATCAAAAGCACGAAGCCGGTCTTTGTCAGCGAGTCCAGAGACCGGACGGACTGAAAGAGGAGCTGCGCTTCGAGGACCGGCACATGGGGGCCCACCACGACTAGGTCGGGTTTGACTCCGCGAAGGCGTTTGACGGCCTCCTTGAGCGTGCTGGCGTGCACCAGTCGAAAGTCAGGACCTAGCGCCGCGGCAATCTTGGCCGCCACATCTGGCCGCCGAGACAGGCTGAGAATCCGCGTCAATGATGAACGCGCACCCTGTGCGGGGGAGCTATGTGCGGGTGGTAGGGACTCTGGCATGGGGAAGAAGCGGGCTGAAAAGCACCACCAGTACTCTTGGAGTACGGCAGTGGTTTTGGGATTTGCGGAGGATCGGCTGATTCCGCTACATCAACCGCGCCATCTCCCCAAACCGGCACACGCCGTCTGCAAACCGGATCTGCTCTGATGTTCGACACTCGGGCTCCATCACCCGGGGTGACGCAGCATAGTTTTGCTGTCTGCTGCGGTCGAAGAAAAGCGTGCGTCAAGCAATGTGCAACCCCGGTTCACAAGAAGCCCGATTGTTGGAAACTATCGCAAGCATGTGAAGCACAATCGCACACGCACTGACCGTACCTTGTCTCCGTAGTCTTCCAACCGACTCAACCGCTGCCCGCTTGAAGACATTCCTGGATTTTTACTCTGAGATGGCCTGGTATGGTGTCCACGTCGAGAGCCGCTACTGCGGTGTGGCCGACACGATATACAAGCAGCCCACCAAGCTTGCGAGATCCGGAAATTGGACACATTTCCGGAATGCGGACGATTGGGTCCCGCACATGGAAGAGCCAATCGCGAATCAGAAGGGCCGGGCCTAGAGGCTGGGTCTGAGGCAGCGCCCGAAGCGATGACGGGTTGCCGTAGGGTCTGCGCCGGGCGCCGATTCTTGGGGGTAGCCTGGGCCGCTGCGTGTACCCGAGTACACCAATCGGCCAGGCCCATGCGTCTCTCCATCGCGATCATTCTGCTATTCAGTGTCATTGCCTGCGACGACACGTCGCTCGCGCTCACCGAGCAAGAGCAGGAATCCGCACCCGCCGCACGGCTTGACTTGCCGAGTGCCCCGCTCGACTACGCATCGCAGATGGTCCCCGGCTTTGCGCAACGCGATGCCACGGCCGAGGACAACACGCCGGCCGGAAATCAAGTCACGGACTGGGGCGCCACCCTCGGAAGGGTGCTGTTCTACGACACCGAATTGTCGGCCAACCGAACGGTGTCCTGTGCATCCTGCCATCGTCAGGAAGCCGGGTTCGCAGACCCGCTCCCACTGAGCATCGGATTCGCCGGCGCGGAAACCGGCAGGAATGCGATGTCCGTGGCGAACGTCCGCTTCTACAGAAACGGCAACATGTTCTGGGACGAACGCGCGATGAGCGTTGAGGAGCAGGCGCTGCTGCCCATCCAGGACGAAGCCGAAATGGGGCTGACGCTGGAAGAGCTCGTCACTAGAATTGAGGACGCGACCTATTACGAGGATCTATTCGAGCGCGCATTCGGCAGCACCGCGGTCACTACCGAGAGGATCGCGAATGCAATCGCCCAATTCGAGCGCTCGATGGTGACGTTCAACTCACGTTTCGACGAGGCTCGGCGGGCTGCGAACGGTCAAGTGGGGCAGAACCTGCCGGGGTTGACGGCGCAGGAAAACCAAGGTCGTCAGCTGTTCTTTTCCGGTCAAACTCAGTGCTCCAACTGCCATCGTGGAGACCTCGCAGTGGGCGATCAGGCCCGAAACAACGGCCTGGACGTCAACACCGACGCGGATCAGGGTGCAGGCCGCGGGAGATTTAAGACGGCCTCTCTCCGCAATATTGAACTCACTGCGCCGTACATGCACGACGGCCGATTCGCGACGCTCCGGGACGTTGTCGACTTCTACAACCGCGACATTCAGCCACACCCGGATCTTGACAATCGGCTGGAGCAAAACGGTCGGCCGCGGCGCATGAACCTGAACGGTCAGGAGATCGATGCTCTCGTGGCGTTCCTTGAGACACTCACCGATCCGACGCTGGCGACGGATGTTCGGTTCAGCGATCCGTTCGTGCGAGACTAGAGGACCCCCCGCTGTCTTCTCGGCCAGGAATTCTGTGGACAACTACAGTGTGACACTTGACTGTCACAGGCGGGTCTTAGTATTCGGGTATCATGCCCGAAACACTGTCTCCCGCCGTTCCCGTTCCCGTCGCAGATCTCCTGACAGAGGCTGGCCTCCATCGAAAGATTCTGGTGGTGCCCTCTCCACAGGCAGGGCGCAAAATCATCGCGGCATGGGCCCGAAAAGGACTGCCGACCATAGGGCTCCGGGCGTACACGCCAGGCAAGCTGGCGGAGGTGGTTCTAGAGGAGGCGTTTCCTGACCGCACCCTGAACAGACTCCCAGATCTGAATCAGGTCCTTGGGCTGGATGAGATTCTGCGCAGGTTCGATTTTCGCAAGCTGGAAGCGCTAGGATGGTCGGGCCAGCAATTGGCCAAGAGCATTCGGGCCATGCGGCTCTCCGGGCTTTCGCCCAACGAATACAAATCGGCCATTCCCCGAAAGCTCGGACGCGAAGTGTCCCTGATTTTTGACGCGTACCTGAAATGGCTCTATGGGGGAAGCGCGATCGATGAGGCTGAGCGCTTCGTCCAGGCGGAGTTCGCGCTCGGTCGCACCAAGTCTCCTGCGCTGCTAGCGGTGATGGGAGAGACGCCCATCTCCGAGGCAGCACGCGGATTCCTTCAGGGCCTGGCCACCAAGTCTGCTCACGCGGTGGTGGTCGGGATCGAGCGGGAGACGGCAGCCGGGACAGCCGGCCAGGCCTTCGAAGAGTGGGATTTGGCTCTGCCCCCGGTCAGTCCCGCAGCCAAGCTGGATCTAGTGCGGCTGCCGGCGGTCGAGGACGAGGCGCGTTTTGCCTTCGAGGAAATAGAGCGCCGCGGGCTCCCGCTGGACTCCGTCGAACTGGCCTACCCCCGACACACACCTTATCTCCCGATGCTTCAGTCCGAAGCATCCCGAAGGGGAGTGGCAGTGACCAGCGCCGCAGGTACACCGCTTTCCGACCTGCCGGTGGGGCAGGCCGTGCGCCTGTTTCTGGAGTGGCTGGCCAGCGGTCAGGACTCGATTGAACTGGTTCGACTGCTTCGGAGCGGCTTTGTAAAACTGCCGGATTCCGTGCCGCCCAGAAACGTGATTGCCAACCTGATTGAGGTGCATGTTTCTGGCGAGAGGAAGGCGTATCGCCGCGCCTTTCAGGGCCTCAAAAAGGCCGCGCAGGAGGAGATGGAGCAGGCCAAGGGCACCGAGCGTGAGCGCGTGTCCAAGCTCCGTGTCAAGCGGATTCGAGACGCCGAACGGGCCGTAGACCGGCTGTTCGACTACGTGCCGGCGCCTGACGATACCCTGCACGGCTTCGTTTCTAGAGTGCGGCGATTCGTCGAGGGACTCGTCCCAGAGTCCGTCAATCCGGAGTCGACCGCCGCGAAGGGGAGAGCAGAGCTCATTAGCCGACTGGCACAGATTGAGGAGGGCCCAGACTCGTCTCATCCGGCCGCGCACTTGGTAGGCAGGCTGCGGGATTGGCTCCCGACTGTGATCGTGCACGCCCGCGTTGATGCGCCGGGTGCTGCCCATATCGTTCCGCTGGAATCGGCGGGTCTGACGGGGCGCGATCACCTGTTCATCCTCGGACTCGACAGCGGGAGTTTTCTCCCATCGCCGGTAGAGGATGTCTTCCTGCCGGACGATTTCTGCGAGGCGTACGACCGCATTTCTGGACCATTGAGCTCAGAGGAACGCGTGGAACGGCGCCGATTGGCTCTCAGGCGAGCACTGGCGCGGGCTGGTCAGACGGCCACCGTCGTGGTAGCCGAGGGGCGAATCGCGGACGATTCTGATGCCGGTCCGGCCTCGATGTTCATCGAACTTGAGGCCGAGCACGGAGACGCGCGATCCGTCCGTCTCGCGCCGGCCTCAGGATTGGTACAAGCCATTGTGGCAAACCGGGACGACCCCATCGCCCATGAGCTCTTGGATCGGCATTTTCTGGGCATGTCACGCGGGCGTGTGGCGATGGCGGCCAGGGCCTCGGCCGAGTTCACTGACCACGATGCGTTCATCGGTCCCCGAGCGACTGTGGATAGCATTCTGGATGCACCGCTTTCGCCATCCCGACTTCAGGTCCTGGCAACCTGCCCGTTCCAGTTCTTCCAGTCCC
>JBLFXH010000238.1:0-5339 GCA_047611125.1 Rhodothermales bacterium
CGCTACAGAGCCTTCTGGCCGGGGAGCAAGCAGAATAAGTGCTTGCGGTGCAAGAGATTGTAACGGATCGATTCACCCGTAATGTGAAAACCAGCTTCCTCAAACCTGGCCCGCCACTGAGCGGGGGATGCGAACTGCGGAGACTGGTCATCCGCGTTCCAGGGACCACGCAGGCTGTTTACCAGCGGGTCGAGAATCCGTAGAGCCCAGGCCGAAACCCTATCGATCTGGACGCTCTCAATGACGACTACTTCACCCGCCACGGTCCGACGGAGTTCGCGGAGGCAGGCCATCGGATCCTTTGCATGGTGCAGACTGAAGATGGCGATGGCGGCACTGAAGCTGTCGTCGGCGAATGGAAACGTCGCGCCATCGTAGAGAAGGTATTCGGAGGATGATTCGCAGTCAGGGCGGCCATCCCTCACCTCCAGCACGGTCACGGGTTGATTCCTGAGATGGGTCAAGGCGCTTGCCACGTAGCCTTCCCCGCCCCCGAGATCGAGGATGGGGCCAGACTCCGATGTGAGAGACCCAGCCTCCGACCGGAGATAGGTATCCGCCCACTCCGCCTTCCACCGCGCCCGGTTCAGGAGGGCCGCCCGAACCCAACGCTTGCTTCCAAAGATGAGACCAAGTACCAGACACCCCACCCATCCAAGGACTACAAACGGCCAATACGGGCCGTCGACATAGAGCAGGTAGGTCCCTAGCGAGAGCACGCTAAGCCACTGCCATCCCCACACCTCCTGCCCTCGGAGCACCCCGAGCAGCAAGAGCGGGTAGAGATACCAAGGATGCACCGTCGTGGCGGTCACCAGAAACAGGGCATACGCGTAAAACAGTACGTCCTCGAGTCGCGGACGACGTCGCCACGCTAGAATCCCAATCCCGGCAACCCCGAACAAGAATAACCGCCGCAGGAACGGTCCCAGTTGCTTGCTCCAGTCGTCTCCCGTAAGACTCCTCAAGCCCTCCTTAAGCGCGTAGTACGGACCCGCATTGAACTCAAAGTATCGGACGTAGAGATCTAGCGATTGCCCGACATTATCGAGCACAAAAGACGCGGCAAACGGCAGAGCGAGAACGGCACCCGCCAAAGCCCCGAGCAGGACTGCGGTCTTCTTCCGAAGAAACGCCGGCACCACCACCGCAGGCCAGATCTTAATGAGAACCATCACGGCGATCAGGGCACCTGCCGCGTTCCATCTGTGTCTCCTGGCCAAGAGGACAGCCGCAATCAGGGGCAGCGCCAGTAGCACATCGGTGTGGCCTTGCCCAGCGCCAGAAACCACGATAGCTGGATTCCAGGCAAAGAGCATCAGTAGCCCTGGACTCACGGTTCGGGCCAATAGAAACAGGGCAAGCACCTCGAGCAGAACCAGAACGGTCTTCCAGATGTAAAAAAACCGCGACACGTCCCCTTGACTGAGCCAGGATGTACCGGCGAAGAGGTATTGGGTCACGGGTGGGTAGACGGAATGGAAGGCCCCCGAGTTGAGCTCCTCAAAGGGCCCAATGCTGCGATACGCGGAAAGCGCCGAATCGGCAGGCACGAACTCATAAGGATTGATCCCGTCCACGACCAGCATCCCGTCCCAGGCATAGCGGAAGGCATCGTCGGAAAGTCCCGAGGGGACAGCAAGCCAACCGATGCGCACGACCACGGCTACAATCAGCACGGTCCGAAGACTAGGCGTCCCACGCCAGTATATCAGGGCTACAAGTGCCCCGGCGGAGATCCACGCTGCGACCATCCAGGTCCAGAGCCCGCGATCCAGAGCTGTCCACATGGCTACAGCCGAAAGCACCAAGTAGGCACTGACCAACAGCCAGGAGAGCCGGGAGGAGGTCACGACCCGGTCTTGAACCGCATCACGACCCGGCGGCCACCATTCTCGTAGAGTACCTCGTCCGCGATCTCCTTAATCAGGTAGACGCCGCGTCCCCCGTCTGCGAGGAGGTTCTCCTCCGCCAACGGATCGGGCACATTTGTGGGCGCGAATCCAACTCCTTCATCCTCGACGGATACCACCACCAGCGTCGGCGTTGCCTCGTACCGTATGTGCACCGACTTGCTCGCGTCGTGACCGTTACCGTGTTCTATGGCATTCGTCACGGCCTCTGTGGTGACAAGCACGATGTTGTACACCAACTCGTCGTCCAGGCCCAAGGGAGAAAGAAACTGGTCGGTTTCCTCCACCACGTTATCCATGTGCTCAAGTGAACTATCGAGCGTCAACTGACGATGTAAACGCATCTGTCGGGTGGGATTGGGTCTTGGGGAGGCCGAACTTATGAAGTAACGCGGTCGAGAACATCGGCTAGTTTACCAGTTAAGGCCCGGCGATCATAACCGGCCACGAAGGCGGGATCTGGTTTGGGCAGCGAGCCCTTTTCCCACGCCTCCAAGATTCGCACGAGCGTCTCGTAGATGGCTTCGGGCTCATCAGGGTGGGCAACCCACGAGGCACCGTAGGCTTCCAGCATTTCGCGGGCAGCGCCCTTCGGGACAATACCGAGGATGGGGACTGAGGCACCCGCATAGGCGAACAGCTTCCCTGTCGAGATCCCGTGCTGTCCCGGCCCCTCCCCGACCGTCAACCAGGCGACGTCAGCCTCGGAAACCCGCGACATCGCCTCGCGGTGCTTTTCGTACGGAAGAATATCCACGACTTTCTCTAGGGCAAGCTCCTTAAGGAGCGGCCTGCATTCTTCCGGGAAGAGCCCAACAAAAGTGGCCCGAATACGCTTGGCGACTTGCGGCTTCTGCCGAATGAGTTCGGCCAAACCCTTTAGAAACGGCTCAGGGGTCTGGCGGTCATAGAAAACGCCCGTGTAGATGAAATGCAGTCGCTCTGAACGAGGTGGAGAGTGGTCGGCAGACACCTGGGGGGAGTCTTCCGTGGGGTAGTCGTCCGGGTCAAAACCCTGCGGGATGACCGCTACCGGGACTCCAAGACGGTCATGAATGGCCCTGCCAATGACGGAGTTTATCGTGACGATCGCATCGGCTTGTCCACCCGCCCTGCGCTCCAAGGCGGCATGGGCGCGTTTATGGAGTCGGGTTGGATAGACATGGCGCGGGTTGCCGAGCCAATCGTCGCGGTAGTCCAGCACCAGGGGAAGGCGAAACTTCCTGGCTAGTTTCGCGGCCACCAAGTGGCTGGAGTATGGCGGAGCGGTGGAAAGTATCGCGTCAAAGTTTCCACTGCGAAGTAAGCTTGCCGCCTTGCGATAAGCAAAGGGCATCCAGCCGGCCTTGTTGTCTGGCAGAAATACCCACTGACTTAAGGTCGAGAGCATCTGTCGACGCCCTTCCGAGGGCAACTTCACTGAGGTGGACTTGCCGAACACCCGGGTTGGATCCAGCGACATTGTGCGATGGATTGGGATATCTCTGGCATTCAACTCTTGGAGCAGATCCTCGTCGAAGGCAAAGTACCCGCCGGGCTCCGCCGTCAGCACAGTCGGATTCCAGCCACTGTCAGGGAGGTACTTAACAAACTTGGCAACCCGCTGGACCCCACTGAGCCCGAGGGGCGGGAAGTAGTAGGCCAGGACCAACACGTTCCGCGGTTTACCCGTCGGGACGCTCGTCATAGAACGGTGGCAATATCCTCGACCGGGCTACGGGACAACTCTGGCACCCGGGCGCCGTCGGCTGCATGCCCCGTTACCAGGACCAGATAGGCCTGCTCTTTCTTGGGTCTCCCAAGAATCTCACGCAGAAAGCTCATCGGGCTGGGCGTGTGCGTGAGCGTGGAGAGCCCCGACATATGGAGCGCCGAGATTAGCATGCCTGTGGCGATACCAACAGACTCCTGGACGTAGTAGTTCTTGATCCGGGCGCCTTCACTGTCTTCTCCATATCGCTCGGCGAAGACCACGATGAGCGCAGGCGCAGTCTCGAGAAACGGCTTGTCCGCATCGGTACCCAACGGCGCGAGAGCCTCTAGCCACTCGTCGGGCGCACGGCCACTATAGAATGCCCTCTCCTCCTCCTCGGCAGCCTCGCGAATCTGCTTCTTTACCGCAGGATCTTGCACCACCACAAAATGCCAGGGTTGCCTGTGAGCACCACTGGGCGCCGTGCCGGCAGCACGGATACACTCCAGCAAAACCGCTGTGTCTACCAGGCGCGGAGCGTAGTCTCTGACGGTCCTGCGTCCGTCCATGTGCGCTCGGAACGTGCGAGCCCGCTCCAGACGCTCGGCGTCGTCGCATGGGAAGGGGTGTGAATAGGGAATGGTGGGGAGTCTGTCAGCCACAGCGGGTTGGGGTCTCTGGGTTCAGATCCTGACTAGGTCTCTTGGGACATCCGTGACAAGGTCGCACCCGTCTGACCGGAGCACGACGATGTCTTCGATGCGAATGCCGAATTGACTCTCAAGGTAGATACCGGGCTCCAGTGTCACCACACACCCGTTCGGCAATGCGGCTTCGGAGCGGAATGAAACCGACGGCGCCTCATGAATCTCCAGGCCGACACCGTGACCAAGGCTATGAGAAAACGCAGAGCCCATCCCGCCTTCCTCGATTACCGCGCGCGCAGCGGCATCCAAGTCACACGCTCGCATGCCAGCGCAGGCTTGGTCGTGCGCTTGCCCGAGTGCGCGAAGCACCAGGTCAAAGCCGTCCAGAAAGTCCTGAGTCGGCGTTCCGAACACCATCATGCGAGTCATGTCGCTCGCGTAGCCATCCAGAAAACAGCCCATGTCCACTAGAATCGGATCGCCTGCCCTCAATCTGCGTGGGCCCGGCCTTCCGTGAGGTAGCGCGGAGTTCTCGCCGAAGCCAACGATCGGGTCGAAAGACATGCGCTGGGCTCCCGCCGACAGGTGCCGGTAGGTGATCTCGGCACTCAATTCGAACTCCGTCATGCCCTCTCGGACCAGCGAGGGGAGCAAACCGAAGACAGATTCAGTCAAGCGTTGCGCCTTAGTGATGGCGCGGAGTTCCAGCGCATCCTTGATGGCTCGCAACGGCGATACCAGCTCCATCTGATGCCGGAAGGTGAGTCTGCGGCCTTCAGCACCCGCTTCGAACTCCTCCAATTGCGCCAGCGTGACCTGCTCGGCCTGCAGTGTGACCTCGGAGCCTTCCGCGATGATCGCGCCCACGGCAAGGCGTTGGAGGCCGGCGGTTGCAATATGAACCTGGCAGGCGCTCACTTCCCGGGACGCCTGCTCGGTGTAGCGCCCGTCCGTCAGAAGGTGGGCTTGGTCGCTCAGGACAACCAACGCATTCGAACCCGAAAAACCGGTGGCCCACCTGATATCAGGCAGGGACGTAAGGACGACGGCGCCGGGCCCATCGACCCGATCACGGATCCGCTGGAT
>JBLFXH010000239.1:0-5338 GCA_047611125.1 Rhodothermales bacterium
CCTGCTCTCCCGGGAGTTCCTTAGCGATGGCGGGCTTAATGACGTTGGTCATCGCCGCTCTGACGGTCAGCTTCCAGGCAGTTCGGTCTGCGCTTGCGGATCCTGTGCATTCGCTGCGGTCGGAATGACGGCGGAGCGCCTGCGAGTCACGGCCCGAGCAACGCTGCAGGTACGACCGCGATCCCATCAGGCCTGCGATAAGCCGTGGATCCCGTCGTCACAACGAGCGCGTCGAGTAGGTCGTCACCGATCTGCTCTTTCAGCCAGAGTAGATGTTTGACGTCACGGTCGTTCACGGTGGCACCGAGTTTGATCTCCATCGCTACAACTCGCTGGTCTCTACGCTCCACAATTAGATCCACTTCGTGGCGTCCACCCTTGGTTCTCAGATGGCGGACTCGAGCTTCTGCATGCTGAGCGTAGACGCGGACGCTCAGGGTTACGAGGGATTCAAAAAGATGTCCCAGGAGAGTGCCTTCGCGGGGAAAGGCCACGCTCCCTTCCGCCCCCCCGAGGAGGGCTGTCTCGTCTAGCCCCAATAAGGAAACCGCCAGAGCAGGGTCGGCCAAGTGGTGCTTCGGAGGTCTTGCTAGGCGGCTGATGTGATTTCGCGTGGGCAACCAAGCCGGTAGGGAGTCCAGAATCCAAGTCCGCTCCAGAATGTCTCGGTACGGCTCAAGGAGTACACGACTAGGCTTATGGGAAAGCCCCGGTGTCGCAGCGTCCCGGATGGTTTCATAGTCCGCGGTCGTGGCCGTCGCTGCTGCATATGCAGCAAGCCACGCCATCAATATACCCGGCTTCCGCACCGTGTATCCAGCCTCCGGGAAGTCACGATCCACAATGCGATGGATATAGCTGTCCAATTGTGCTCGGTGGGCACGGCCTGTTAGGTGCCTGAGTCCAGGAAATCCGGATCTACCGATCTCTTCGGTGTAGGTCCTCAGGTCCAGGTCGCATGAGCCTGTTATCTCAGACTTGCCCTGCAGTAGGGCTCGCATGCTCACCGACGGGGCAGTTAGCTGCCGTTCAGCGAGCGAGAATGGTCGCATCCTCAGCCTGACAACCCGGCCAGCGCCGGAGTGAGTTGGAGGCTTGTCGGGAGATGCAGAACCAGTCAGGATAAAGCGTCCCGGGGCGGTGTTCTCGTCGACCGCTCGTCTCACGACATCCCATGTGCGAGGCAGTCTCTGCCATTCGTCGATCAGAATTGGCGTTGCCCCCGCAGTTAGCAGTTCGGGAGAGGCCCGTGCAATCTCAAACTGACCTTCATCATCAAGCCGATACGTGGTCTGCGCCCGTCGCATCGCTGTTTCCGTCTTGCCCACACCCTTTGGTCCTTCCAGGGAGATAGCCGAAAGTTGGGGGAGCAGTTCGTCCAACTCCCCATCCACAACGCGATGGGCATAGTCCGTTTTGTCCATGGTGTGTACTCGCGAGGGCAGGTGGTTCGTACACTCACCTACGGCCGTACTTTACATATGGTCCGACTTGTACTTTACATCTGGACCGCTTCCTACTTTACACCTGGACCACACCATCGCATCGCAGTTCAGTCGGCGCTTGCCGGGGCCGCGAAAGGCCCGCACACATGAATACCCAAACACTGATCATCGGCGGCGGCCTGACTGGGCTGTCTTTGGCATACCGACTGCAACAGGCGGGGCACGACTTCCAATTGGTCGAGGCGCGCAGCCGTTTCGGCGGACGCATCAAATCGCTGGATGTCGATGGCCGGGCCTTCGATTTGGGGCCGTCGTGGATTTGGCAAGGCCAGCACAGAGTCGCTCAGATGCTCCAAGAGCTGAACTTGCATGTATTTGAACAGTGGAGCGCAGGAACTCAGCTTTACGAGCAAGCAAGCGGCGAAGTACTTCAAAACGCAGGGTTCATGTCGATGGCCGGTTCAATGCGGATTGGCGGCGGGACCGGTGCGCTTACGAACGCGCTGGTAGCCGCGCTTGACCCATCGCGCTTGCAGTCAAACGCAGCGGTGGAAAGGATCAACCACGGCCCGAATGCGACCTTGGCAAATGGCCAAGTCATCAAGGCGCAACAGATAGTCCTGGCTGTCCCGCCCCGTATCGCCGCTCAAGTGACGTTTGACCCCGCTTTGCCAAGGGAAGCCAACGCGAGCCTCCGGGAAATCCCAACATGGATGGGCGCACACGCAAAGTTTGTGGCCGTCTACCCCACGCCGTTCTGGCGCGAAGACGGCCTATCTGGGGAGGCCAGCAGCAAGCGTGGTCCCTTGGCGGAAATACACGATGCTAGCCCGATGGACGGCAGTCTTGGGGCGTTGTTCGGGTTTGTTGGGCTCCCTGCCCACGTCCGCGCGCAGGCAGGACCAGCGCTTGAACAAGCGGCCCTCGCACAACTAGCAAACCTCTTTGGACCGCAAGCAAGTACACCCATTGCAATGCAGCTAGAGGACTGGTCACGAGCCCCCTTCACGGCCGCACCAGCAGACGTAACACCGCCGTCCGAGCATCCTTCGTATGCCATGCCAGAAGCGTTGCGGGACGTCTGGAATGATCAGTTGATCTTTGCTGTCACGGAGTTGATCTCAGACAACGGCGGATTGATCGAAGGAGCGCTCGCAGCGTCCGAGGCAGCGGCCGCGCAAGTATTGACGCGCTAAACTCAAAGCCGCTTTCAACTCGCCTCCGAGACGGGTGAGTGCAGGCCTTGGGGGTCTTCCCTGCCCCAGCGTGTAGAGTGACAAACCAGCCCTTACCCCCAACGCCATGAAAGCCCTTCTCCGAACCCTGATTCTGGCCACCGTGGTCATCGCCTGCGACTCGGGCTCCGCCATGGACCAGACGAACGAGATCGACGACCCCAATACGGTCGTCACCGAGGATCTCCCGGCTGTCTTTGCGCGCTTCTACGAAAACGTCAATGTCTATATGGACGGTACCCGCGTTGTCATCGAGTCCGACGGTGTTCCTGATCACACAAGTCCGTACTTCACGGACTCGCGATACGCCGCCTACGACGGCACCAATGCCAATTTCAATCTGAATCCGAATCGCATTAGCGAACAGTCATTCACTTTCACGATTCCCGCTGATCCGCAGGAGGCGTCATCGAAGTCCGCTACACCGCTGGGCGCGATCGGTGTGGCCGTCAACGGTGTCGCCATCTTCAACCAGTATGCCGGCCCCAACCAGCCGCTGACCAACGAGATCGACTCGTTCGACCAGAACAACGGCCATCCGCAGCAGAGCGGTGTCTACCACTACCACATTGAGCCCCTCAGTCTGACGCTACAGAATGGCGGCGATGCACTCGTCGGGTTTCTCTTGGACGGCTTCCCGGTCTATGGTCCCGTAGAAAACGGTCAGGCCGTCGTCAATTCTGATCTGGACGCCTACCACGGCCACGACGGTGTGACAAGTGATTTCCCGAACGGGATCTACCACTATCACATCACCTCGGAAGACCCCTACATCAATGGCAGCGGCTTCTTTGGGACGGCCGGCACCGTATCCCAATAGTGGCATGACACAGTTGACCCCAATTCTACTGCTTCTACTTTCGGGACTGATCGGCGGGCCTACCTTGCTCGTTGTCAGTAAAGCTGAGGCCGTCGACGTCGAGGCTATGGATACACGGCTTCGTCAGCATGGCCCGCAGATGATGCTGGCGGAAACCCTCCTCACTGGCACCATCACAGAGCGCTACCCGGACGGCTCACTGAAGTCCGTCACCACCTACCTCAACGGACGGAAGGAAGGCGAGTCTCGCGGTTTCTATCCGGACGGCAGCCTTTCCTTTGATCGCACCTACCAAAGTGGCCTGAAGGAGGGAATACACAGCGGATGGTGGGAGGATGGCACGCCCAAGTTTGAGTACGCGTTTGACTCGGGCGAACACCAGGGCTCGGCCCGGGAGTGGTTCCGTGATGGAAGTCTGTACCGTGAGTTCAACTATCAGGCTGGCCACGAGTCCGGGTCCCAGAAAATGTGGTTTCAGGACGGCTCGCTGCGCGCGAACTATGTGGTTCGTGATGGTCGCCGCTACGGTCTCATTGGAACCAAGCCCTGTTCCTAAGCCATGAAACGAGCTGTTTACATCCTGTTGGCCCTAGCGTATTGCGGTTGCGCAGAGGCCACCGAGGATCTCCCATTCTATCGCACGGCCGATCTTACCCCCGAGTGGCTCTCTCCCGAGGAGGGTAGCTCCGCACCTGTGGTTGCCGACTTTGCATTCCAGGATCAGGACGGCCAGACGGTATCAAGAAGAGTCCTTGAGGGAAAGGTCTACGTGGCCAACTTCTTCTTTGTCCGCTGTACGGCCATCTGTCCGACCATGAAAACCAACATGAGTCGGGTACAGGAAGCCTACGCCTCGGACTCTGACGTGCGGATGATCTCGCATACCGTAGATCCTGGCTCGGATACGGTACCGATTCTTCGTGGCTATGCCTCCCTCAACAAGGTGCAGAGTGGCAAGTGGCACCTTGTCACAGGTTCACGAGAGGACATCTACTCTTTGGCCCGCGATTCCTACTTCGCCGATCTGGACGACCTTGGAGAGGGCTTCCTGCATACGGAGAACTTCTACCTTGTGGATGCTGACGGGCACCTCCGCGGGGTATACAACGGAACGTTGGAACTGGACGTCCAGCGGCTGATCGAGGACATCAGCGTGCTGAGAGGCTAGGTTCACCCGGCGCTGTTGCCTCTCACCGCCCCCGAGATCACCTACGCGATCCAGGTTCAGCCTAGGTCGAAGCGATCGAGGTTCATCACCTTGTCCCACGCCGCCACAAAGTCACGCACGAAGGTCTCGCGGGCATCATCGCACGCGTAGACCTCCGCGATGGCGCGGAGCTGGGAATTCGATCCGAAGACCAAATCCACGCGGCTACCTGCCCACTTGCGGGTCCCGGTTGTGCGATCGCGCCCCTCGAACAATCCCGCTGAATCCCGAGATGGTGACCAGGCGGTACCCATTTCGAGCAGGTTGACGAAGAAGTCATTCGACAACGTCTCAGGGCGCTCAGTGAAGACACCGGTCCCCGAGCTATCAGCGTTCGTGTTAAGCGCACGCATGCCACCCACGAGCACCGTCATTTCGGGTGCTGTCAGGGTCATGAGTTGGGCCCTGTCAACCAGAAGCTCCTCCGCCGAGACGCTGTAGTCCGCCTTCAGGTAGTTGCGGAATCCGTCGGCGATGGGCTCCAGGACGGCAAAGGACTCGACATCGGTCTGCTCCTGGGACGCATCCGTGCGTCCAGGCGTGAAGGGGACATCCACGTGGTAGCCCGCGTCCTTTGCGGCCTTCTGAACCGCAGCGCATCCCCCCAAAACAATCGTATCGGCGAGCGAAA
>JBLFXH010000240.1:0-5249 GCA_047611125.1 Rhodothermales bacterium
GTTCCTTCGAGCTCGGTGAACGTCGGGTTCACAACGAACTCACCATCGGTGCGGCCCACACGTACCTCAGCAATCGGACCCTCATACGGAGCGCCGGCCAGCATGAGTGCTGCTGAGCAGCCACATGCGGCAACCACGTCCGCGTCATACTCGGGGTCGGCGGACATCACCGTAGCGATGACCTGAACCTCGTTGAAGAAGCCTTCCGTAAAGAGCGGGCGAATGGCCCGGTCAATCAGACGGGAGGTGAGTACCTCCTTGTCCGTGGGGCGTGCTTCACGCTTGAAGAACCCTCCTGGGATCTTACCAGCGGCCGAATAGCGCTCGCGGTAGTCCACCGAGAGCGGGAACCAGCTCTGGCCCTCGCGGACCGAAGTGGCCATGGTTGCGGTGCAAAGCACCATGGTGTCGCCCATTCGGGCAACAACCGAACCGCCAGCCTGCTTCGCTAGGCGTCCGGTTTCGAGTGTGATAGTCTTGCCTGGCGCGAACTCTACCTCGCGCGATTGTCCATTTACCATGGAGTCGTTTCCTCTACTGGGTTCTTTCTTTTTCTGCTTCCTGCGCTACGCCGGGCCACCCATAGATGACAAGGCGCACATACAGTAAGCGACATCCTCGGAGTGAGGATGCCGCCAACGTTTCCGTTACTTACGGATGCCAAGCTCAGCGATGACGGTACGATACCGATCGATCTCCTTGGCCATGAGGTAGTTCAGCAACCGACGGCGCTTTCCTACCAATTTCAAGAGGCCGCGACGGGTCGAATGATCCTTCGGATGCCTCTTGAGATGCTCTGTGAGTTCAACGATCCTCGTGCTGAAGATGGCAATCTGAACCTCGGCTTTGCCGGTGTCCTTGCCAGTTTCGCCGAACTGTTCGATCAGCCCTTCTTTCTTTTCCCTTCCAATCATGGTCCGCTCCAGATTATATCATGCTAGAGTAGGCCGGGCGACGGTGGCTTCGCATTTCGAATATCACCCTCGAAGGCATCTCAGATGCCTTCGCATTCCCGCATATTCAGGCTATTGCAAGCCTTCCAGCAGCAATCTACAACGCAATTCGTCGGCCTTCAGTTGCTCTACCAGCGCCTCCAGGCCGTCGAAACGGCGCTCATCGCGCAATCTTTCCCGGAACTCCACAGTCAGAACCTCGCCGTAGAGGTCGCCCTGAAAATCGAAAAGGTGGACTTCCTGCCGCTGACGCACGCCACCAAACGTTGGCCGGGTACCCACATTCATCATCCCTCCCGCGAGGTCGTCCTCTCCTCTTCGGACCGTGACCGCATAAACGCCGGCCCGCGGGATGATTTTCCGCGGTGCAACGGGGTCCAGATTCGCCGTGGGATAGCCGATGGTTCGCCCTCGCTTATCTCCGTCCACGACGAGTCCGCGCCACCGGTACGGTCGGCCTAGCAGGCTCTCGGCGCGGGCGACATCTCCCGTCTCGGTCAGCGCGTGCCTGATAACGGTGGACGAAACTACCGTCGTATCAACGGCCTGGGCCGGGATAACATCTACTTCGAAGCCCATCGAGGGGCCCAGCTGCTCCAGTAATACGCGATTACCTCGACGACCGGCCCCGAACCCATGATCGTGGCCGATGACGATACTGGACGCGCCGACCTGGCCAACCAGGATCTGCTCAACGAACGCCTCGGCGGCCATGTTGGCCATGTCCCGGTCAAAGGGAAGTATGACGGTTTCCTCGACGCCGAATTCGGCCACTAGAACGGCCCTTTCCTGAGGCGTGGTAAGGAGGCCAACGGCTTTCCCAGAGACTACCTCTCGCGGATGTGGGTCAAACGTGACGAGAACAGGTGGCCCCTTTCTCGCGCGGGCACGCTCAACGAGGAATCTCAGAATGGCCTGATGGCCCAGATGAACACCATCGAACGACCCCAGGGTGACTACGGCCGACCGCGCGCGATCAGGCATCCTGCTGTTCCTCCAGCTGTGCTAGCAACTCGTTCAACTCCCAGGCTTGGTCTACGCGGAAGGAACCGCTGCCAGTTCGACGGAGCCCCACCAGATGACCTCCCACTCCTAATTCAGCGCCAAGATCATGGGCCAAGGAACGGATGTAGGTCCCTTTGGAACAGGTCACCGAGAAGTCCACGTCTGAGCCCCGCATGGGGTCTACGTCGAACGAGTCCACGCGAACGCTCCTCAGCGGAAGCTCGATGTCCTCCCCCCTACGAGCCTTCTTGTAGAGCCGCTCGCCCCCAATTTTGATGGCGGAGAACGCAGGTGGACGCTGTTCGATAGTCCCGATGAAAGGGCGCGTGGCGGTAGCGACGTCCTCGTCCGACAGGTGATCCGTAGCGCGTCGCTCAAGAACCTCAGACTCCGCGTCGTATGAGGGCGTGGTCTCCCCCAGCCTAATGGTGCCGGTGTAGGTTTTGTCCTGGCCCATGAAACGCTCCATGGCCTTCGTTGCCCGGCCAACGAGGATAATCAGAAGGCCAGTAGCCATCGGATCGAGGGTACCAGCATGCCCCACTTTCCGAACGGGGACGCGGTGGCGGATGCGTTTGACCACCCCGAAGGAGGTGAGGCCGACCGGCTTATCCACCAAGAGAACCGCCGCCTCCCAGGACTCTGGAAGGCCTGTCTTGTCAAAGACTGGCGGTTCAGTGGCCGCGTTATTCTTGTTCTCGGCTGCTTCGCTCATCACGGATCTTTTCAAAAAGGTCCTCGATGCGCTGCGCGTCGTCCAGCGTGCTGTCCAGGAAGAATCGAATTTCGGGGACTTTCTTCAGCTGGTGCCTGATGTTGGCCGCCAGCGCTTTTCTGACGCGCGGCTGCAGCTCATCCAGACGCTCAAAGACCGATTTCTGCTCCTTGGGGTCGTCTCCAAGCACGCTGACATACGTGTAGACAATCCCTAGGTCCTTAGTGACCCGGGTACCCGTGACAGTCACCATCCCCTGCAGCTGCTCAGAAAAATCGGTAACCAGTAGCCCGGCTATCTCTCGCTGTAGCAGCCGTGCAACCCGTTCGGTTCTGATACTCATCCTTCCTGCAGTTTCAGCGCCCTAGGGGCGGCAATCACGTTCCGGCTTCTAGGGTCCGACGGGTCTCAACGATTTCGTAGGACTCGATCTGGTCGCCAACTTTGATGTCGTTGAAGTTCTCGATTCCCATTCCGCACTCGTATCCGTTCTGGACTTCGCGGGCGTCATCCTTGAAGCGCCTCAGGGAGGCCAGGCCGCCCTCGTAGATCACTACGCCGTCGCGGATGAGATGGACCCGATCGCTCCGCTTGATCTTGCCTTCGATAACGTAGCAACCGGCAACCGTACCAATCTTCGGCACCTTGAAGATCTCCCGGACCTCTGCGGTCCCCAGGATCTTCTCGGAACGCTCCGGAGACAGCAGGCCTTCGAGGGCATCGCGAACCTCCTCGATGGCGTTGTAAATCACCGAGTACAGGCGGATGTCAATTTCCTCCTGCTCCGCCAGAATCCGCGCGGTGGGTACTGGACGGACCTGGAAGCCGATGATGATGGCATCCGAGGCCGAGGCCAACATGATGTCACCGTCATTAATGGCACCAACGCCCTTGTGGACGATGTTGACGGCCACTTCGTCGGTGGACAATTTGAGGAGTGAGTCGGCCACGGCTTCCACAGAACCACCCACGTCGCCCTTGACGATGAGGTTGAGTTCCCGGAAGTCTCCGAGTGCCAATCGGCGTCCGATCTCGTCGAGTGTGATGTGCTTGCGCTGGCGCATGGCCTGCTCGCGCTGAATCTGCTCGCGCTTCTGGGCGATCTCGCGGGCATCCCGCTCGTCATTCAGCACCAGGAAGGAGTCACCGACGTCCGGCGCACCCGGAAGACCGGATACCAGAACGGGATGGCTTGGTCCAACCTCAAGTACGCGGCGATCACGCTCGTCGTACATGGCTCGGACACGCCCGGAATAGGGGCCGGCCACAAAGATATCGCCGACCTTGAGGGTGCCCTTCTGGACTAGGACCGTAGCCACGTTGCCCCGGCCCTTCTCCAGCCGGCTCTCAATCACGAAGGCTACCCCGTTTCGATCCGGATTGGCCTTCAGGTCGAGGAGTTCCGCCTCAAGAAGAACCTTCTCAAGGAGATCGGGAATACCCTCGCCAGTCTTGGCGGAGACCATGGCGCTCTGGACCTTTCCACCGTACTGCTCCACAAGAACGTTGTTGTCAGCCAACTGCTGACGCACCCGCTCCACGTTGGTGTTGGGCTTGTCAATCTTGTTGATGGCCACCACAATCGGCACATCCGCCGCACGGGCATGGTTGATGGCCTCAATCGTCTGTGGCATGACGGCATCGTCTGCCGCAACCACCAGAATCACGACGTCCGTAACCTGAGCACCACGAGCACGCATGGCCGTAAAGGCCTCGTGACCGGGGGTATCCAGGAACGTCATGTTGCGCCCATCATCGAGCTCAACATTGTAGGCCCCGATATGCTGGGTGATACCACCCGCCTCTCCGGCGACAACGTTTGCGCTTCGAATGTGGTCAAGGAGCGAAGTCTTACCGTGATCGACGTGGCCCATGACCGTCACCACCGCAGCGCGGGGCTTCAGGTCCTCGGGAAGGTCTTCGGCAATCTCGATTTCCTGATCGTCAAATTCGGTGACGAACTCTACCTGATAACCAAACTCGTCCGCTACGATTGTAATCGTGTCGGCATCCAGTCGCTGGTTGATGGACACCATCATCCCAGATGTGAACAGCTTGCTGATCACATCGGTGACCGGCACGTCCATCAGGGCAGCTAACTCGCCTGTGGAAACGAACTCCGTCACACGGAGCACGCCCTCTTCCTCGCGGCGACGGGCGATATCCGCTTCTCGAGCGTCTGCGCGCTCGTCTCGGCGCTGGCGCCGGCGACGCTGGCGAACACGGCTTGCGCCCTGCTCGAGCTCTCGTAGGGTCTCCTGCAGCGTCTTCTCGACGTCTGCCTGGTCTACGTTGGCGGGACGCGGTTTTGCCTTGGCGGCAGGCTTCTTCTTCTTGGCTGCGCGAGTGTCCGGGGTATCGGGGGCAGAGCCCTTGTCGATACGCTTCCGCTTCTTCTTCTTGCTCGCGTTTGCGTGGACGGTGGCTAGGTCAATCTTGCCGAGAACCTTCGTGCCCGTCAGCTTGTAGCGATCGGCCGAAAGTGTCTGTGCCGGGCCTGCGGGGACCGCCGGGGTGACTTCTCCATCTGCGGCAGCTTCGGCTGGCTCTCCGGCTTCGGCGGCCGGCGAAGCGTC
>JBLFXH010000241.1:0-5218 GCA_047611125.1 Rhodothermales bacterium
TCGGGGTCGCCCGTACCAGGTGCGGCAATCGTTACCGCCGGGTGCGCGATCACGAACTTCAGCATGAACTGCGCCCACGTGTGCGCGTCGAATTCAGCTGCCCACTCGGGGAGGGGCAGGTCACCGATCCGCCCCCACATCCGGCTGCGCCCAAACGGGAGATACACCATCACAGCGATGCCCTTCTCCTGCGCCAATGGGAAGATCAGTTCCTCCGCCGCACGGTTGTCGATGGCGTAGTCGATACCGATGAAGTCGATTGGGTAGTCGCGCATCACTCCCGCAAGCACTTCGTATTGCCTAGCGCTGGTGGTGGTCATTCCAATGTGGCGGATGCGACCGGCCTCCTTGTACTCCTGAAGTATGCCCAACTGTGTGGGCGGATCGCCCATGTTGTGCACCTGGTTTAGATCGATCACAGGAACACTCAGGCGCTCAAAGGACCGTTCGACCTGTGCTCGGACTGCGGCGGGATCGGCGGCGCCACCACCCCGAGGGGCCACGTTCACCTTCGTCGCCCAGAAGATGCCGTCGCCGAACCCGTCCTCTTGGGCCCACTCGCCAGCATAGGTCTCCGAGCCGCCCCTGCCGTACCCAGCCGCGCTATCGAATACTCGCCCCGCACCCTCGGCATCTGCTGCAAGTGCGTGAAGGACCGCACGATGATCCGCAAGCTCCTCGGGAGTCGAGTTCATCGAGATCCAGCGCCCTCCCAATCCTATAACGGGAATCTGAATCCCCGATGAGGGGATGGCGCGAGTCAGGACGGGTCCTGACTGCATGGCCAGAAGCCTTTGCGGTCTCAGGCCAAAGGCCATGCCCGCGCCTACGCCTGCGCTGATTCGAAGCCAGTCACGTCGAGTAATCATTCCTCTGCTCCTGTTGGATTTATAGCCTAACACAGCCCTATGCGAAATAGCGCCTTGGGAAAAGAACTGCAATAGCGTTCTGAAATAATCCCGCCCACCGGCCGGAGCCGCCCGTGTAAATAGATAGCAACCCCAAACCTAGGGGCGGGTCACGGCTACAAGGCCAGCCCGAAAACGCGCACCTCGTTGTCTGAAGTGTAGGCTGGCCTTGGATCGGTCCATTATGAGTACAGCAATGGCTTCACCACCTGCCGCCCGCCGAAGACGGCGTCCCTTGACCCGCCTCGCCCTCTGGATCGGCGGCGTATCTGTGCTAATCCTGACTCTTCTAATGATAGATGTATGGCCGGCCCTGGGGACACGCGCCTCGGGCAGCCGGCTGCAACGGATCCGGGAGTCACCGCAATTCAACGAAGGCCGTTTTAGAAACACACTGCCTAGGTTGTCAGACGGATTCTCTTTCGCGACGGCTAGGGAGTACTTCACGGGAGGCAGCGCGCATCGCCAACCAGGCGAGCCCCTGCTAGTTGAGTCTCGCAAGGCAACTGATTTTGCGCAGCCAGCCAAGAAGCTGAGAGTCACGTGGCTCGGTCACTCGACATTTCTGGTCGAGATCGATGGCACACGAATACTGGTCGATCCGGTCTGGGGGAAGCGAGCCTCTCCAAGCCGCTTTGTTGGGACGGCACGGTTCTACGCCCCGCCGCTAGCGCTTGAGGATCTTCCGCCCCTCGACGCGGTCGCGATTTCGCATGATCACTACGACCATCTCGACCTTCCCACGGTCCGTGCCCTTGCCGACCTGGTGCCCAAGTGGCTCGTGCCGCTCGGAATCGGCGCCCATCTGGAGGGCTGGGGAATCCCGAAGGAGCGCATTGAGGAACTGGACTGGTGGGACGAGACCATCGTCGGCAAAGTGCGCATGGTGAGCACGCCAGCCAGGCACTTTTCGGGCAGGTCGGTGAACGATCGTGACGCTACCCTCTGGACAGGCTGGGCCATAATCGGGGACACTCGCCGAATCTGGTACAGTGGCGATACAGCCCTCACTCCACAGTTCAATGACGTCGGGCGTCGCCTAGGCCCATTCGACCTCACGCTGATAGAGTCGGGCGCGTACAGCTCGGCGTGGACGGATGTGCATCTGGGACCCGAGCAGGCCGTGCAGGCACACCGAATGGTGGGTGGTGGACTGATGGTGCCCGTTCACTGGGGGCTATTTGACCTGGCTCTCCATGGATGGACTGAGCCAGCAGAAAGGGTACGCGCCGCCGCGCAAGCTGCGGGGATCGAGGTCGCGCTGCCTCGGCCGGGCCAAAGCCTGACCCTCGACGACTACCCGACTGAGGTCTGGTGGCCCGAGTTGCCGTGGCAGACGTCCGACGAGGCGCCGATCGTCTCCACGGGTCTGCTAGCTCGTCCTTCGCCGCCTCCGGCGAAGTAGCACCAGCAGAAGAATGACCCCGTAACCCCCTAGCAGCAGCGTCAGGAGCCAGTTCTTGTTTCCGGTGATGACCACAAAGTCAGCAATTCCGGTCTTCCAGAAGATCCAGTGATCGGCCATCGAGGAGGCGAAATTCGGATGTCCCGTCTCGAAGACGATGATCCCATCGCCCGTGTCGCGGTTGATTCGTGCCGCGGTGTTGAGCGTAGGGTCGCCGTATCCGTCGTGTCCGTGGATCATTAAGCCCTTGCCATCCCGGGCAAAGATGGTCGGCCCGAGAGCGTGGATGCCGAAGTCGTTGACAAATGCGTGCGGGGTGTACATCTGGTCAAGCGAGGTGGGCGTGAGGACGTTGTTTGCCGCGACATTGGCATTGACGAAGAGGGCCAGGTCTGATATCGTAGTGTTCAGGGATGCAGCAGCAAGCGCCGTAAACCGTTTGTAGTCGGCTTCGCTTCCGTCAGCGTCATAGGATGCTGCGCGGTCCCAGGACAAGCTGTCGGACCAGACAAAGGTGGACCGGCGCATTCCGAGCGGGAGGAAAACCGTTTCGGTCATGTAGACCTGGAACGACTGCCCACTGACTTCCTCAATCAGAAGTTGAAGGATGGTATAGGCAGCGCCGGAGTACATGTACTGACTTCCCGGCTCCAACCCTACAACGGCCCGGCCTTCCGACCAGGGCGAGTCTGAAGCTTGGTCAAGCGATTCCTCGATGGTCTGTACGGGCTCGCCAGGTAAAAACCCCGAATAGCCGAGGTCATCCACGAGCCCGGAGGTGTGGCTGAGCAGTCTTCGAACCGTCACCTGGTCGTTGTCGAACTCGCTGTCTGGCAGCTGCCACCGGGTGAGGTACGAATCCACGGGAGCGTCCAGATCCAGCCTCCCGTCCTGAACGAGTTTGAACACGCCCCAAGCTGTGACCCACTTGCTGATGGAGGCCATCTGAAATACGGTGGTATCGGACACAGGCGTCCCGACCGAGTGGAAAAGGCTTGCGGCCGGCTTGCCATCCTCGAGCACCAAGAGAGCGAGGTTGCCGACGAATTCCTCTGCCACCGCGTCCTCCACAGCCGCCACGAAATCCCGGGGTGTGTCTCCGCTGGTAATCGATCGGAGAATGAACCCGTCGGAGACCCCGTACAGCAGGAATGCGGTCCAGGCTACCATTAGTAGCAGGATCAGGGCGAAAGTCTTGAGTTTTGACATGTGGGGCGATTCCTTTGTGCTATTCAATAATGTCCAGCCATTGAAGGCCGCGAACCAGTCCCGTGTCGTCAAACGATCCGAACCCTACGGCTCCCCATCGAAAGGTTGTGTCCGAGGCTGTCATGAGCGGCTCTGTAAGATGGTCCAAGTAAACCTGGACGGTGCCAGACTCAACATCCCGTTCCACTCTGACGTCGTGCCAATCGGCGCCGAGCAGTCGGGCTTCGGGAGCGCCCTCAACGCCCTGGTCATCTATTCTCCGTCGGTCCGCCTGGTTCACAATGAAGATGCCATTGTGCGGCATGATGGTGTTGTCGTTAGACAAGTGGGCGTAGTAAAAGTCGCTCGGAGACCGGTAGCCAAAGACCAGAATCACGTCTCGGCCCACGATCGAAGTATCCTGCGTTGACCGAACCTGCGCTCGAAGGTGGAAACTGCGGAGGTTCTCGGTCCCAGTGACCGTCGCAACCGCCCCAGGGCGACGGATGTCTGATGGGAAGGGGCTATTTCTTTCGAGTTCGAGCGAACCTTCCCCAATAGACCAGAGCGAGGAATCCTCAAGGACCCATCCAGCGGGAGTGTTCCAGTCCATCGGACCACGCTCCTGGACGATACCCACGATCTGGGTGTCCCAGTCTGTATAGCTGGAATATCGACCTCGCATCCAGAGCACTATCCGTCGATCGCTCTCCCACGCAGGGATGATAGGCCGGATGTTATCGACCGTCGAGTTGCTGGTCAGTGCGGTCCAGGTGAACGAGGCACCCCCGTCTGAAGAGTGTCCCTCAAACAACTCGTGGTGACGCAGGCTGTCGGCGCGACTGATCAGCGGCTCGCCCGACAGCGGATCTGCGTTGGTCGAGATCACCAGGTGGTTGGCATCCTGGGGGTCTATGGCCAACAAACCAGTGTAGTCGTCCTCCAGCGGATACAGTCTCTGACCGGCGAAGGCTATCTCATGCTGCACCCAGGCACCGTCTATGAACCGAGCAAGGTGATATCGATGATCCAGACCGCCTTGCCGCGGCGGCAGGTCGCGCCCATCCTTCTGTACGGAAAAGGCGATTACGGGCTGGTCGTTCTCGTCCACCTCGACATCGGCCACCCAGGCCACATTGTCCGGATTCCCTTGAAAAACCGTCGTCAAATCTCCAGGCTCTGCGGCGTCCTGATCGCTCAAGTCTTCGTCCAGAACTTCGCCGAAGGAGTCTGAGAGAGTCTCTCCGTCAAAAACCGCGTGATAGATGGAGTTGTCGAAATCGCGGGGGTGCTGGTCAGTTGCCACCACGTGAATCCGCGAGCCATCCTGACTGGATTGGTATTTCACGTACGGCCGTCCCTCGCTGGCCAGGAGCCGGCCACCGTATTTCCACGTCTCGGTAGCGGAATCGAAGGCAACGAAATTGGGATTCCAACTACGAGAGCGCGAGAAGTTGTAGAGCTTTTTCTCCGATCCGGTACCGGCGCTCAGCAGGTTGCTGTACGTGACCCTCGCGTCCTCGGAGTAACGAAGGAGCGGGCTCCAAGTAGTCGGGTCGTTGACGCCCGAGCGAACGCTTTGGATGAAAGGGTCACTTCCGTGTCGGGCGTACGTGGCTAGGACTTCTCCCGAGTCCAGCTGATACAGCGCCGCGACGTTGTGGTCATCCTGCTCCAATTGATCGTGGAGTTCAACCGTGCCCATTGCACGGCTGTC
>JBLFXH010000242.1:0-5207 GCA_047611125.1 Rhodothermales bacterium
GGCGATGACTCCTCCGCTAAAGACACCACGCATCGGTATCCTGGCCCCCTCCGGTCCCCCACTGGATGAGGCCCGGTTGGCTGCGGGTTTTCGCAGTCTTGCAGAGGTGGGCCTTGAGATCGTTGCGCCTCGCGAGAAATACCCAGCACACGGCTTTCTGGCGGGCACCGATGAAGCGCGCGCACTAGAGTTCGATGCGCTGGCTTCCCGCGACGATCTCGATATCCTGCTGTGCGTGCGGGGCGGCTACGGCACGCTTCGCATACTGGATCGGATTGACTACCAGGCAGCCGCCTCACGGCCCAAGCTTCTGGTTGGGTATTCTGACATCACCGCCCTTCAACTGGCACTCCATAGGCACGCAGGATGGAAAGGCCTGTCAGGCGCCATGCTCGCCGTAGAGTGGCCAGACCCAGACCCGCTTTGGCTGGAGCCTTACTGGAGGCTGCTGTCCGGGGAGTCCTCCGTCCCGTTGGCTCCGGTCGATGGCTCGCGGCCTCTCCCGCTCGTTGAAGGGCAGGCATCGGGCCTACTACTGGGAGGCAACCTCGCCATGATTTCCCGACTCGTTGGTACGCCCTACATGCCGGACTTGGGCGGATGCATTCTCTTTCTGGAAGACGTCGGCGAGACGCCCTATCGATTGGACGCTCTACTGGCCCAACTGCGACTCGGCGGCGCGTTAGCGGGCTTGGCCGGTGTGGTCCTGGGCCAGTTCACTGATTCCACGCCGCCGTCCGACAGACCCAGTTTTTCAGTCGATGAGGTGATGGAGCACTATTTCGGCGGGGCGTCCTACCCGGTTGCCCGCAACTGGAATTATGGCCATTTCGCCCTAAAAACGCCCATGCCTATAGGAATCCGGGCCTCCCTGACGGTCACCGGCCGCGGCGCGACGCTGACCACCCTGGAGCCGCTCATCTGAGCGAAGCACGCCTATTCATCCGGTTTTGACTGCGTCGGCTGGTCCGGACAGGACGGCTGACGCCAGACTGACGTAAACTGGATCTTACGCCCTCCACGAAGGGCCGCTCTCCCCGAAGGACCGCTCTCCCCGAAGGACCGTCATCAGCTCGCCACTTATGCACCTCGCCGTTTTTGCGTCTGGCGGTGGCTCGAATTTCCAGTCCGTCCTGGACGCGATCCACGCCGGCACTCTGCAGGCCCGCGTGACCCTTTGCGTTTCCAACAAGGCCACCGCTGGCGCGCTGGTTCGGGCCGAAGAGAACGGGATTCCGTGCCTTGTTCTGGATCCCAACTCCTTCGGCGACGAGAGTTCGTACGAGGCCGTCCTGCTCGCTGCCCTATCGGAGCACGGTGTCACTCACATCGCCCTAGCTGGATATCTTCGAAGGATTCCCAGTGGCGTCGTGGCCGCCTTCAGGTGGCGAATCGTCAACATTCATCCTGCCCTGCTTCCGGCATACGGCGGTCCTGGGATGTATGGCCGGCACGTACACGAGGCGGTGATCGCCGCCAAGGACGCCTTTTCGGGGGCGACCGTGCATTTCGTCGACGAGGAATACGACACTGGCCCTATTGTCCTTCAGGAGGCCGTCCCAATCCTACCGGGCGACGATCCCGAGGCCCTTGCTGCGCGCGTCCTTCGCGCAGAGCATCGACTCTACCCCGCTGCCCTGCAGCTTCTATCCGAAGGGCGCATTCAACCTCAGGGTCGACGCGTCCTTATCGATCCCACCCCGCTTCCGACTCCATGATTCAGACCAAGGATCTCCCGGCCCCCGAGGACCGCTACACGGTTCGACGCGCACTGCTCTCCGTCTTTGACAAGTCAGGCCTGCCTGAATTTGGCCGGGCCCTGCACGAGCAAGGCGTAGAACTGCTCTCCACCGGCGGATCTGCCCGCGCCCTGCGCGAAGCCGGCCTGCCTGTGCGAGATGTGTCTGAGGTTACCGGTTTTCCGGAAATCCTGAATGGACGCGTGAAGACGCTTCATCCGCTGATCCACGGTGGCCTGCTCTCACGTCGCAACGATGCGGAAGACCAAGAGACGCTCGCAGAACATGGGATTCCCCCCATCGACCTTGTCGTGGTGAACCTGTACCCCTTCGGCAAGGCAACCGCCGACCAGGAAACGACCGACGCCACCGCGATTGAGAACATCGATATCGGCGGCCCCACGATGATTAGGGCGGCGGCCAAGAACTTCTTCTTCGTAGGAGTCATCACGGACCCGAGCGACTACATAGCGATTGCCTCGGAGTTGAGCGAAAACAGAGGAAGCCTCGGCAGATCAACTCGCCGTCGACTAGCCCATAAGGCCTTCTCCCACACGGCCGCCTACGACTCGGCCATCGACGGCTACTTTGCCCGAGTAGGTGAAGCCCAGGGTACGCTTCGCGTGTCCGAGCCCCTGTCGGCCTCACTCCGATACGGAGAGAACCCACACCAGGAGGCCGGCCTGTACGGAGACATGGCACCCTACTTCGACAAACTGCACGGGAAGGATCTCTCCTTCAACAACATTTTGGACCTGAGTGGCGCTCTGCGCCTGATTCGGGAGTTTGAAGGCGCCCCTCCCACATGTGCGATTCTCAAGCACACCAACCCGTGTGGTGTGGGGACAGCCGATGATCTAGAGACGGCCTACCAGCGTGCCTTTGCCACAGACCGGCAGAGCCCCTTCGGAGGCATAGTGATCGTCAACCGCGAGTTGGACCTGCCCACGGCTGAGGCAATAAACAAGATCTTTACTGAGATCATTATCGCACCCTCGTTTGCCGATGGCGTGCTGGACTTCCTGAAGGCCAAGAAAAATCGCCGCCTGATTCAATACCGGCCCAAGGCCACCGAGACGGCGCGCGACATTCGCAGCGTCGTGGGCGGGTTTCTGATCCAGGATGTTGACCCGGTACTCCCGCCAACCCAAGTCATGCGCGACCGTGTTCGCGTGGTGACCAAGAGGCAGCCCACCGAACAGGAATGGGCGGACCTGGACTTTGCATGGCGGGTAGCCAAGCACGTCAAGAGCAACGCGATCGTCTATGCTCGCCGCGGTGCCACCATCGGTATCGGGGCCGGCCAGATGTCTCGCATCGACGCCTCCGAAATTGCGGTCAGCAAGGGAGCGAAGTCGGAACTGGAATTCACCGGATCGGTCGTAGCTTCCGATGCCTTCTTTCCCTTCGCAGACGGACTGGTAGAGGCCGCTGAGTCGGGAGCCCTTGCGGCTATCCAACCCGGGGGCTCCGTACGAGACCAGGAGGTCATCGACGCCGCGAATGAACGCGGCATTGCCATGATCTTTACCGGACAACGGCATTTCCGCCACTGACAGCACTAAAGGATGATTCGGCTCTGGGAGCGATTTGCCGACTGGTTTGTGCTGCTTGGCCTCGTACTGACGTCCGTGACGGTCATGCTGTCCGTCAACACACCACTGGTCAGCGGCCTGCGGGCCCGCTCGCTCGAGTTGTCATCGCGCGTGGAGGACCGGCTGGCAGCTGCCGGGCGCTACATGGGCGCGCTCAGGGAGAACGAGCGTCTGCGGGGGGAGAATATTCGCTTTTCCAGCCAGCTTGCCCTGACTCGGGAGGCGGCACTGGAAAATGAGGGACTTCGAAGCCTCCTGAACCTCTCGGACTCTCTTACAGGAAGGCGTGTCGCGGCCCGTGTTGTCAGCAAAGACATCATCCGCCAGCGCAATTCGCTAATCATTTCGGTCGGCAGGGCTGACGGTGTCGAAAAGGACATGGCTGTCATTGACCCGCGCGGCATTGTTGGTGTGATTGAACTCGTCTCGGAGCGATATGCCCTAGTCCGGTCTTTCCTGAACCCCAGCTTCAGAACGGCCGTCAAGATTGAGCCGCACCTGTCAGACGGCATTCTTGAACGGAGTCTGGATCGGGCAGATCGCCTCCGGATTCTGCACGTGCCTACCACAGACCTTGTGGAGCCGGGCCAACGCGTGGTCACCTCCGGCTACTCCGGTATTTTCCGACGCGGGTTGGCGGTCGGCGTGATCGACAGTGTAAGCCGGGACGAGGGCGCGCTGTTCTGGCGGATTCGTGTCGATCCGGCTACTCCGCTTTCCAAGCTGCAACACGTCTTCGTCCTGGTGGAGAAGCCGGACTTCGATCGATTGGAACTCTTCTCAGGGGACTCCTGATCGCGGGCGGCCCCCCTTTCCATAGCCCAACGCTGACTTATGATGCGCCACGCACTCCTGCTTGTAGTCTTTCTCCTTCCGGTCGCGGCCAGCGGCCAGACCAACCCGCGAAACGAGCGTCAGCTGCGCCGGGCTTTGGACGGGCTGGTGGCCGACTCAGCCCTAGCCCCAGCCACGGTCGGTATTTCGATCATTGACCTTTCCAGCGGAAAGACGCTCTACGCGCGTCAGGCGGCAAAGAACTTCATGCCCGCCTCGAACACCAAGCTCTACACGACCGCCGTGGCACTGGACATCCTGGGCCCTGAGTTCAGCTGGAATACGCCGCTTCTGGCAGTTGGCGAGCTAGCTGACAGCACACTTACGGGCCACCTGGTTGTACGAGGATCCGGTGATCCGGTCATTGGTGGGCGTTTCAACGACGGGGATATCACTGCGCTCTTCCGATCCTGGGCCGACTCGCTGACTGCCACGGGTATTCGAACCGTGGACGGCGCGCTGATCGGAGACGACGACGCATTCGATGACCTCGCGCTCGGTCTTGGCTGGAGCTGGGACGATGAGCCTTGGTGGTACTCGGCAGAGATCGGCGCCCTATCCCTAAATGACAACACGGTCGACTTCACAGTACAGCCCACCGGTCCAGGTGGACCCGGCAAGATCAGCTGGGAGCCTATCGAAACCGGCTACATCACCGTCGTCAATGCAAGCCGCACGTTAGCATCCGACCAGCGGCTAGATGAGGGCTACGCTCGGGAACGGGACAGCAACCGCATGACGGTCACCACCGAAGTGCCGGTTGGCTATACCGAGAAAGAGTCCATCGCCATCCACAACCCTACCCTGTACTTCCTCCACGTCCTACGTGAGGTACTTCTCTCAGAAGGTATTGCTGTGACAGGAGGCATTGCAGACATCGACGACCTGCCTATCAAGCCGGTCATGACCGGCGCACGCGTCGTGGCCACCCACCAGTCGCCGCCCCTCAAGGCCGTTGTCGATGTCATCAACAAGGACAGCCACAACCTCTACGCCGAGCAGGTTCTTAAGACGCTTGGTGTGGTCTTTCCGGACACCA
>JBLFXH010000243.1:0-5194 GCA_047611125.1 Rhodothermales bacterium
AAAATGTGCGCATGATTGAGGGCCCGCATCTCCCGGTTCTGCAGTTGCCCTTTCAGCGCGTCGGGGACCTGAACACCGTGGAGTTGAGAGAGCCACGCCGCCAGAGGCTGGGGATCGATCCGACCGTTGGCGTAGAGGTCTGTGCAGTCGGATGCAGTGCCCAGGTCCTCGATGATGGCACTCCGACTATCGACGTCGACGGCGAGAATGGCCGGCATTCGGGCCGACACCGCTGGATGGTTTGAGACAGCCTGATAGAACGCCACCTCCACCAGCATCCGATCTCCTGGCGCCGCAATACTAGGGTATTTTTCCACCCAAGGGCGCGATTGCTTCAGTATGAACGAGCGCTCTGTTGTGGTTACGCGCACCACGAGGTTCATATTCCCCTCTCCCGCCTTCTCCATCTTGACCACTTCCTCGGTCGCGTTCAGCCAGCCCATGGCGCAAAGATGGGCCAAGGTGTCGGCAGGTCGACTAAGAGAAAATGTCGGAAAATTGGCGAGCATGGAGTGCCAGGAATAGTTTGCGGGTTCAGCAAGCAAGGATACTGGAGCGACCTCATGGACGGCGAGAACAAGGCCAGAATATCGGATCTCGAACGGTGGCTCTCGCCGCCAAAGGGAGGACTCTGGCACGGAGGCCCCAGTGTTATTTCCGCCTTGAGGGGAGTCAAAGCCGAGACCGCAGCGTGGCGGCCTAACCCCGATCGGCACACCATCTGGGAGTTGGTGCTACATATTGCCTACTGGAAGTATGCCATCCGTCGCCGAATCGAAGACACTGAGCGCGGTGGGTTCCCGCGTCGCCCATCGGACTGGCCTACACAGCCTGAGACCCCGAACGAGACTGCCTGGCGTGCGGATAGAGCACTGCTCAAATCGGAGCACGAGCAACTGGTCGCGCTGGTGGCCGACTTCCCAGCCGATCGTTTGGATGACATGTCCCGCGGCGCCAACCAGTGGTCCTTCATGGACCTTCTCTCTGGCGCCGTCCTGCATGACACGTATCACGTGGGACAAATCCAGCTCATGAAGCGCCTTTACCGGGCCGTGGCCCCGTGACATCACCAATCCCCCATGAACGCGCGCTGGGCGATCTCCGAATGCGGCCCCGTTGCGATATTTTTAGGGGGTCTGGTCTACCTGGCAGCCAGAACAGGCAGGCGATTGGGTCGCGATCAAATGACGGAATTGTCGAACTTCCTTTCTGACGCCACCGGATTCCAGCGAAAGAGCCCCGAACATGCCTGACCGCCTTCCCGAACCTAGCGAGTACGCGCCATTTTACGCCGGCTACGTGAGCGCGGCTCCCAACGGCCCCATCGTGGACGTTCTTCGTTCTCAGGGTACGGACATCTGCGACTTCATCCGAGGCGTGCCCGAAGAGACGGCAGGGCACCGCTATGCCGAGGGAAAGTGGACCGTAGCGGAGGTGCTCGGACACGTGGTTGACACCGAGCGGGTATTCGGATACCGGGCATTTCATTTCGCTCGCGGAACCACCGGCGAGATCCCCGGAATGGATCAGGACGTGTTTGCTGCCAACGCTCCCTACCAGCGCCGATCGCTGGGCTCGATTGCGGACGAGTGGACGTGGCTGCGGGCTTCAAACGCGGAGCAGTATCAGGCTTTCGATGGGGAGATCATGAGTCGCAGCGGGATTGCCTCACGGGCCGCGGTATCGGTTCGCGCCCTGCTTCATATTATGGCGGGCCACGCAGCGCATCATGTGACCGTGCTGAAGGAGCGCTACATCTGACTTGCGCAATCCGCCGGTGCAGCCCATCTTGGGCAGCGAAAACGTGACCCGAAAGACATGAATCCGTTCAAGACTCACGGCGCCCTTTCCTGGCCCGAGCTGCAAACCATCAATCCCTCCGAAGCCCTCGACTTCTATCAGGCTGTGTTCGGCTGGGAGGGAGAGAATATGCCCATGCCTGGTGGGATGGGATCGTACAGCGTCGGCAAGGTTGCGGGCATTCCCCACGCCGGCGTAATGGAGCGAGTCTCTGTAGAAATGCCGCCCTGCTGGCTTTTCTATGTCACCGTAGACTCCGCCGATGAGATGCCGGCCAAGGCCACTGAACTAGGAGGCCAGGTCTTCATGCCGGTCATGGCGGCCGAAGGCGTTGGGAAGATGTGCGGCATCGCTGACCCCCAGGGGGCCATGATCTTCGGCATGGAATGGGAGCAAAATGACAACCCTGCGGTCGATTTTACAGACTCGTTCCAGACTCCGGGTAAATTTTCCTGGTTCCACCTGCAGACGCCAGATGTAGAGGGCGCGGTGGCGTTCTATTCCGGGCTGTTTGGCTGGAAGACAGAAGTCAACCTGATGGGTGCCGGGCCCTACACCATCCTCAAGGTCGGTGATGTCAGCTTTGGCGGCGCCGTTCCTCCGATGGGCGAGGCCCCCGCGCACTGGTCCGGATACCTTACCGTGGCAGACGCGGACGAAACCGCATCAGCCATTGGCGCGAACGGGGGAACGGTCATGGGCGAACCCTTTGATATTCCGGAAGTGGGCAAGATGGTGTCGTTCCAGGATCCTCAGGGAGCGCAGTGCATGGCCATCGCCTACCACACGCCTACCGAATGAAGTCGAATAGTCGTCAAGTCTACTCCACGCATGCTCCCCCTTCGGATGCTCGAGTCCGTGTTGGGCGCGAGACGAAGGGGCGCCGCGGGAAGGGCGTAACTATTGTTACCGGAGTACCGCTGCGCGGCAACGCGCTCAAGGACTTGAGCAAGAAGCTCAAACAACAGTGCGGATCCGGCGGTACCGTTAAAGACGGCGTCATTGAAATCCAGGGCGACCACCGCGACAAGGTGGTGGCTGCTTTGGCCACGTACGGCTGGGACGTCAAGCGTTCCGGCGGCTGAGACCAACCAAACATCTACACCTTATGAGCTCCCAGCGTTACTCCAACCATCGGCGATTCGTGCCGGGGTATCACTATGCCCTGACCGCCCTCCTGCTCGCTACCATTGTTGGGTCGGTCATCAACCTGCTGAACGCCCCGGAAGACGGTATTTACAGTGCCTCCCTCATAACGGCCTTGTCTATCGGGCTGTTTATTACGGCATTATATGCTCGGGCCTTTGCACTCAAAGTGCAGGACCGCGTCATCAGAACCGAAGAGCGACTGCGCCATCAGGCTCTGACTGGAGACACCCTGCCCTCCGGTCTGTCGGTGCGTCAGATTATTGGCCTTCGGTTCGCTTCTGACGATGAATTTGCGGCGCTGGCCGCCTCTGCCGCCAAAGACGGGACCTCTGAGGCAGACATCAAGAAGGCCATCAAGATGTGGCGTGCGGACGAAGACCGCGCCTAGTCTCCTAGAATGTGGAGCCCCGGATCCAGGTGTCCGACCGGGCCCAGGCTTCATCGAATTGCGCTCCAACCTCGGCAGCAGCGGCCGTCTGGCCCTGCTGTTCGAGGGCTTGGCGCAGCCCGAAAAGACACCAGCCGTTCTTGGGGTGATCCTCAAGAGCTGCGCGATATACCGCCTCGGCATCGGCAGGCCTTCCGGCCTCCAGAAGTGCTGAGCCCAGCCAGTGGCGTGCCGAGAAGTTGAGAGGCTCCGGCTCGTCGTATCTAAGGCTGTCCTCGGTCACGACGGCAGATTCCAGCAAAGCGATCGCATCATCCAGCCGTCCCTCGTGGCGAAGCAGTTCGGCCTCGAGGATGCCTCCGGTGATCCCCAGCAAATCGGCTGCCGAATGGCCGCGGAAGCTCTCATCGGGGTTGTCCCTAACGATGCGTTCCATTCTCTCGAGATACGCGCGCGCATTGTCCGGATCGCCGACCCGGAGATGGGCATAGCCGCGACCAAAGTCCCAGAGACCCTTGAAAAGAGGTTTTTGCGGCGTGTCCTCCATGGCCAGGAGGTCCTCGAAGCGTCCAAAGCGAAGCAGCGCCAGCACCTCGTAGAAATTGCCTCCCTGCACGATCTTGGCGTAGTCCTTCCCGGCCTGAACGGCCACGGCTCCCTGGCCGTCCATCGAGGCGGCAAACACGAGCATGTGCAGGTTGTGGCTCGGGTAGATGGCGAATCCCTGATTGAAGGCGGCCTTCTGGTCGGAATGCCAGGCCTGGATGTTCGAGCGAACGGAATCGCCCCACCGACCCACGCGGTTCCAGGTGTGTGACGGCATGTGGTTGATGTGGCTCGCGCCCGGAATCGCATCCCCCAGATACTCGGCGCAGGCACTGGCCTTACCGGGCTCGGTGGTCGGCTCGGTGGCATGGATATACAGATGGCATGCGCCCGGATGGGTGACGTCAGCCTCTAGAATCCGCTCCAGCTCCTGGTGGATACGAATCACGTCCGGATCGTCAACGGACCAACGCCCCCTCCGGGGCTCCAGCAGCATCAGTGCCTCCGCGTAGAGGGTGCCCGCGTCGAGGTCGCCAGGAAACTGCCTTGCCACGCCAGCCATAGCATCCGCATACAACGTATCGAGGACCGTCCGGCGATCGGCGTCGTGCTCGGGCTCATATCGGAGAGCCATCGCATCTATCAGGGCCACCTCCACTGCCGAAGCCGAGCCCGGTGCGAGTGCCTTAGCACGCTGGATGGCGGCATAGGCTGGCGGCGCATCGCTTGATCGCATGGGACCGTTCAGGTATGCCCCATAGGACCACGCTACGCCCCACGCGCACGCCGCACAGGTGGAATCAAGCCTGGCCGCATGCTCAAAGGATGCCGGCGCCTCCCCTTTGGCGAAGGCGTACATCATCTGAACGCCTTGATCGAAATAGTCCTGAGCCTCGGCTGAGGTGGTCGAAACCGCCCTGTGGTAGTCCCCCAAGGCCGCTTTCATCAGGGCCGGCGGTTCTGGTATGTCCGCGGTCTGCGCAAAGGTAGCCGAGCTTGTGGAAAGCAGGAGGAAGACAAAAGGGACGTATCGCATGGCAGGCCGATGGGTGATTCCCAAAAGATAGAATTCCAAAAACACAAATTAAGCCTCGACCACACCCCTAGCCGCTATTCGAACGAGAAGAGCTCGACGGTGAAGATCAGCGCCTGGTTCGGGCCAATCGGGCCGCCAGGCGTTCCGCTCAGTCCGTATGCCAGATCAGACGGAATGTAGAACTTGTACTTGGCGCCCGGCGCCATCAGCTGGAGCCCTTCCGTCCAGCCGCTGATCACCCTGCTGAGGGGAAACGAAATGGTCTCTCCCCGCGC
>JBLFXH010000244.1:0-5150 GCA_047611125.1 Rhodothermales bacterium
GCAAGACTGTAGAGCGTCCCGTACATGAACCACTGATCGGCGGCGCTGCCCCGAATGGAGTAGGACACGGGGTCCATAGTTCTAATCAGGCCTTCGAGGCTCTGCGGAAACCAGTAGAGCAGTACGTAGAAGCCAGTCAGTACGACGGCTGCAATCCAGGCCGGGGCACCCCTGGCCAGCATCGGGGTGGTGAACACGCCGTGGTTTCGGATGCCGGCGGGCCCGGAGCCATATCTAGCGCGGGCCAGAATGACCGTACCGGCGGCCACAGCACCCGTCGAGACCGTCAGCAGGATCCAGTCAGGGACAACGCGCCAGAGGCCCAGAAGGGCCAGCATGCCTATCAGCAGGCCACCGAAGATCAGCGTCTTCCCCACCCGAGATCCGGAAAGAGGGTTGGCGGTGGGACGATCCGCGAGAGCGGCAGCTGACGCCAGCAGTCCGATGGCCGCGACCAGGACAGACGGATGGTTGAACGGCCAAACGCCGAAGACAAAAACGGCCACTAGCAGCAGTGCCAGTCCGGTCATCATGATCGGGATTCGCCCCTTTGCCTCGGGCGGGCCAGCAGCAAGCGCGAGGGTCGGATCTAGCCTGTCGCTCACGCCGCTACCTGTAGTCTGGTTGAAAATTCAGGATCGAAAAGGCTCCGAGAGAAGTCCTTCAGGACTTGCTCCACCTGTGCTTCAGTTCGAATCCAGTGCGACCACACGTTCTGACGGAGCCTTACCCCGAAGGAGCTAACGCCCACTACCGTCCCGACGTCTGCGTCGAATACGATTCTGACGGATCGATGACCGTCAGAGAAGACGTGTTGATCCTGTCCATCCTCAGGCACTGGCCCGACCATCCCGTAGGTCTGGTACTCGAGATCGAAGAACTTGGCCGAATTGAAAAACAGCGGTGGCTCGTAGGCGGCGGGCGATCCGATGAGGCCAGCGGCAACCTGGCGTCCTTGGCTGCGGCCCGTATACCAGAGTTGCTCCACCGCCTTGCGGCCAGCCCTAGGCTTTCGAAACTCAGCACAGTCTCCAGCTGCGAAGACCCCATCGACAGAAGTACGGAAGCTCCCGTCCACCAGAATCCCGCGGCCGGTTTCCAAGCCGGAGGCCTGAGCCAGGCTGATATTTGGTCGCACTCCGACCGCCAACCCTACAAATTCTGCTGGGATCCGGCGGCCATCCTTCAACAGGACAGCCTCAGTACGGCCATCAGAACCGGTCTCAATGCGCTCCAGCTCGGCACTCAGCTCCAGATTGACTCCGTGAGAACGAATGGCCGCCTCAACCAGCTCTGATTCAACAGCGCCGATCAGGTAGTCCATATAGTGTGCTTCACGAATGAGGAATGTGACGCTGATGCCGCGTGACGAGAGCATTTCCGCCATCTCCACGCCAATCAGTCCTCCGCCGACAACCACGGCATCACTGATGCCCTTGGTGGACTCCTCCATCTGAGCCAGGTCATCTAGACCATACAGGCCCTGGACCCCGCCTGCGTGCTGACCCTCCCAGCCGAAGCGATTTGGGGTGCTTCCGGTGGCCAAGAGCAACCGATCGAACCCCACACGTTCCCCGGAGGTCAGGACAACGGCTTTCCCGGGCGCATCAACGGAAACCGCGTGGCCCCGTACCAGACTTATGCGGTTTGAAGCCCAAAAATCGTCGGCGTACGGCTTCGTGTCCTGATAGCGCATATCCCCCATGTAGATGTACATGAGCGCCGTGCGGGCGTAATGAAAGTCCGATTCGCCGGAAATGATCGTTATTCGGTGATCTGAATTCTTTCGAACAAATCGGGCCGCGGTGACGCCCGTGATCCCGTTTCCTACGATTACGATGTGCATGTGTGCATTCTACAGACAGCCGTCCGGCACTCCAACCCGACGCTGCCCAGTTTTGAAGTCTTGAACCGCTGTTCGGTGTGTTTCAACCACGTGCCGTTACCGTACCTTGGCCCACGATGGTATTCGGTATTACAGGCAACACAGGCAAGGACCTGATTTGGGATCCGGTTGGGCGTCTAATCACGCATCTCAAGGATTCAGGACGGGCATTCCGTGTGGACGAGACCCTCTGCGGTGACCTCGTCCTCAGAGGAATCTTTGACGCCGACGACGCCTCCAGATTAGCTGCCGCTTCGCTGGCTTCGGTCGCCGACGTGATTTTGTCTTTCGGCGGCGATGGGACGCTGCTGAACACGGCGCATCAGATCGGTGATCGCGGAACGCCTATTCTCGGGGTCAACTTGGGACGGCTGGGCTTTCTGGCCAGCCTGGAAGACGCTCAGCTTGAGTACGCCATTTCAGAACTCGAGGCCGGAAACTTCCGGGTTGAAAAGCGAATGACCTTGGCCGCCAAGGCTGGGGATGTCCACCTCCCCGACACTTGGGCTCTCAACGAGTTCGTCATTCAACGTCCTGGAGACGCAAGCCTCCTCGCAATCGACGTGTCGGTCGATGGGGTCCCGCTCAACACGTATTGGGCCGACGGTCTCATTATGGCCACCCCCACCGGTTCGACTGCCTACAATCTGGCCGTTGGCGGTCCGATTGTGGTGCCGCACAGTGAGACCATCGTGATGACGCCCATCGCGGCCCATACGCTGACCGTTCGACCAATTGTCCTACCCGCCAACGTGACCATTCAGGCGCGACTAACCGAGGGCGGCCCATTTGTCTTCACCAGTGACGGCAGAGGCACCACCATAGAGGACGGGGGCGTTCAAATAGAGGTGATGCGCGGTACGCACACGGTGAATCTGATCCAGCTGGAGGGTCAGCACTTCTTCTCGACGCTCCGGACCAAGCTCATGTGGGGGGCTCGGAAAGCCTGACAGCGGAGTTCACTATCGGCCAGGCCAGGCCCGCCCCTACAAACATCCGGTGAAGCCTATCCCCCATGTTTGTTCGCCCCAAACACGGATGTATATTTGCGACCGCTGGTCAGGTAGCTCAGTTGGTAGAGCACTGGACTGAAAATCCAGGTGTCGGGGGTTCAAATCCCTCCCTGACCACAGCCGAGGTCCTTCACGATCTCCCGAAACGCGCGCTGGGCTCGGACAGGTGTTTCGCCGTTCTGACGCGAAACGTAGGCGTTCTTCCCGCTCGCGTCCAATTCCCGGGCCTTGACGTTGTCGGCCAATTGGATGTCGATGCACTGGCGAAGCTGGCGCTTGACCTCAGGGTCATAAATCGGGATGGCGACTTCGACTCTTCTGGATAGGTTTCGGGTCATCCAGTCCGCTGAGGCTAGATACATGCGCTCCTCTCCGTCGTGGTGGAATAGGTAAATGCGAGCGTGCTCCAGAAGCCGGTCAACGATGCTCCGGACCCGCACTGTTTCGCTCTGACCTGCTACTCCTGGAATTAGGCAGCAAATACCGCGGACGATGAGATCGATCGGCACCCCGGCGCGTGATGCCTGATACAGCCGGGATATCATGTCCGGATCCTGCAACGAGTTCATCTTCAGAATCATCCCGGACGGTTCGCCAGCTGCGGCTCTAGACTGCTCGTGTTCGATGAGGCCGTTGAACCCGTTACGTAGTGAGAACGGAGCTACCAGCAAGTGCTTGGTTTGGGGCTCGGCCACCTCCCCCGCCAGATAGCGAAAGACCTCTTCCACGTCAGCGGTTATCCGCTCGTCACAGGTCAAGACGCCATGATCGGCGTAGATGACGGCCGTCTTTTCATTGAAGTTGCCGGTGCCGACGTAGGCGTATCGCCTGAGGCCCTCGTCTTCTTGGCGTACCACCAGAGCAATCTTTGCGTGCACTTTGAGCCCGCGCATGGAGTAGAGGGTGCGTACTCCAGCCGCTTCGAGTCGCTTCGCCCACTCGAGGTTGGACTCTTCGTCGAAGCGCGCCTGTACCTCCATGAATACCGTGACGCGCTTCCCTGCCTCCGCGCCGCGGATGAGCGCCTGAAGGACACTAGAATCACGCGCCACCCGGTAGACTGTAAGCCAGATCTCCTGCACAGCCGGATCACGCGCCGCCTCGTCAAGGAATTCGACGACGTGGTCGAACGATTGATAAGGCATGTGCAGCACCTGATCCCCCTCGCGGACCGCCTCAAAAACAGAGGGCGCCCTATCCAGGACGGGGTGTGGGACGGCTGGCCACTCCGGACTCGCTAGATCGTCCCGATCGAATCGCGGGTATTCGTGAAGGTTGTGATACCGTCCGCCTTGGACCATGTCTTCTTCGGCCAGGTCCAGCCGCTGTCGCAGAAAATGCACCAACTGGTAGGGGGCACGCATGTCATAGAGAAAGCGACTAGGCGCGCCAAGGTGCCGCTGTCCAAGGCTTTCGCGGATGGCGTCGGCCACCGAGCCCTCGAACTCGTCGTCAAGGTTGAGGTCAGCGTCTCGTGTCAGCTTGACCGCATAAGCTCTTCCGACTTCATGCTCGGGAAAAACCCTGGGGAGGTTAAACCGAATCGCGTCATCCAGAAACATGTAGCGGTGCTCGTCCGCGTCGGGCAACCTGAGGAAACGGGGCACCTCCTCGGGGACTTTGATCAGGGCATACTGTGGGGACCATGATCCTTCACCGGGCGCCGACCAGAGCTCAACAGCAAGGTAGATGGCCCGGTTGTCCAAGAACGGGGGCGCACCTGCTTCTGATAGGACGATGGGCTCCAGGTGCGGTGCCACGGCGCTGTCGAAGTAGGACCGCAAGAACTCGTGATGCTCTGGAGAGACTTCCGTCTCGTCCAGACGACGAATACCCTCTCGGGCGAATTCATCCATGAGCTCGGCGATGACGCCGCCATACGTCTCCTGCTGTTCAAGCACCAAACGATGGATGTCGTGCAGCAGCCGCCCCGGCTCGGTGCCCATCTGCTCGGCATCGGGTTGACCTAGACGCAGAAGAGTCCTCAGGGACGCCACTCGGACCCGGAAATACTCGTCCAGATTGGACGAAAAGATGCCGCAAAACGAGAGGCGGGCAAGCAGCGGCACAGAGGGATCTGAGGCCTCCTGCAAGACCCTGTGGTTAAAGTGCAGCCAGCTTATTTCTCTGTTCAGGAGTGAATCGCTGGCACCTTGCTCATTCATACCGGACAACTCCTAGTAGTATTCTTTCCATCTGGTTAAAGATACTGCCTCTTCTGCGCAAGCATAGCCGACGCAGGCCGCCCATCG
>JBLFXH010000245.1:0-5117 GCA_047611125.1 Rhodothermales bacterium
GTGGGGGGGGTCTGCCCCGAAATCCCCGCCAACTGACGCGCCGCCCCCCCCGCGCCTCAGCATTCTGTCAGGAATACAGCCTGCTTGTCATTTCTGACAAGCAGGCACCCGCCCAAGTGCGGCAAAATGTCCGACTCTGGCCACTGGCACGCCCGTTGCAAGCTGTATTGGTGAACTCGAACACGAGTGAACCCAAACAATAACAGACTCTTGCATAGAACCATGAACAAGCTTGCCTGCTTCTCTCCTTCGGTTGACTCACGTGGTTTCCAGGACGAATTCGACCGCATTTTCGACTCCTTCTTCCCTGGCCTCCAGCGCGAGAACGGAGCCTCGAACTGGATTCCAAGAATGGACTTCGTAGAGCGAAAGGATGTCTACGAAGTACGCATGGATGCCGCCGGGATGTCCAAGAAGGACTTCAGCATTGACTTTCAGGAGGGCGCGCTGACCGTCAGTGGCGAGCGCCAGATGCAGGAGCGTGAAGACTCCGATGTCCTGCTTCGCACGGAGCGGCCCTACGGACGCTTTGCTCGGACATTCGCGCTGCCGCGGACGGTCAAGCACGACAAGATCCAGGCTAGCTACACCGACGGTGTCCTGACGGTGGTTGTGCCCAAGTCTGAAGAGAGCAAGCCGCGGAAGATTACCGTCTCCTAGCGGCTCCGGCTTTGGCGCCAGGCCGCCCTGGCCGCGGAGCCCGCCAATTGGAAGGCTGAGGTAAGGGCCCATCCCCGTTCGGGATGGGCCCTTTTACGTTTCACCCTAGCGCAGGCGGCCGGAACGGCAAGGTGAGCGTAAACACCGCGCCGCCGGTTGGCCGATTCCCCGCCTCCAGATCCCCGCCGTGCGCCTCCGCTACCGCCTTCGAGATCGCGAGCCCAAGCCCCGTTCCGCCGCTCTGGCGAGTGCGCGCATCGGTCCCCCTGTAGTACCGTTCGAAGAGGTTGGCCATGGTCTCTTCGGCCAGTCCTGGTCCCGTGTCCGAAACACGAACGCGGACGGCCTCGCCAACTTGCTGGACTTCTACCGAAATGACGCCCCCGTCCGGCGTGTGGCGAGCAGCATTGGAGAGCAGATTCCCGAGAAGACGAAGAAGCCGCACGCCGTCCCCCTCGATCAGTGGGATGCCTCGCGCGACATCCACCCCTAGGCCTACGCCCCGCACTTTTAGATCACCCCGGAACTGGTCGCAGGCATCCTGCACAATTTCCGCGATGGGAATTGGCTCGATACGCAGGCGCGGCGTGGGCGAATCCAGGACACTCAACTCGAACAGGTCATTCACCAGGCCCTTGAGATAATGTGCCTGCTTCCGGGCGTTCTCCAGATACTCCTTGGCCTCCTCTACGCGGCCCTCTCGGAGCATCCTATCGGCCTCTTCCACTCGGCCCAGGAACGACGCCAGCGGGGTCCGGAGATCGTGACCGACATTGGCCACGAGTTCGCGCCGGATCCGGTCTGTAGCCTGCAGTTGGTCTATGCTTTCGCGGACCTGTGACGCCATTTCGTTGATCGTGCCCGCCAGCCGTCCCAACTCATCCTGCCTGGTAGCGTCCAGCCTCCGGGCGTAATCGCCCCGCCCAATGGCGCCCACCAAACGGGTCATCTCCCGCAGCGGCCGTACAAGCCCCAAGGTGAATACGGAGGCCAGCAAGAGTGCCAGGATTAGGACTACCAATCCGGACGTGGCCAGTGCGCGGACCAGCGCTGTTCTGGCCGGTGCCAGCTCCAAGTTCAAGGACGCATCCAGCGGCTGAATCACCACGCCCCCCGAAAGGAAGCCGACTTCGTCATAGACCGGAGCCACCATCCAGCCGTCCTCACGAGAGGTTACAATGACCCCAAGAACCAGAGAGGCAGCGAGATCGGACGGAAGCCCTAAAGCAGCCTCTGGTCCATCGACGTCGCCGTTCGGCCTGGCAACAAGAAGAGGCTGGCCGATGGCATCCACGATGATCAGCGGATCCGGAAACCGCGCCGAGAGATCGGCCAGCAGCGGAGCGGCGAGATTCGACAGCCCGCCGGCATCCCAGTCTGTGCGCAACTCAAGCTCCTCCGCAACGGCATCCAGCCTAAGCCTGACTTTCTCGGCGGCCAGTTCGTAGGCCCCGTCGGAAGCCGATCGGACCATCAGGCCCGCCGCGACGCCGACCGCGATCAACTGTGCGAGAAGGAGAACTCCCGCAACCCGCCAGAAAACCGACTGACGCAAAGCGCCGAGCCACCCCGATTCGGGGGATGTCAAGCCGGGTCCTCGGAGGACAGCTTGTACCCGACGCCCCAGACCGTCCGGACGTAGCGCGGCTGAGCCGGGTCAACCTCAACCTTGGCCCGAAGACGTTGCACGTGCGAATCCACGGTTCGATCGTAGCCCTCATAGTGGATGTCCCAGACATCTGCTAGCAGTTGCAGCCGCGTGAATGGTCGGTCGGGCTGCTGTGCCAAGAACACCAAGAGATCGAACTCCCGCACGGTCAGGTGTACCAGACGCCCGTCCACTCGGACTTCCCGGCGAACCGGATCGATCTCCAGATCGCCGACCTTGATGGGCTTGCCGTCGTCGTCGGGCTTCTGCTCGGACATCGAAACGCGGCGCAAGGCAGACCGAATCCGGGCGACCAATTCCTCCAGGCTGAAGGGCTTGGTGACGTAGTCATCGGCCCCGACTTCCAACCCAACCACCCGGTCAATCTCGCTGGTCTTGGCCGTCAGCATGATCACGTATAACGCGGGGTGCGACGAGCGCAGTCTTCGGCAAACCTCCAGGCCGTCAATACGGGGGAGCATGAGATCCAGGAGGACGAGGTCAGGAACTGACTCCTCGACCGCTTCGAGTGCCAGCTCTCCGTCAGCGACATGGCGAACCTTGTATCCCGCATCCGTCAGCCGGCGGACCACGAGTTGCGACAATTCCGCATCATCCTCAACCAGTAGAATTTCGGCCATCTTGGTGCACAGTCGGTGTCTGAGGAGCCTTGCTAAACCCGTAGAATCAAACTCAACGAGCATATGAGAGTATACGGCGGCCAAAATGATGCGACCTGTCACCATAGTATCCCTTTTCCTGGCTGGCTTCGTGATGGCTGGCCCTGTGGTAGCCCCTGACGCGCATGCCCAATCAGCCGACACCTGGGTCCACCGTTGGGCCGTCGCGCAGCACGAAGCATCCGTTACGATTGCGCGTCTGCAAATCCTGGAGCGCGGCACATTCTCGACAGATGGTGCCTTCGGACCGCGCGAGATGGAGGTGGTTTTCGACGTCACGCTCCAGCCGTCGTCAGACGCCGTTACCCGCTCGGTACGAGAAATCCGTACCGAGGGACGGGTCGTGGAGGAAGGCCAGGGCCGAGGGCGACGCCGATTCCGTTCCCCCATCCGGCGTGACCTGTTGAGGGCAGCTGATGCCCTGCTTTTTCCGGCTGACCTTCTTCGGACACTGGAAACGCGCGGATCGCCCGAGCCCGACCGGGTCAATGGACGGGAATCCTTCCGGCTGGTGACGGTGTCACCGGACGAGGAAAGCGCCATTGAGCGGGTGGTCTGGCACTTCGCCAGACCTTCCGGGCGGCTCCTTCAGGCCCGCGCGATCATCCGCGGCGAAGACCGCGGTACGCTGGTCGTGGAAGTCGAATACGTCCGACACGAGGGCCTGGACATCCCGGTTTCGCGCGCGATTTCCGGATCTTATGGCGTCCGGCGGCGGACACGGACGTACACCGTACTGCTTGAGTCGCTGTCGCTATTTGAGTTCATTTCCGTGGAGACGCTCTAGCATGTCAGAGGCGTTTCCGATCCTTCTCAAGGATCGACTCCAAGGCCGTTTACCAGGCCGCGATGCCCAGGCTCAGATGTCGCCGCGGGGCAGACCCGGCAAACACGACATCAGGGATAACGCATGTCGCGAGGCGGGCGTGCTCGCCCTGATCCATCCTGATTCGAGTGGACTATCGGTTGTCTTGATTGAACGGCCGGGTCACCTCAACAAGCACCCCGGCCAGATCGCGTTTCCCGGCGGTCGCCGCGAGGAAGGCGAGTCACGAATGGAGTCTGCCCTGCGGGAGACCCGCGAGGAAATTGGGGTCTCCGAAGACAAGGTGCAGGTACTGGGGGCACTTACTTCACTGTTCATCCCGCCCACTGGTTTCTGTGTATTCCCCTATGTCGGGTGGACAGCCAAACTTCCGGCGCTAACCCTCGATCCGGGCGAAGTGGCCTCAGCGTTTTCCAGGCCACTCCGGGACTTCGTCGACGGTCCCCGCGAACTCATCGACATGCCCGCGCTCAACCGCTCGGTCCCGGCCTGGCGTTTGAACGGACACACCATCTGGGGCGCCACGGCCATGATGCTGGCCGAGCTCGCGCTCCTGGTCGAACCGCTGTTGCCGGCTGACTGAACGAGGCTGACTGAGCGAGGCTGACTGAGGCAAGAACCGCTAGACGCCCAGCTGTCGAACCGCGTCTTCCACCAGCGTGCGGGCGTCCGCTGCCGTGGCCGCCTCGGCGTAGATCCTAAGGACCGGCTCCGTGCCCGAGGGCCTAACCAACAGCCACGCCCCATCCATCCTGTGCTTGAAGCCATCGAGCGTTTCCAGCGTCCTCACGGGCCTGCCAGCGATGGACGAAAGGCCACCTTCCTCGGCCAGCACCGTCAACGCCGCCAACTTCTTGGCTTCGGAGGTGTGGGCATCGCTGCGGTAATACGCGTGCGGACCGAACCGCTCGAACAGCATGTCCACCAGCTGCGACAACGGGCGGCCTGACTTGACGATCATCTCCAGAACCAGCAGACCCACATAGATCCCGTCGCGCTCGGGCAAATGGCCCTTTACCGCGATTCCGCCGCTCTCTTCGCCTCCTACAATTACATCGCCTTTGAGGAAGTACTCACAGACGTACTTGAACCCGATGGGCGTGGTGTGGATGGGCAGACCATACTCGGCCGCCATCTTGTCCAGCATGTCCGTGGTTGAGAAGGTCTTTATGATCTCGCCCGTGAGGCCCTGTTCCTCATGGAGGTACCAGAGCAACAGCGCGAGCAGCCGATGGGAATCAACGAATCGCCCCTTGTCGTCCACCATGCCGATTCGATCAGCATCGCCGTCATTCGCGACTGC
>JBLFXH010000246.1:0-5071 GCA_047611125.1 Rhodothermales bacterium
AGGCCGGATGAGGCTTCGATGCGGATAGACTGCTCCTTGCCGGTGGCCTTGTCCTTGGCGCCGACATTCAGGATGCCGTTGGCGTCAATATCAAAGGTCACTTCGACCTGCGGAAGACCGCGCGGGGCAGGGGGCAGACCGTCCAAGTGAAATCGACCGATGGTCCGGTTGTCCGTGGACATCGTCCGATCTCCCTGCAAAACGTGGATTTCAACCGAAGGCTGATTATCCGATGCGGTTGAGAAGACCTCGCCCTTGCGGGTTGGGATGGTCGTATTCGCCGGGATCAGCACCGTGGTCACGCCACCAAGTGTCTCGATACCCAAGTTCAGCGGGGTCACGTCCAGGAGAAGGACATCAGTCACATCGCCTGAGAGCACACCACCCTGGATGGCGGCGCCGACAGCGACAACCTCATCGGGGTTTACCGAGCGGTTGGGCTTCTTGCCGAAGAACTCCTCGACCACTTCCTGGATCTTCGGGATGCGGGTGGAGCCACCCACCAAGATGATCTCGTCAATCTGCTCCTTCTTGAGGCCGGCGTCCTTGAGCGCCTTCTCCATCGGGGCCTTCGTGCGCTGCACGAGGTCATCTACCAGCTTCTCGAACTTGGAGCGGGACAGATCCAGCGTCAAGTGCTTCGGGCCATCCTGCGTAGCCGTGATGAACGGCAGGTTTATGGTCGTGGCGGTCGAGCTGGAAAGCTCCACTTTGGCCTTCTCGGAAGCCTCCTTGAGGCGCTGCAGGGCCATCGCGTCCTTCCGGAGGTCAATGCCTTCTGCCTTCTTGAACTCGTCAGCGATCCAGTCGATCAGGCGCTGGTCGAAGTCATCACCACCCAGGTGGGTATCACCATTGGTGGACTTGACCTCGAAGACGCCGTCGCCGAGCTCCAGAATGGAGATATCGTAGGTACCACCACCGAGGTCGAACACGGCGATCATCTCGTCGTGGTCTTTCTTGTCCATGCCGTAGGCAAGGGCAGCAGCGGTAGGCTCGTTGATGATGCGGCGGACCTTCAGTCCGGCAATCTCGCCGGCTTCCTTGGTCGCGGTACGCTGGGCGTCGTTGAAGTATGCGGGGACCGTAATAACAGCCTCGGTGACCTTCTCGCCCAGGTGGTCCTCAGCGGTCTGCTTCAGCTTGCCGAGCACCATCGCCGAGATTTCCTGCGGTGTGTAGACGCGGTCGTCAATCTTGACGCGAGCCACATCGTTGTCGCCCTTGACTACTTCATAGGGGACTTCGGTGATCTCTGTAGCCACTTCATCATACTGGCGCCCCATGAAGCGCTTGATGGAGAAGATGGTCTTTGTCGGGTTCGTGATGGCCTGACGCTTGGCCGGGGCACCGACCAGGCGCTCGCCGTCCTTCTTGAAGGCGACGATGGACGGGGTGGTCCGCGCTCCCTCAGAGTTCGTGATAACGGCGGGCTCACCGCCCTCCATTACGGCAACAACGGAGTTCGTCGTTCCCAGGTCGATTCCTATAATCTTGCTCATTAGATGTCTGTCTTTGCAGCTGTCAATTCGGGCGGGCCCTTGGTGGCTTGCCGGTCGAAGACCTTTGTTTCAAGCGCCGTGCCAATCGCATTTGTCCGTCATTATGTCAGACTTTCCCCTCAGGACCCGCTTCTGGTCGTGACATAACCGGGCAAGGCTGAAAAAATGACAACTCAGTCAGCAGCCTTCCGCCCGACCGGTATATTGCCGGACCTCCCGACCCATTTCGAATGAAGCACCTTCCTAACGCACTTACGATTATCCGAATAGTCGTGACGCCGCTAGTGCTGTGGCTGCTGTTCTCAGATTCCTTGACTCCGAGGATCTGGGCTGCCACTCTTTTCATTCTGGCATCGATATCCGATTACTTGGATGGGAAGCTGGCGAGGCACTTTGGAGCGGGCTCCAAGCTCGGGCAGTTTCTGGATCCGGTGGCGGACAAGGTGCTGGTCCTTGGCACCTTCGCAGCCCTTTGTGTGCTGGACCCGCGACTCGCTCCCTTCTGGGCTGTTGCCCTGATTGCGGGTCGTGATGTCTTCGTTACCCTACTGCGCGTCTGGTACAGCCGACAGGGCAAGGTGCTGAAGACGTCCTCTGCCGCGAAGTGGAAAACCACATTCCAGCTGACCTTCCTGATTGCGGTGCTGCTTCTGTGGGCTGCTGAGCTGGTTCCGGGTGGCGTGGGCGAATGGTCCGCTTGGCTCCTCCATTCGATGATCATCAAGGTCCTGCTCTGGGCGACCGTCTTCATCACGGTCCTCACCGGCATCACTTACGCAAGAACTCCCGCTTTTGACGCTGAATTTGATGAAGGCTGAACCCGTGTCGGGGGCCGAATTGGCCGCCAGCCTGCTGGAGATCGGGGCTGTGGTTCTTCGCCCTTCCAATCCGTTTACCTGGGCCTCGGGCCTGGAGTCGCCCATCTACTGCGACAATCGGATGACGCTCGGGCACCCCGATCTTCGCGCAGCAATCTGCGCTGGCTTCGCGGCAATGTCCGCCAACTACACATTCTCGCGTGTCGCTGGGACGGCTACAGCCGGCATCCCACACGCGGCCTGGCTGGCCGACGCCCTGGACCTCCCCATGTGTTACGTGCGCTCTGGCGCCAAGAAGCACGGCCGGGGCAATCAGATTGAAGGTCCTTTGGATAAGGGTGATTCGGTTCTGCTCATAGAAGACCTGGTCAGCACGGGGATGTCATCCCTGGCCGCCGTGCACGCCCTCCAGGATGCCGGTGCGACAGTCCCCGCGGTTCTGGCCATTTTCTCCTACGGCATCCCGATGTCGCGGACCGCGTTTCGCGACGCCAACATGCCCCTCCACACGCTGACCACTTTTCAGCATCTCTTGGAGGCGGCAGAGCATCTGAGCGGCCCGCGCGGCCCGCGCGACCTGGGTGAGGGCGAGATAGATTCGCTACGGAGGTGGCATCGAGATCCGAAGGCGTGGTCGGACGCCCAGGTGGCGGGTTGACGGCTGAGCTGATCTCCATCGGCGATGAACTGCTGATCGGGCAGGTTGTCAATACGAATGCCTCGTGGCTGGGTCAGCGCTTTTCAGACTTAGGCGTCACACTTACCCGAGTGGTCACCATCGGAGATGATCGCGACGTTATTCGGGAGACGGTGGATGCGGCAAGGCAAAGGGCGGAGGTAGTCATTGTAACCGGAGGCCTCGGCCCCACACACGACGATATCACCAAGGAGGCCGTGGCGTCGTTGTTTGGCGCTCAGTTGATCCTGGATCAGGGGCTCTTCGATGCGCTCAAGGCCCGGTACGATAGGGTTGGTCGGACGATGAGTCCTTCGAATCGAACGCAGGCCGAGGTGCCGGAGGGCTTTAGCGTCCTGAGAAACCGGTGGGGTTCGGCTCCGGGACTGCTTCACGAAGACGGCTGCTTGCTCCTGATCCTTCCTGGCGTTCCCAGAGAAATGAAGGGTCTGATAGACGAGCACGTGGTGCCTCGCCTTCTGGCCTCAGGCGTTTTGTCACCCTCCATCCGCAAGACCCTGTTGACCACTGGCGTCGGCGAATCGCGCCTGCATGACGATGTCGGCGAGATCTCACCGTGGACCTCATCAGGAGCCGAGGTGGCCTATCTGCCTTCCGTCCACGGTGTGCGCGTTCGACTCACCGCCCCGGCCGGCAGTCCCGACGTGCTGGCGGGTCTGGAAGCGCATCTCAGGGCGAAGGCCGGCAGACATGTCTACGGTGAGGGAGAGGAGACCATAGAGGCTGTGGTAGGCCAGCAGCTACGGCAGCGGGGCTGGACGGTGGCCACGGCCGAGAGCGCCACGGGCGGACTCGTGGCGAGCCGTCTAACGGACGTCCCGGGAGCCTCGGCATATGTGCGAGGCGGGGTGGTGGCCTACGATAACGAGATTAAAACGACACGGCTGGGGGTTCTCGCGGAGACCCTCTCGACGGTCGGAGCGGTGAGTCAGGAGGTCGTGGAGCAGATGGCCCGGGGGGTGTGTAAAGCTCTCGGTTCCGACTGCGGAATTGCCACGTCTGGCATCATGGGCCCGGGTGGCGGATCAGATGAAAAGCCTGTTGGAACGGTCTGGATCGCCGTTTGTACCCCCGGCAAGTCTCGCTCTATCAAGGTGGTGATGCACCACGATCGGCTCGGTAACAAGGCGCGCACAGCCACCACGGCACTGGACCTTCTTCGCCGCGCAATGCTGACCGGCGCCTAGTCTTTTTCCGGAATGACGTTATAAAAATTGCTCACATGTGACATAAGGTTGTCGCAAATCAAACATATGTTCGAACATATCCGTATATAGGTGCTCAGAACCGGGCACCAAATCGCCGGATCGGACCCTAAATCGAAGTCACATGAGCAAAGAAACAACGTCCTTCCCCATCGCTACCCGCGCGAACGACCCTGCCAAGGCGCGGGCGCTCGAGCTTGCCCTGAAGCAGATCGATAAGAACTTCGGGAAGGGATCCATCATGCGATTGGGTGATGCCCCAATCCGCCGTCACGATGTCGTCTCAACCGGATCGCTGGCGCTGGACGCCGCTCTCGGTGTAGGGGGCGTTCCCCGAGGCCGTGTCATCGAGATCTACGGCCCGGAGTCTTCGGGTAAGACCACGCTGGCGACGCACATCATCGCCCAGGCCCAGATGAACGGCGGAACGTGCGCATTCATTGATGCTGAGCATGCGTTCGATGCGGCCTACGGCGCCAAGCTGGGCGTGGACATCGACAACCTGCTGGTATCGCAGCCGGATACGGGGGAGGATGCGCTCAATATCTGCGATACGCTCGTACGGAGTGGTGCGCTTGATGTCATCGTCATTGACTCCGTGGCCGCGCTGGTGCCACGCGCCGAGATCGAAGGCGAGATGGGAGACAGCCATGTCGGCCTTCAGGCTCGACTGATGTCGCAGGCGTTGCGGAAGTTGACCGGTACGATCAGCCGGACCCACACGTCTCTCATTTTCATCAATCAGATCCGCGAGAAGATCGGTGTGATGTTTGGGAGCCCGGAGACCACCTCGGGTGGCCGGGCTCTGAAGTTCTACAGCTCGGTTCGGATGGACATCCGCCGGATTGG
>JBLFXH010000247.1:0-4974 GCA_047611125.1 Rhodothermales bacterium
GCTGCAGGACGCAACTGCACGACGCAACTGCCTAGGTCTGCTCACGCCGAGTTACCCAGAAGTATATCGGTAAGCCCGCTGCCAGCAGAATGAGACCCAAGGCCGCCACTTCCAGCCCTGATCCGACGATGGCAAATACCGAGAAGGCCAAAGCCCCGCCGGCGATGATCACCGCAGTCCAATTCCAGGTGCCTGACGCCGCATCTCGTCTCTGAAGAACCAACTCCGCCACAGCCGAGGCGGCGTAGGGCAGTAGCGTGGTCAGTGTGGACAGCAGAATGAGCATCTCAAAGGCGGCCACCAGCCCCTTCGAGTAGTTCATCACGATCAGCGCGGAGGACAGCAGTCCAGAGATGGCCAGGGAAAAACCGGGGGCGCCGGCGGAGTTCAGCGCGGCAAATCGCGAAGGGAACAGCTTGTCTAGTGCGATGGCCCGCGACATCATGCCCCCTACGAGGATGTTAGCATTGAGCGATCCGGTAATCGATACAATCGCTCCAATCGCCACTAGGCCCGCCCCCCACGGTCCAAATATGACAGATGCCGCGTCCGCGAACGGCGACGTGGAGACAGCCAACTCGGCATTCGGTACCAACGCCATGACTCCGTATGTGGCGATGATGTAAACCCCGGTCACCGTGAGCGTACCCACCACGAGGGCCCGCGGAATGGTCTTTTCCGGGTTGATGACGTCGTCTGCTGGAATCGTGGCGCACTCAACACCCGCGTAGGCCCACATGGTCAGGATTACGAGGCTGGCAATGAGGACAGGGATGGACTGATCGTGCGGATTGGCTGCCGGAACGGCGCTGACGTCTCCAAGGAGGAGGCCGGTTCCGGCAATCAAAAACAGGGGGAGGAGCTTCAGCAGCGTTGTGATTAGCTGTACGATTCCGACGGTCTTGACGCCGGCCACGTTAATGCCCGTCATCAACCAAATGACAACGAGTGCCGCGATGGCTCCCAAGACAGGATCGGTGGCTACCGAGGGAACGAACACGCCCAGGTACCCGACGAAGGCGATGGCTCCGGCTGCGGTCGCCGACCAAACGGCAATCCAGTAGCCCCAGGCAACTAGGAAACCCGGCAGGTCACCAAGGGCTGCCCGCGTGTAGGCGTAAGGCCCGCCCAACTTGGGAATTCGGCGGGCCAGTGATCCCAGCATGAGCGCAACCAGCAGCGTGCCCCCACCTGCAAAGATCCAGCCGAGCAAACTCAAACTGCCGTACGGGGCTAGCACGGCCGGGAGCATGAAAATGCCGTTCCCGATCATGAGACCCACCACGAGCGCCCAAGAGCGCCAAAAACCGAGGCTGCGTTTCATGTGGGTCTAGGTTGGGCCGTCTCTTCGAGTCTCCTCAGGAATGCTTCCGTCTCCCGTGGACTGGTAAGCTCGACGATTTCGAGGCCCCAAGTACCATCGTCCTTGAATGTCCGGCGATACGCCTTCCGCTTGCGGTGGAAGTTCACCACCATGTAATGGAGCACGGAGTCACCGCTCATGAACGCCTGGCGGAATGTTTCTACGTTTCCACTGAACAGCTCTTCCTTGGTTACGACACGTCGAATGGTTCTCTTCAGGCCGCGTCCAAGCACCAGAGGGAAGGAGTAGCTCAACCAGATCAGGTGCGTGGCCTTAGGCCAAAGCATGGCCGGGAGTCCCGAGTAATTTCCGTCGACTATCCAGCGGCCGGACTCCGTCCGGGCATCAACCATGGCGTGGAATTCTGCACTCGGCCGCTGCTGCCAGTTCTCCATGTGATTAATGCCGTCCAACTCGATGTGGGGAATGTCCAGCATCTCTGAAAGGCGACGGGAAAGAGTGCTCTTGCCCACTTGCCGACACCATCCACGCATTTGCCCGAATAGGACCCGGTCTGAGTAAATACCAGACGGCACTGAACTAGCTGGTTTTGCTCGGGCTCTCTCATGGAAAACGCCAGCGTATCGCCAATGACTTGTGGCTCGATCGCGTCGATGGAGACGTGTGGACCCGTGTTGATCTGGATGGTTAAGGACCCCCGTTGCCACGAGACGTCGTACTGAAGAGGGGTCCGCTGCTCGGGGTGATTCATGGGAGATAGATCCCCCGTCCAGGTCCCGCTCGGCAAGGTCGGGTGTCTGTCGCACCGCGCTTGGGCACGAAATGCCCGGCTTGGTTAGAAGGGCAATCTATCGAACCAATCCCGACTATCCGCCCGCCGGCGCCAACCCACCTCCACCAGGCGCTACTCGCTACGCAGTGACCGTGCAGGGTTGGCGGTTGCGGCCCGGACCGACTGGAGACCAACGGTGAGGTAGGTCAGGACCAGCATGCCGAGGGCAGTGACCAGGAAGAGGCCGATCCCGAGGTCCACGTGGTACTCAAACTTCGCGAGCCAATCAGACATCAGCCACCACGCGATAGGCGTGGCCAGGGCGAAGCTGGCCGCCACGAGGAGGGCGAATTCGCGAGTCAACAGGAGTGCCACACTCCAGACGCTGGCTCCGAGAACCTTGCGAACGCCGATCTCTTTGGTTCGCTGGGATGTTGTGAAAGAAGCGAGTCCGTAGAGCCCCAAGCACGCGATACCCATCGCGAGTAGGGCGAACCAGTTTGCCAGGGTGCCCACGACCCGCTCGGAGCGATACATCTCGTCGTACTCGCTGTCCAGGAACGACGGATCAAACGGGTATCCGGGACTGAAGGTGCGGAAGCTCGCTTCAACCGCAGCCAATGCCTCTCTGGCTCTTCCGGGCGCGGCCCGCACCAGAAACGACTGCGCGTAGGTCCGATCGAGTCTCAGGATGGTCGGCTCAATCTGACCGTACATGGACTGCATGTGATAGTCCTTGACGACGCCGATCACGACTCCCTCCCGGTCCCACACAGAAAAACGTTGTCCAATCGGATTATCGAGCCCCATTTTCAGGGCGGCGGCCTCGTTGATGATGACGTTCGCCGAATCCAGGGTCCTGCCCGGGTCAAAGGTGCGGCCAGCAGCCATCCCCATACGGAGTGTGTTGACGTAGTCGTACCCGATCGAGGAGAGAAAGTACAGGCTGGTGTCCTCAGGGTCTTTTCCCTGGTAGTCCAAGTCGGACGTGGACTGGTTTATCTCGAACGGATGGCCATCGGTATGGGTCACCGATAGAACGTCTGGGCTCTGAAGGAGCGTGTTCTTGAAGGCCGGCCAACTCTCGCGGGCTCCGCCCTCAAGCCGCGCGGTGATCACGTTTTCTCTATCCAGTCCGAGATTGGCAGACTGGATAAACTGAATTTGTTTGTACACGGTCAGGGTGCCAACGATGAGAAGCATCGAGGCGGCAAACTGAAATATGACAAGCCCCCTTCGCAGTCGCCTTCCACCGCCAAGACCGGTGCTCTGCTGACGAAGGACTCGAATGACCCCGAGACCGGACAAATAGGCCGCCGGGTAGGATCCTGCGAGGAAGCCGGTGAACAAGGTCAGGCCGAGAAAGCCCAACCATGTTGAAGGAGGCGCGCTCAGCAGCGACATGGACTTCCCGGTGACCTCGTTGAAACCGGGGAGGAGCAAGAACACGCCCGCCAATGCAAGGAGCAGGGCGGCCATGGACGTGGCCATCGACTCGCTCATGAACTGGGTCACCAAGCCGCCGCGGGATCCTCCGAACGTCTTGCGAACACCAATCTCGCGTGCGCGCTGGGCACTGCGGGCGGTGGCAAGATTTGTAAAGTTGATGGCCGCAATGAGCAGGATCAGAAGCCCCACAATGCCCATGATGCGGACGTAGTCAATCCGTCCGCCAACCAGCACGCCATTCTCATAATTAGACCAGAGGTACCGCTCGGTAAGTGCCTGAAGTGAGAGCGCGGGGGTGTCAGGGTTACCGGAGCGGTCCCGGACAACGTCGCGAATCTTGTCGCTCACAAAAGCCCCTTCGACTCCCGCCACGACCTTCACGTACATCCGGAATCCGCTGTTACCCCAATTCTCGACCCAGGAATTCTCTCGTGCATAGAGTTGAAAGGGGAGAAACGCCTCGAAGGTGATCGAGGAGTTGTCTGGGGCATCGAACGCAACTCCCGTAACCGTCAGGTCGATGCGGTTCTCGTACCTGACGAACTCACCCAGAAGATTCCTGGCTGCCACTTCCCGGCTAACCCCTTCGAAGTACTCCGCGAAGTAGACACGAGCCATGCTCTCTGAGAGCACAACCGATTCGGGCACTACCAAGGCCGTCGCAGGGTCGCCGGCAATGAACGGGAAGGTGAGGATCTGAAAGACGTCGGGCCCCGCGTAACGAGCAGTATTCCGGAACGCGAGTTCGCCCCGGACAAAGGAGACAGGCTCTTCCCAACTGAAGATTGAGGTGTACTCAATCTCCGGGAAGTCCTCATCCAGCACGTCTTCCAGGGGAGCCGGGACTGTCTGGCCGGTTGAGACCTCTCCGCCGTCCACGGAGGTCCGCATTACCTGGTACACCTGGTCCGAGTCGTCGTGGAAACGATCGAAGCTCAGCTCATCCTGGACCCACAGGAAGACCATGAAGGACGCGAAGAGTCCCAGCCCCAGTCCGAAGACGTTGATCAGGGCGTACGCGGGATGGCGTCGCATGCTGCGAACGGCCAGTCGAAGGAAGTTGAGGAGCATGGGGGACGAGGCACGTGATACGGCCGGGACGATTACCGGTCAGCAACCCTATCGACAGCGTGATGACGCTTTCGGTTTACGCGTCATGGTCTAGCACCTCCGATCAGGGCTCTTCGCGACATCTAGTCAGTGTCCGGTTGACGGGCAGCGCTTCGGCGCGCTCGGCGGTACGTGAACTCATAGAGGCGCTTGCCGCCTTCAATAATGATATTGAACTCACCTTCCAGACCCGTCAGTTCGTTTGTACCCGAATCGGGGACCACTGTTACAGAGAGCGACGGCGCGCCACGATTCATGCTGCCCGTGTGCTGTAGGGCAAACGATCCGCGCTCGCCTTCTCTGAGCCGAGCATCAGGAG
>JBLFXH010000248.1:0-4952 GCA_047611125.1 Rhodothermales bacterium
GTCCCGTTGAAGAGACGCCAGCTTACGAGGCAGGCATTTGGTGGACCGGAGACGAGAACCTGGACTGGGTTGGCTTCACCGACGACAATGGGAGCGGCAACTGGGAAGCCGGCGAGTCCATCAACAGCGATGTGGGCCGTGACGGTAAGGGTCCGTTTGACCTCTTTTATCCGGGCCCTGATGACGGAGAGGCAGACGGTATGCCGACGGTTGGCGAGCCCAACTTCGACGAATTGGATGTTGGTGAGTCCGATCAGATTGGGCTGACAGGAAATGACCTCAACGCGCGACCGTTCTACGAGACCGGTGACAACCTCCGCGATGACACGTGGCTGTTTGACCGCATTCTGAACTACGCGCAGTTCCCTCTGGGTACCGCTCCTGCCGGTTTCCAGGCGGATGTCGAGCCCTTCCTGCTTTACGTCTCAGGTCCGGTCTCTCTGGGTCCGGGCGATAGTGATTTCTTCTCCACGGCATGGATCTTCGGTGCCGACGAGCGGGACTTCTTCAAGAACCGTCGTACGGTGCAGTCCATCTACGACGCGGATTACAACTTCGCGCAGCCACCGTTCACGCCGACGCTGACCGCCGTGCCGGGTGACGGGCGTGTTACGCTGACTTGGGATACGCTCTCCATCGCCAGCTTCGACCGGTTCAGCCAGTCATTCGATTTCGAGGGCTACAAGCTCTACAGAGGCACGAATGCCTTGCTTTCGGATACCCGGACGATTACAAATATCGACGGCACACCGACCTTCTTTAAGGCGCTCGGGCAGTGGGACCTCGTGAATGGGCTCCAGGGTCCGGTTACCGTACTGGAGGGCGAAGGTGTCTACCGTCTGGGTACGGATAACGGTCTTTCGTTCTTCTACGTGGATGACAATGTCACGAACGGGCTCACCTACTACTACGCGCTAGTCGCTTACGACCACGGTGTGATTGAGAACGGTGAGATACAGATCGATCCCCAGGAGAACGTATTCAACATCAGCATCGACCTGGCGGGCAATGTGATCGGCCAGTCGCAAAATGCTGCTGTGATCATCCCTCGTTCTACTCCAGCGGGCTATGTCAGCGGGGCAGCCAACGAGGATCTAAGCAATGTTACCGAGGGCATCGGCTCCGGATCAATCTCGGTCCAGATCGTGGTCGATGACCTGATTGTGCCAGACTCGCCCTACCAGGTTCGCTTCTACTCTGAGGACGCCGGCGAACTGGCGAACGACCTTTTCAAGACGTCAGCATTCGACATCTTCGATGTAGCGAAGAACGAGTTGCTGCTTCCGAAGACCGAGTTGATTCCCATCTCGCCCATGGCGGATGGCTTCGTTGTCGAGTTCAACAACTTCGAGGTCAGCCAGGGTTTCCTGCAGTACGAGACGGAAAGGACCGGATTCGTGTCCAACCCCGGTTCGGCCAATGAGCTTTACGGGTTGAATCCTGCAGAGCTGGACGGGGTCGATTCAAACTGGTTAGCTCAGGTTCAGGAGGACACGACAGCCGTTTACGTTCAGGCCCCGTGGGATTATGAACTCATCTGGGTCAATGAGACAGATTCCACATACAGGCCGCCGCGATTCGGCGTCTCCTACCGTCCCACGCTTCCGATCTTCGCGGTTAACGCGTCCACGGGTGCTGCTATCAACTACTTCGTTGATGACCGCAACAGCAATCAAATGTTCGACTCAGGAGACGATATCATCCTGGCAGAAGCGAATGGGAGGGCATGGAAATTCCGGCACAGGATCCGCTTCACTGTCCCGGCTGGAGAGTCCTCAAATCCACCAGACGCCGGCGACGCCCTTCGCATCACGGTCAAACGTGAGTTCTTCGAGGGGGACATGTTCCAGTTCACCCTCAAAGGTTCCAGCATCGACGCGGAGCTCGGCCTGAATGAGCTCGAGGATATCGCGGTTGTGCCTAATCCTTATGTAGGCGCGTCAGACTACGAGCCGCGCTCGCAGATCACGGGTCGGGGCGAGCGACGGATTCGCTTCATTAATCTTCCCCGGACGGCGACCATCACCATCTTCAATCTGCGGGGCGAGCGCATTGCCGACCTTCAGCACGATGGCGTTGGTAGTGATGGATCCATGTTCTACAACCTGCAGACCTCGGGTGGTCAGGATCTGGCATTCGGAGTCTATATCTATCACGTCGAGGCCCCTGGCATTGGCGAGCATATCGGCAAGTTTGCCGTCGTCAAGTAGGAGGAACCTGAAATGAAACGCTTCCCGATCCTTCTCCTCGCCGCTCTGGTCGTCGTCCCGATGGCAGATGCGCAGTCTCGCTCAGGTACCACGGCGGCCACGTTCCTCACGATAGGAACAGGCGCGCGCGGTACATCTCTGGGTCACGCTTACACCTCGGTTGCTACCGGCGCCGATGCCTTGTTCTGGAATCCTGGCGGTGCCTCTAGGCCCTACCTGGGACGTCACCGTGGCGGCGCGTTCTTCACGCACCACAACTGGCTGGCTGATATCGATTACAATGCCGCTGCCGTTGTTGTCCCGGTCGGCGGATCCGGGGTGATCGGCCTCAGCATTGCCTCGGTTGACTACGGCTCAATGGACGTGCGCACTGTGGCCAGACCAGAGGGGACGGGCGAGACGTTCGACGCCGGAGACCTGAGCTTTGGCCTGACCTACGCGACGCCCCTGACGCCGCAGTTCCACTTCGGTGGTACGGCTAAGTACGTCTCTCAGCGCATCCGAGACATGACGGCCAGCACTGTGGCCTTCGACTTCGGGTTTGTACTGGCCACCGATTACTTGAATGGTATGCAGATTGCTGCATCCATCATGAACTTCGGTGGCAAGATGACAATGGATGGCATCAACTCGGAGAGCAACATCGATCTCGCGCCCGGCAACTCGGGTACGTCTGAGAGCATCCCAGTCCGGATCCGCATGGACAGCTGGGATCTGCCAATCGCGTTTAAGTTTGGCGTGGCGCTACCGGTCTACAAGAAGGGAAACATGGAGGTTGTTGCTCTGGCTGATGCGAATCAGACGAATGACAACAACCTGAATTCAGACTTCGGCGGCCAGTTCAAATACGGTACCCGCACGTTCTCCTTCGAGGCTCGCCTTGGCTACAAGGATGCGTTCTTGGATGACACCGTGGACTCGCATCTCAGCTACGGTGTGGGTCTGGACGTCCAGGTTGCGAAGGCCCGATTTGGCTTCGACTTCGCGTACGTGCCATTTGACCTTCTTGATGATGTACGGATGTTTGACTTCCGCATTCACTTCTAGAAGACATTGTGCTTGTTGCTGCCCTTAGACGTCTCGGCGGCGGCCTGATTTGCGTCGGGTTACTGGTCGCAGTTCTTGCAGGCTGCGGTCCAGCGGACCAACCGCTCAATGTTCGGCCTCTTGCCGAGGTCGGGACCGAGGAGGTCTCTGACTCCTGGTTTGAGAGGACGTATGTAGACTTCTTGATCCGAACGGGTCAGAACGACACCGAGTCGAACCGCCGCGGGCATCTCGAGAACCTGATTGACGCGGTCCTCCTCGCAGGGGAGGCGGAGCGTCAGGGCCTGGCTCAGGATTCAGCCTTCCAGGTCTTTCGTGACCGGGAGCGCAAGAAGGCGCTGGGCACGGTTTTCTTTCACGAGGCCCTGCTCGAGACCTTGCCGCCACCCACCGATGCTGAGGTGCGGCAGGCCTTCGCCCGATGGAAGGCCAAGGTTGTTGTCAGCCATCTCTTCTACCGATCAGAAGGGGAGGCGCTGGAGTCCTACAACCGGCTCAGGGCCGGCAAGGATTTTTTGCTGGAGGCACAAGACCTCTATGGCGTTCCGGGTGACTCTTCGGCCGGCAACCTGGGTCCGATTGGCTACTTCGAAACGGACGACGCGTTCGCGGAAGCCGCCTTTAACCTGGAAGAGGGAGCCTTCTCTGCTCCTGTCGAGTCCAGGATGGGGTGGCACATCATCAAGAGCGAGCGCATCATCGTCAATCCGCTGCTCACCGAGTCCGAGTATCAAACCAAGCGGGCCGGCATGGAGAGCCAGTTCCGACTGCGTCGGCGAAAGCTGGAGGGTGATGCCTTCGTTCGCCAGTTTATGGAGGGCTTGGATGTGCAGGCTAACGGGGCCGCTATCGGCGGTTTGGCGGCGCTGATTGACGACTTGACCCTCGAGGTAAACCCGCAGCCCGAGATCGCCGGCGCCGACGAAATGGCAAAGCGCGTGGTCATCGACAGCCTTCGTAGCGTCATGAATGCCGAGACGGTGCTGGCCACCTATAATCTGAACGGCAGGGAGCGCGCGTTCACAGCGGGGGACTATGTCCTCTGGATGGAGGATCTTCCATTTGAGGAGGCTCGGCTTCGCACGGTTCGTTCCGTGGGCCGGGCGCTTCGCAACGAAGTATTTGCCCTGGAGGCTGAGCGGCGAGGCCTTGAGAACGAGGCCGCAGACGAATTGGTCTGGGAGTCTTCGCGTCTGCGCCTGGCCGGGATGATCCGAAATGAGCTGCGCGCCAATCCAGGATTCGTACCGGACTCGCTCATCGCGCAGGCGGCCATTCGGGCGCGCTGGTTCGAACGCTCGGTGAGAGCGGCGGACGGGGATACCACAGGTATGAAGGCAGCGCTGGCGCCGATTGTGGCCGAATACCAATTGATAGACGCGCTCCGGGGAAGAACCCCCGTGGCGGTTGATTCCGTTCTCTTCCGTGCGCTGGAGGAGGGCCTGAACGTAGTACCGGATCTGAGATGAAAACTGTCTGCTTCCTCCTGTCTTTCCTGACCGCTCAACTCGCCTGCGCTCAACTGACGCCGGAGGCAGCCGCTTCGCTCATGGGGCGGGGCATCAACATGGGCAACACGCTCGAGCCGCCGTATGAGGCAGCCTGGAATAACCCCGTTGCCGAGGAATACTATTTCGACGACTACGTGGAGGCGGGTTTCCAGACGGTCCGCTTACCCGTCCGTTGGGACAACCA
>JBLFXH010000249.1:0-4950 GCA_047611125.1 Rhodothermales bacterium
AGAGTTGAACGCAGAGGTCTGCCGCGCTGCGAATGCGCTCAGGGCCCTGGGCATTGGGCGGGGCGATGCCGTGGGCCTCTTGATGCCGATGTGTCCGGAGTTGGCCATCGCTTTCCTGGCCGTCATCAAAGTGGGCGGAATCATCCTGCCGCTCTTTTCCGGATACGGCCCATCGGCGATTGCCACTCGCCTGAATGACGCGAGCGCCAAGGCGCTCTTCACTGCCGACGGTTTCTGCCGTCGAGGCAAGCCGATAGACCTCAAGACCGTCGCTGATGAGGCGCTGGAATCGTGCCCGACCGTAGAACAAGTGGTACTGGTGACCCATGCTGATCTGGTCGTGCCCTTCTCCGAGGGGCGGGACACGCACTGGGCTGATTTCCTCCGGGGACGCGGACCGGTGTTCCCGTCGGTGGAGATGGATGCCGAAGACGTGCTCATGGTGATCTACACCAGCGGAACTACGGGCAGACCAAAGGGAGCGATTCACACGCACTGTGGCTTCCCGATCAAGGCTGCCCAGGACATGTCCCACGCCATGGACCTCAAACCAGGCGAGGTCATGTACTGGATGACAGACATGGGCTGGATGATGGGACCGTGGCTGGTATTCGGCGCTCTCGCTATCGGGGCGTCCATGGTCTTCTATGACGGCGCTCCGAATCACCCGGCTCCCGATCGGGTCTGGGACATCATCGAGCGGCACGGCGTGACTCATCTCGGACTGTCACCGGTCCTGATCCGGGCGCTGAAGCCGGAGGGACCGGAGCACTTGGCAAGCCACGACCTGTCGTCCCTGCGGGCGATTGCCTCAACAGGAAGCCCGTGGGACCCCGAGTCCTGGAAGTGGCTCCACAAGCATGCCCTGGGCGGCACCAAGCCCATCCTGAACTACTCCGGTGGTACCGAGATCTCGGGCGGAATTGTATGCGGCAACTTCCTGCGGCCCCTCAAGCCTTGCGCATTTTCGGGTCCGGTGCCGGGTATGGACGCCGATGTCGTGGATGAGTCGGGGCAGTCCATTCGCGGTGAGGTCGGCGAGCTGGTGATCCGTGGACCGTGGATTGGCATGACTCGCGGCTTCTGGGGTGACCGTCAACGCTACTTGGACTCCTACTGGAGTCGCTTCCCGGGTGTCTGGGTGCACGGAGACTTTGCGGCCATCGACGACGACGGTCTCTGGTACATCCTGGGAAGGAGTGATGACACTATCAAGGTGGCCGGCAAGCGATTGGGCCCGGCCGAGGTGGAGGCCATTCTCAACGCCCACGACTCAGTTACCGAGAGTGCGGCCATTGGCATTCCCCACAACATCAAGGGCGAGGTGGTGGTTGCTTTCTGCGTGCTTCGCTCCGGTGCCGAACCCGGAGAGGACCTGCGCGCCGCACTGCTGACTAAAGTCACGGCCGCATTGGGCAAGCCGCTGAAGCCAAAGGCCATCTACTTCACCGAGAAGCTGCCCAAGACGCGGAATGCCAAGGTGATGCGGAGAGTGGTCCGCGCCTCCCACCTGGGTTTGGATCCCGGCGACATTTCTAGCCTCGAGGATCCGTCCACGGTAGACGCGATCCGCTCAGCGCGGTAGGCGGAGCGGCGCGCCGTCAGCCGAACACGCCACAGGACGAACCGCCCACCAGCCAGGACAGTTCAAGCCGCCAAGTCCGGCGTTGAGGCCGCTCTGCCGTCCATACGGTAGAATGGAGCCGCCTTTGCAGGGACCCTTTGAACGCCAGCACCCTTCTATCAACCATGAGTCTACCGACCATGAGATCCATCTGTCGCCTGTCAAGCCTGTTTATGATCCTGCTGCTTTCCGGCGCAGGTGTGTTGCAGGCCCAATCCACACGAATCACAGGGACCGTGACCGACGCCGAGTCGGGCATCTCTCTTCCCGGTGCCCATGTGTTCATTGCCTCCTCCCAGCGAGGCACGATCACGGACTCGAATGGCAACTATGCGCTGGAGGCCATTCAACCCGGTGCCCACCGTCTCTATGTCTCGATGCTCGGTTTTGAGCCGGTAGCGGTCGACACCCTGTTCAAAGCCAGGGCATACCGGTTCGACTTCGCGCTTCTCCCGAAGGTCTTCGAGGTCGGCGAAGTGACGGTCGAGGCCGAAGGCGACCCCAACTGGGCCAAGCGTTTGGAGCGCTTCATTAGCCTCTTTATTGGTGAGTCGCAGAACGCGATGGAAGTGGAGATCGTCAACCCCGAGGTCTTGGACTTCTCGGACACCGCAGGCCGGTTTAAAGCCAGAGCATCGGAGCCACTAATCATAGAAAACAGTGCGCTCGGGTATCAAATCCAGTACTTCCTGAATGACTTTGTGGCTACATCATCAAGGACCCAGTACGACGGCGAGCCGCTGTTCTCGGAAATGGAGACGGATGACCCAGAGAAGGCCGCGCGTTGGAAGACCAAACGCCAGACTGCGTTCACGGGGTCGTTCCGGCACCTGCTCTTGGCCCTTTTGGCTGATCGTACCGAGAGGCAGGGATTCAAGCTGTATTCCCGGCCCAGCATGTCAGCTACCGGACAGAGTCCGGGTGCTCGAACGCAGCCATTGCAGGGTCAGCAGCGCTTCCCCATCGACAATACCGCTTCGGTTTTCTCGCCCGGCGAATCCTCCGACGAACACATCCTGGACTTTACAGGCTTCGTCGAGATTACGTATATGGGTGAGACTGAATCCGAAGCCTTCTTGGCCTGGCAACGTCGCGGCCCCCGTGCGAAGCCGAAGTATCAGACCTCGTGGATCAACCTGGAGAACGGCCCGGCCGTGTTCGACTACAAGGGCGATGTGGTAAATCCGTACGGCGTCACCTTCTACGGCTACCTCGCATTCGAGCGGGTCGCAGATCAGGTGCCCAAGGAGTATCGTCCCGGACGCTAGGCCTCCTTGCCGCGCTGATGATTTGCTGCGGTTCTGCCGGCGGACGCCGCCCCCTTGACCCTAAACGAGCCGCTCCGCAGCTTCTTCGGCCAGGTCCGAGATGGCGAGACGGGGCGCGCCCTCCAGTTCACGGGTTTTATCGAAGGCATCTATGAACCCGAAGACGAGGAGCCGGCGTTTCTCAAGTTGCAGGGCGCTCTTCGCCCCCCCGCTCCCCAGCTTTCCTGGATCAGATTTTCCAACGGCCCCACTCGGGGGGACTGGCTCGGGGCTCCGATTGATCCGTACGGCATTACGGTATACGGGTATCTTGCTTTCGAGCGGGTTCGGGATGAACTCCCCAACGAATACCGGCCTCCCGGCACCGACCTAAATCCTCCCTGACTCCCTCAGGGGCCGTGTCGGCGGCCGCCGGCCACCCATCAATCAACTGCTTCCCTTGAGTCGACCTTCTGTCCCTTGCCTGAGCCGTCCAGCGTGGTGGGCGCCAGCCCTAGCTCTCCTCGCCACGATCTCCGGCTGTGTAGGTCCGGACATTCCCGAGCCTGGAACGGAAGCCTACCTTGAGGCCTCCGGTGCGTTCTACAGCGGGGTGGCGGCCATGCAAATTGGCGATGACCTGAGGGCCAGGGCCCGGCTAGAACTGGCCACCGAACTCGTTCCGAGCGAACAGGCCGCCTGGGCAAACCTCACGCTTCTGGCTCTTAGGCGCGGCGAGATTTCGGCCGCGCAACTTGCCGCTGACAAGGCCCTGAAGGGAGCACGGAGCACGCCGGCAATCATCCGAATTGCAGCTCTCGCCCAACTCAGTGCCGGAGATACCCTCCGGGCTCTCCGACTGCTGAGCAGCGACGTGGCCGCCCGTCCCGACGTCGGCAATCTGGTCACCCTGTCGGACATTCTGGCTGCACAAGGGCGGCCAGCCAAAGCCCGCTTGACCCTGGAGGCCGCCGAGTCCTTGATGCCGGGCAACGCCGCGCTGACTTTCAGGCTGGCGGTCGCCCGCGCTGGTACCGGGAGTGGGGCCCTATCCAGAGACTGGGCCGCCGGTCTCCTCGAAGCGGACCGCCCCCATCCCAATTCGTCTGCGCTGCGTTCGGCATTGGAGGCCATCGCCGCCGCCTCCGACGATTCGTTGCCGGTAGCCCTCGAGAGGGCGGGAAACCTGCTCGTGAGGGCCGATTGGTTTCGCAGGGACCTGAACGCGCTTCAGGCTCCCCCCGAATTGGTGGCCGACCCGGTGCAGCGCCCCGTGGCGCTGAAACCCGTGCTGGCGGCAGCAGCAGCCGCCGACCGGGAGATTCGGCTGTTTCAGGATCTCCTCCCCACGGAGCGGCGGGACTGGACCTGGGCAGGGGCCGTCCACCTGAATGGGGATCCACTCCCGTCGATTCTCCTAGCCCGTGAGTCCGTCCTGCACCTCCCGGACGAGAGCACCCTCGAGCTGACGCAGCCCATCGCCAACAAGCGCTCCGTGGCGATACAGGATCTAGATCAGGACTACCGGTCAGACCTGGCCATCGCTGGGCCGAAGGGGGTCCATATTCTCTTTCAGACGCAGGAGGGATTTAGGACTCGGGCAGGCTCGGTACCGGCACTTCCCCCGGCCAGCATGATTGAGGCCGTGGACTTCGACATGGAGGGAGACCTGGACCTGATCGTCGGCCTGCCTCAAGGCGATGCGCTGGTCCTCCAAAACAAGGGTGACGGGACCTTCCAATTGCACAGTCGCCTGCCAGTGCGCGGCCTGAAGAGTCTCGCATGGGGAGATTTGGATGGCGACGGCGATCCCGACCTGACCACGCTAACTGACGCTGGCAGCCTGGCTTTCCACGCCAACCTCCGGAATGGACGTTGGTCCGAGCCTGTCCTGATCGCCAATGACGTCCTGGGCGTCGCCATTGATGACGTCGATCGGGACGGGACGTTCGACCTCGCCGCTGTCCAATCGGGTTCCGCCTGGCGCTATGCGATGCGAGACGGCGTGTTCTCGGCCGAGGAAATTTCCGTGGGGGGCCAGGCCGCTTCCCGCTCTCGGATCCCCAGTGATGCCGAGGA